>JANXVA010000261.1 GCA_025351875.1 Myxococcales bacterium | reverse complement strand
CTGCGGCTGCGAGCCGAGGCCGAGGCTCACGGGCGCCTCTGACGAATAGGCCACCGCGGGCGCCGCCGATTGCGCCGGTACCGACGTCCGCTGCGTGCGGTGGCTGGGGAACGCCGCGCGGATCGCCTGCTGCATCGCGCGTGCGCTCGGCCAGCGATCCTCCTTCTTGAAGGAGAGCGCACGATCGACGATCTCCACCAGAGACTTGGGTACATCGGGCGCGACGGCACCGAGCGACTTCGCCTGCGCCGTGGCCGCGGCGATGACGACCTCCATGTGAGTCTTCGCGTCGTGCACGATCCGCCCAGAAAGAAGGGCGAAAAGCGTTGCGCCCACCGCCCAGATGTCGCTCGAGGCGTTGACCTCGTCGGTCCTCCCGAGAGCCTGCTCCGGCGGCATGAAGGCGGGCGTCCCGATCGTGACGCCCGTGCGCGTCCGAAGGTGCGGAGCGGGCTGGGCGACCGGGCCGCCTGGCGCGTCCTCCGCCCCGACCTCGAGCTCCTCGCCGAGCGTGATGGCGCGCAGCCGCGCGATGCCGAAGTCGAGGACCTTCGCGGCGCCATCCTTCGTGAGGAAGACGTTCTCGGGCTTGATGTCACGATGCACGACCCCGGCGGTGTGCGCGGCGGCGAGGACGTCGAGCAGGCCATCTGCGATCGTGAGCGCGTCCTCCAGCGGCAAGCGGCTCCCGAAGCGACGCGCGCGAGCGTCGGCCGTCTCGCCCTCGAGGAGCTCCATCACGAGAAAGGCCGCGCCGTCCTCGGTCTCGTCGTCGTCGAGGACGCGCACGACGCCCGGATGGTTCACCGCGTTGGCGACGTAACCCTCGCGCGCGAACCGCGCACGGATGTCGGAGAGCATCGAGAGCTGCGGGTGCAGGATCTTGAGCGCGACGCGGCTTCCGTTGCGGTGCGTCGCCGCGTAGACGGCGCCCATCCCTCCGACGCCGAGCAGCTTGTCGACCCGCCATTTTCCCTTGATTCGAGTCCCCACGCGCGACTGGGCTACATCGCTGACGCTGGGGTGAATCTTCGACATGACTGCGCGCGGTGAACGATAGCACGCAGGCGCGGCCGACCCGCGACCCCTCCCCGCTCGTGGCTCGCGGTGAACTGAGCTAGGATTTTTTCATGCGCATCACCAGCCCGCTCGCCGCCTCCGCCCTTGCGTGCGTCGCTCTCGCGATCGCGGCGTGCAGCGGCACGACCACCGGCACCGGAACGAGCAGCGGCACCTCGGGCACCTCGGGCACCTCGGGCGCGACGGGTACCTCGGGGACGGGTACCTCGGGGACGGGTACCTCGGGCGCACCCGGGACCTCGGGAGCCTTCGGCGGTGTCGGCAGCGGGACGTCGGGCACGAGCGGCGGCTCGTGCCCGTTGGACGCGAACGACACGGCGTGCAGCGGATGCATCAAGGGCTCGTGCTGCTCGGAGATCACGGCGTGCAGGGCCAGCGCAGCGTGCGTCGCGTTCGCAGCCTGCACGGACAAGTGCACGACCGACAGCTGCTACTCGGATTGCCTCTCGTCGCACCCGGCCGCTCAGACGACCGCGAGCGACCTGCTCTCGTGCGGGAACACGTCCTGCGCGACGGTTTGCAAAAACTGACTCAGCTGCTCTTGCCCTTGGCCTGGAGCTGAACCGTCGTCGTCGAGGGCGGGGCGGCCGACGGCGGCGCGAGCGGTGACGTCGCGACCGACGCGTGGTGGAGGCTGCGAGAGGACTCCTCGGCCTGCTCGTGCACGAAGGCGTCGAGCTCTTCGCTCACGTGCCGGAGGTACTGCTGCTTCACGTGGAACGGCAAGAACGCGCTCTTGAAGCCGCTCAGGATGACCTGCTTCAGGTCGTCGAACGTGAAGCCCATCTCCGTGTGGCAGAGCCAGAGCTCCTTCGACACCGTCGTGTTGGTGACGAGGCGGTTGTCGGTGTTGACGGTCACGCGCAGACCGAGGTTCTTGTAGAGCTTGATCGGGTGGCTCGCGAGATCGCGGATGGCGCCGGTCTGGACGTTCGAGGACGGGCAGCACTCGAGCGCGATGCGATGGTCGTTCACGTAGTGGAGCAGGTCTCCGTCTTCGCGGAGCCTGCAGCCGTGACCGATGCGGTGCGCGCCGCAGACGTGGATCGCCTGGTGGATCGACTCGGGGCCGTAGGCCTCGCCGGCGTGGATCGTGACGTTGATGTTGTTGTCGCGAACGAGCTGGAACGCCGACTTGTGGTGCTTCGCGGGGTGGTCGTACTCGGCGCCGGCGAGATCGAAGCCGACGACGCCGCGGTTCTTGTAGGCGACGGCGAGCTCGGCCATCTCGAGCGAGCTCTCGGCCGACACGTTGCGGATCCCGCAGATGATGACGTTCGACTCGATGCCATACTTGTCCTGCGCCGCGCGGAGGCCCTCGAGCACGGCCTCGACGACGGTGGTGAGCGCGAGCCCGCGGCGCGTGTGGAGCATCGGCGAGTAGCGGACCTCCATGTAGCGGACGTTCTCCTTCGCAGCGTCCTCGGCCAGCTCGTAGGCGGCGCGCGTGAGGGCATCGGCGGTCTGGAGGACGCGGAGCGTGTCGTCGAAGGCCTTCAGGTACTCGACGTGGGAG
>JANXVA010000231.1 GCA_025351875.1 Myxococcales bacterium | reverse complement strand
GAATCCGGAATCACACACTTCGCGTCATACGCCTTGCCGTCAGGGCCCCACATCTTTCCCGAGTCACGAATAACCGGGGGCATGGAAGCATGGTGGTCGCGGCGGCGGCGGTGGTCGCGGCGGTCGTGGCGGCGGTGGCGGTGGTGGTGGCGGCGGCCGCTGGTAGGCAGCGACGGCTAGGCAGCGTCCGCTGACGAAGCGGAGCGCCTAAACGAAGAAGCGCGAGGTGGACTCCACCTCGCGCTTTCTCTTTTTGTGCGTCGCGCGAGCCCCTCGCGAACGAGGCGCTCGGCCAGAGCGGGCCGCGCTCAGGCGATCTTGTTGTCGGTGTCCTTGACCTCGGCGATCGCCGCGTCGAGCGAGAGGGCGGCCTCGGCCTCGGTCCCGGGGGCGGCCTCGACCTCGGCGCGATAGGCCTTGAAGGCCTCGGCGAGCTGGCGGATGCACCCGCTCATCGCGTTGATACGCGCAGTCACCTGCGGCGCGCCGACGACCTTCGTGTCCGCGAGCTTCACGGCGTTCGAGAGACGCTCGTCGATCTGCGACGCCGCCTTCTGGAGGGGCGCGGGGATGGCATCGGGGGCCTCGGTCCAGCGTGCGATGCGGACGATGGCGTCCATCGCCGACATCAGCTGTTCGAGCGCCGTGCGAAAAGCGGCGACGCGATTGTCGATCATTGTCTGCGGGACCCTAGCAGTCACTCGCGCGTGCGTAATCCAAATATGTCTGCGGGGGTCAGCGCCTCGAGGGGGGCGGGGAGGTCGACCTTGGGCACCAAGACCCCCGAGGCGTAGCGCCACCCCGGGCCCTCGCGCAGGAACTGCGATACTTCGACGAACGAGCCGTCCACGCCCCTCTCGAAGATCCGCGCGAAGAACATCACCTGACCTTCGCGCTCGCCCGTCTCCTCGTGGAGGATGCGAAGGTCCATGAACCGCTGGCGCTCCCGAGCCTGCGAGAGCTCACGGATGAGCGCCACGCGCGGCAGGTCGAGATCCGCGTGATCCCTCGAGAGCGTGCGCACGAGGTACTCGCCGAGCCCGAGCGCGAACGCCGCGTAACGGGATCGCATGAGCAGAACCGGCGTCTCCGCCTCACGCTCGCCGCGATGAAACGGCGCGCAGCAAGCGACGTAGCGCTGGCCGGAAAAACAGGGGCAATCGCGAGGGCTTCCGGCCATGCGCGCGCAAGGTCAGCGCTTCTTGTGCTTCGGTCGGGCGTCGCCGTGGCGCGACGGCGGCGGTCCGCCCGGGCGCGGTCCACCGGGATGCGGCGGGCGCGGCCGGTCGTCTCCGCCGGGTCGCGGCCCGTCGAACGGGGGACGCGGGCGGTCGTTGCCGCCGGGGCGCGGTCCTTCGTAGGGCGGACGGGGTCGGTCGTTGCCGCCCGTGCGCGGCCCGTCATTGCGGTCGCTGGGCGGGCGCGAGCGATCGAACGGCGGACGCGGCCGGTGCGCGTCGCCGGGTCGCGGCCCGTCGCCGGTGGGACGCGGGCGATGCGCGTCGTAGGGCGGACGGGGGCGGTCGTTCGACGGGCGCGCGCGATCGAACGGCGGACGCGGGGAACCGTTTCCGCCCGGACGCGGCCCGTCGCTCGAGGGACGAGGGCGCTCGTCGCTCGAGGGACGAGGGCGGTCGCCGACGGGACGCTCATCGGGGCGGTGCGCCGGACGGCGCGCGTAACGCTCGGGCTGCGAGGGTCGCGGGCGGCGATCACCTGTCGCGGCGCGAGACGCGCGGTCTGCCGTCGCGGGACGGTCGGCCTCTGCCGCGGGCTTCTTCGCGGGCTCCTCGGCATCGACATCGCGCGAGCTGCGCGACGGGCGATCGATCTCGAGCGTACGGGTGCTCTTCGCGGACTCCGGCGCGACGACGCTGCGCGAGCTCTTGGCGGCGGTCTTCGACGGGCGATCGACGACGATACGACGCGAGCTCTTGGCGGCGGGAGGGGCGGGCTCGTCGACGATGTCGCGGTAGCTCTTCGGCGGGGGCTTCACGGGCTTCGCTTCGTCCGCGACGCTGCGCGAGCTCTTGGCGGCAGGCTTGCTCGGCCGCTCGACCTCGATGACATGACGCGAGCTCCTGGCGGCGGGCTTCGACGGGAGATCGATCGGGATGAGGTTCGGCGAGCTCCTGGGCGCGGCCGGCACGCGATCCTCGTGCGCGGGGCCATCGCCATGCTCGACCTCGCTGGCGGGGCGAATCTTCACGCGCGGGTCGCGCGGGTCGGGCTCGCGGGTCGCCTTCGCGAACGTCTCCGCTGCGGCGCTCGACACGTCGATGGTCGAATACGTGCGAGTTACACGGATCGCGCCGACGTCGCTCCCCTTGATCCCGCCGCGGCGGCAGGCCATCGCGAGCAAGCGGCGCGCGTCGGCGCCGTGGATCTGTCCCCAGGAGACGCGGAAGGGCACCCACGAGCCCGCGTCCGTCTCGGCGTCGCGCGGCGAGCGTGCGGGACCCGCCTCGCGCCCGAACTCGCGACGCGGCTGCGCGTCACGATCGTCACGGCGCGGGCCGCGGTCGCCCGGGTCATCCCCCGCGCGCTCCGGGCGGAGACCGCGAGGCTCGCCGAACGTGCGGTGCTCCGCGAACGGACGCCCCTCGTTGCGGGCCGCGGCCATGCCGGGCCCCGTCATGCCGGGACCGGCCATGCCAGGCCCCGCCTGCTCCCACGGCTTGCGCTTCTGCCCGGGCGGAAGCACTGGCGTGATGCGCCGCGCCTCCGGCCCGCTGGCGCGGGTGCGAGCGATCATGCGCGCGAGCGCACGCGTGCCTTCACCGGACTCGACGAGGCGCTTGGCGATCGCCCACGAGCGATCGTCGGCCTCGATCGGGCCGCCGACCCGCGTGTCCACGGCGACGGGCTCGCTCGGATCTTCCGGGGGGACGACGGCGGTGAGCGCCTCGTAGAGACGCTCCTCACGAGCCGTCTCGATCGTCTCGGCGGTGGGCACGGGATCGATGCGCCAGCGCACACCCGCGCGCTTGAGGAGCCCCGAGACGCGGTTGAGCGCCGGCGGGATGACGATGACGGAGCTCTTGCCCTTGCGCCCCGCGCGACCGGTGCGCCCGCTTCGGTGGGTATACGAGTCGGGATCCATCGGCGGCTCGGCGTGGAGCACGCGTGCCACGTCTTGCACGTCGATGCCGCGCGCCGCGACGTCGGTCGCGATGAGCGCATGCAGGTCGCCGCGCTTGAATGCCGCGAGCGCCTTGTTGCGCTCGCGCTGCTCCATCTCTCCGGAGAGCGAGTCGACGATGAACCCGGCGTCACCGAGGAGGTGCGTGAGCTCGCCGACGTCGGCGCGGGTGCGCGCGAAGATGAGCGTCGTGCCGTCGGGCGTCTCCAGGAGGAGATTCACGATCGCGTCGAGGCGCTCGTGCGGGAGCACGAGATGCACGAGGTGCTCGATGTCGGCGTTGGCCTCGCCCATCGGCGTGCCTTCGATGCGCGCAGGATCCTTCTGCACGCGGTTCGCGAGCGCGAGGACCTCGCGCGGGAACGTCGCCGAGACGAGGTGGGTGCGGTGCTCTGCGGGGGCGAACGCGAGGATGGCCTCGAGGTCGTCACGGAAGCCGAGGTCGAGCATGCGATCGGCCTCGTCGAGGACGACCGCGCCGAGCTGCGTGCCCTCGATCGCGCCGCGCGTGAGGTGGTCGAGGAGGCGACCCGGGGTACCGACGACGATCGCGGGGCCGGCGCCGAGCGCGCGGCGCTCGTCGCGGAAGTTTCCTCCGCCCGTGACCGAGGCGACGCTCACGCGCATCGGTGCGTAGAGCCACGACAGCTCGACCTCGACCTGCTTGGCGAGCTCGCGGGTCGGCGCGACGACGAGCGCGCGAGGCCTTGCGGCGCCCTTGGGGGACGGGGCGGTGTCGCCCTTGATGGCGTCACGCACGATGAAGCCGATCGCGATCGTCTTTCCCGAGCCGGTCTGCGAGCTGATCCGCAGGTCTCGACCCGCGAGCGCGGGGTCGAGGACCGCCTGCTGTACGGGGGTGAGGGTCGTGTAGCCCTTCTTCGCGATAGCGCTCGCGAGCTCCGGTCCGATTACCCCCTCGAAAGTGTCTGCCATCTGGCGCTCTCCGTAGCAGGGGCCCGGCGGGGCGTGCGGAAGAATCGTCAAGAAGTACGAGGTAAGCTCGATCCCGTGGTGCCCTCCGCTCCCGCTCTCAGCGTGCTCGACCTCTCGCCGGTGCCGTCCGGGACGACGGCCGCCGGGGCCCTGCAAAACAAGGTCGATCTCGCGCGCCACGCCGACGCGCGCGGGCTCGCGCGGTACTGGCTGGCGGAGCACCACAACGCGGGCGGCCTGGCGAGCTCGTCGCCGGAGGTCGTGATCGCGTCGGTCGCCGCGGTGACGAAACGGATCCGTGTCGGTTCGGGCGGGATCATGCTGCCGAACCAAAGTGCTCTCAAGGTCGCCGAGACGTTTCGTGCGCTCCATGCGCTGCACCCGGGGCGCATAGATCTCGGAGTTGGGCGAGCGGCCGGTACGGACAACAAGACGGCGCTCGCGCTTCGACGCTCCCGTGAGCTGCTCGGTGCGGACCGCTTTCCGGAGCAGCTCGGAGAGCTCGTCGGCCTGCTCACGAGCGACCCCGATCCGTTCGTGCGTTTCGGACCGCTGAAGGCAGCTCCGACCGGTGGCCGGTTGCGCCCAGTCGTACGCGCGTACGCGGAGGGCACGGCGCCGGCCGCGAGCGCCGACGGTGGCTCCCCTGACGCACCCGATCCACAGGTCGACGCAGCCGAGGCTGACACGAGTCCGGCGCCCGTGCCGCCTCCGACGTCGTTCGAGGTCGCGTCCGGCCTCTCGGACACGCTCATGCTCGCCTACCCCGCCGGCACCGACGAGCTCACGATGAACGGCACCGGGACGTTCTCGCCGTTCTGACGACTCGCATCCAATCAAGTCTCGCGAGGCCCCGGAGGGGTCGGTTCGTCACTCCACGAAGGCGAACCGATCGAAATTGAACAAGTACGGCGACTCGATCCGACTCTTCTCCATCAGCGTCACGGGATCCGCGCCCACCATCACCGCGGCGAGGACCGGTACGGCGGAGCCGAACAAGGTGCCCTTGTGGAGCGCCAGGCAGTCGGGCGGGAGTGGAAACGTCTTCTCTTCTTGCTTGCTCGGCATCGCGGCGTCGACGCGAACCATGGAGCTCTCCGTGCCGTCGATGTAGACGGCATCCTTCGACGCGACCATCACGGCGCCGAGGAGCTTGTCTCGGGTCGCGGTCTTGCTCTTCGGCGCCAGCGTCGTCGAGTCGAGCGCATGCAAGAAGTGCCCGCCGCTCGAGTTGTTGAGCACCCAGAGCGTGTCCTCCGAGACCGCGGCGTGCCCCGCGCCGTAGCCCGCGCCCTCGCCGAGCGCCGCGCGCTTGCCGATCGTGTTCGTCGCGGGGTCGATCCGTGCGGCGCCGAACGCGTTGTCGATCAGCGCGAACACGGTCTTGCCGTCGGACACGAGCGAGTCGATCCGATTGCACGCGAACGTGGTGGTGGCAGAGACCGAGATCTTCGCGACCACGGTGTTGTTCGCCGGATCGATGCGGAGCACCTTCGCCGGTCCGGCGTCGACCGAATCGCAGGTGCTGCCGTCATCGTCCTCGGCCACCCAGACCGCGCCCGCCGCGAATGCGATGTGGCTGGGGTGCTTGGCTACGTCGGAGACGGTGGCGACGCGCGCGGGCGCCGCGAGATCGTAGCGAAGCACCTTGCCGTCGGCAGAGAGCACCCACGCGGAGCCGGCCCCGATCGCAACCCCGAGCGGCTTGCCGGGGATCTCCTCGCTGAACGTCTCGGCGCCGCTGAGGCTCGACACGCCGACCTTCTTCAGGTCACCGTTGATGAACCAGAACGCGTCGCCAGCGCCCGGGGTGCCCGAGCTTCCGGACGAGCCCGAGCTTCCCGAGCTTCCCGACGAGCCGGAGCTCCCCGACGAGCCCGAGGTCCCGCCGTTCGAGCTATCGCTCCCACCGCAACCCACACCCGTCACCGTCGCGAAAGCCAAGAGCGACACCGCTGCCGCAGCCGATCCGAATTTGAGCATTCCACCACTTTGTCGATGCCTTGCAGCCACCGCATCGTCCACGTGGACTACGCCTGTTAGGATAGGGCGCGTGCCGATCGACGCCCGGATGCGTGCCGTCTTCGACGTGGTGGACCACGCCTACGCAGGCGTCCTCGATCGCGGCCGGTGGCACGACGCGCTCCGTGGCTTCGCGGCATTGCTCGACGCACGCGCCGCGGGTGTGCGGGTCGAGAGCCGGTGCGGTGTCGAACAGGATTGGGTCGGTCTCGAGCCGACCTTCGATCAGGCCTACGTCGCGCACTACTGGCGCGACGATCCGTGGGCGACGAAGATCTGGGACGCCCCCGTCGGCGCGTTCGCGCACGGCGATGCGCTGTGCGAGCGCGCGCTGGTCGAGGCGAGCGTCTTCCACAACGAGCTCGCCCTCCCCAGTGGCTTCGACGATCTCGCGGGAGGAATCCTCGAGCGCGCTGCCGGTCGAACGGTCTCGATCGGTGTGATGAAGGGCGCCGGAGCGCGCCGCTTCGACGCGGACGACGATGCGGTGGCGGCGCTGATCACGCCGCACTTCGCGCGGGCGTTGGCGCTCCGTGATCGAATGACCGCGCTGGCATCCGTCGCCGAGGGCGCGGCGCTGCGCGAGAACGCGATCACCTCGCGCCCTTCGACGCGGGAGCTGACCGAGCGCGTCGAGGAGCGGCTCAAGACGCGGTACGCGCTCACCAGCGCGGAGGCTCGCGTCGCGTTCCGGATCGGAGGCGGCCTCTCGCCGAAGGAGATCGCCGCCGAGCTGGGCTCCTCCTGGTACACGGTGCGCGCGCAGCTCCGCCACGTCTTCATGAAGACGGACCGCCGGAGCCAGAGCTCGCTCGCCCGCCTCGTGACGTTGCTCGAGGCGGAGCTGGCGCTCGAGAACGCGACGTCGCCGTCCGCTTCTTCGCGGCATTGAACCCTCGCGCGGCGCGGGTGTGAGACGCGGAGCAGGTGCGAACTTCGCGTCGACGAGCCGCTCCTCACCCTGGGGATAGGCGTATACGCTTCGTCGATGCGCGTACTCGTTGCCGCCGCCTCCGTCCTCATCCTCGCTACGGCTGCGGTCTTCCTCCCGAGCTGTTCGGACGACCCTGCGGCGACGCCCGCGGATGGAGACGCAGGCGCTGGCGAGGGCAGCACGCCGGACGCGGTCTCGCCGCTCGTGGACGCCGCGCCGGACGGCCCTACCGCGTCGCTCGAGTATCGCGGCGGCACACGCCTCCGTCCGGTCGTGACGACGGGCGGCGGCGCGAAGCTCTTCAGTCGCTTCCACGACTCGATGCTCGACGTCGACTGCATGTACGAGACGCTGCTCGACGGTGCGCGCCACTGCGCGCCGACGTCGACGCAGCCGGGAACGGTGTACTTCGTCGACGCGACATGCACGCAGAAGATCGTCGGCTGGCCGGCGAGCTGTGCCCCGACGACACCCGCCAAGTATGCAGAATACACGAATTACGACGTCGCCTGCAGCGCGCCGGAGGTCCTCGAGCTCGGCGTCGCGTCCGCCCCCGCGACGACGTACGAGAAGCAGAACGGAACCTGTACCGCCTACGCGGGTCCCGCGCTGACGTACCGTTCGGTGACGCGCACCGTCGCGCCGTCGGAGCTCGTGACAGGCACGGTCGCGCGCGAGCCGCGCGGCAAGCAGCTCTTCGCGACGTACATCGATGGGTCGGACGGCTCGCGGCAGCCGTTCGCGATCGAGGACAGCGCCCCCCACGCCGGCCGATGCGACGAGATGAAGATGAGTGACAGCTCGATGCGCTGTGCTCCGACGAAGCTCGCCTTCATCGAGGGGCTCTTCGGCGAAGCGACGTGCACGACCGAGGCCGCCTACGAGCCGGGCTACACCGCCGACTGCATACTCCCGCCGGTCGCCATCCTCGCCAGTCTTCAGGGAACGTGTTCGGGCTTCTACGCGGCGAAGTACTTCGAGGTCGGCGCGAAGCTCGCCGGCACGGTCTACCAGGGCAGCCCTGCCTCGTGCACGGTGTACCCCGGCTTGGCCGCGGAATCGCGCTTCTACGGCAAGGGTGCCGCGATCGCAGACACCGCGTTCGCAGCCCTGAAGCACGTGCATGGGTCGGGAACGCCGCTCGACATCGACTCTCTCGCGGTCGAGACCGGCGAGACGCTCCACGCGTCCTCGTTCTGGGACCCCGCCCACGCGTTCGCGTGCGCGGCGTCGAAGGCGAGCGACGGCAAGACGCGGTGTGCCTCGAGGCAGGCCGACGTGCTCGACTTCGCGGATGCCGCGTGCGCCCAGCCCCTCGCGACCGTCGATCATCCCAATGCCGGGTGTGCGGCGGCCGTCGCGCCCGCCTACGTCTCTTTGTCGGTACCGACCGCGGACCTCTGTGGACCGGCCTCACTGCGCCTGTGGCGGGTCGGCGCGAAGGTCTCGCCCGCGCAGGTCTACGGTGGTTCGAGCTGCACGGGGCACCCGCCCAGTGCCGGCGTCGATTACTACGCGACGACGACCG
>JANXVA010000229.1 GCA_025351875.1 Myxococcales bacterium | reverse complement strand
CCTAAAAAGGCTTTCACTCTGCATCAGCGCGCGTGCGAAAGCGGTCATGCCTTTGGATGCACCAACTTGGGATCGGACTACGAAAAGGGTCGAGGCGTAGTCGTTGATGCCGCCAAAGCCGTTGCTACCTACCAGCGCGGGTGCGACGGAGGGTCTTCAATGGGATGCCTCGACCTGGCACTCATGTTTCATCACGGTAAAGGGGTTTCTGTCGATATGGGCCGCGCGGCGGCTCTCTATGAACGCGGCTGCAACACAACGACGGAGGCCGAAAAGGGCGGCGCCGCAATGGGCTGCCTAAACGCCGGCATGATGTATCGCAGTGGTTTGGGCGGACTGCCGCGCGACGACAAGAAGGGCACGACTCTCTTCCAACGTGCGTGCGACGCCAACCTGGCAAAGGGTTGCTTCAATCTCGGTATCGCTTATGAGAAGGGACTTGGTGTGGGCGTCGACCACGGTAGAGCGAGGGCGCTCTTCCAGCGGGCGTGCGATGGCGGACTGGAATCGGCGTGTGCGGCGAGTAGGAGTCGAACGGCCGAGTGAGGGGCAGTCATTGGCCGAGCACCATTGAGCATCACGCCGCCCACCTCTCCACCGCCTCGAACACCGCCACAACCTCGGGGGTCGGCAGGAGGCACGCAGTTCGATAATCGTCCACTCCACCCCGCTAGTACGCACCGCTTCGCGGTGCGGGAGGGAGGGAGCTGCGCTAGCCCTCCCGGGCCCCTCCTCGCGGACGATCGCGGACGATTGCGGACGATCGCGGACGATTGCGGACGATCGCGGACGATCGCGGACGATTGCGGACGATCGCGGACGATCGCGGACGGACGCGGGCGATCGCGGGCTTGGCGGGGTCGGGCCTCCTGGTTCCACGCGACGCGGTCGCGGGTGTCACCGCTGTGGCCGTCTCCTCTTGCTCGGGAGACTCGCGGCGGGGGCGCGAGCGCCGAAGCGTAGCCCGTCGATCAGGAGGTCGACCATGCGGCGACCTTGAAGCACTCCGTCGTCCCCGGTGGCGAGGGTGAGGTTGCCAACCGCGCGCAAGAGCTCGTAGGCCTCGACGTCGTCGCGGATTTGACCCGCGCGGACCGCAGCGTCGAGCAACGATTGAAGCGCTGGCTCGAGATTCTGCCGGAAATACGCGGGGAGTGCGTCGAACGCCGGGTCTCCTGAGTGCAGCGCGGCAGCGAGGCCCCGCTTGGTGGCGATGAAGCTCGTGTATCGACGAAGCCAGCGCGCCAGCGCTTCTACGGGCTGATGCGCGCGCCCCAGCGTGGGGGCGGCGGCGGCGCATGCGTCGACCTCGCGGCGAAATACCGCTGCGACGAGGTCGGAGCGCTGAGGGAAATGGCGGTAGACGGTCGCAATCCCAACGCCCGCCCGCGCCGCGATCTCCCGCACGGGTGCATCCACGCCGGAAGTGCCGAAGACCGCCTTGGCCGCCTCGAGCAGCGCGTCGAGGTTGCGTCGTGCGTCCGCGCGCACGGTGCGGAGCGCGACCGGCGACGCTTCTTCGAGTCTCTCCGCTCTGCCGGGCTGCTTCACGTCGTTCCTGCTCCGGTGAATCCTGCCTCTACGTACCAGCGTTGACAAACGGAACGTCGTTCCGTATCACTGTGCTTTCCGGAACATTGTTCCGTTCAGACCACCGGATCCTCGGCGACGGCGAGCCAGGGATTGCGAGCGGACACCCTCGGAGAGAGAGCTCATGCCCCTGAATCACTACGTCACCCTCGGCCGGTCAGGCCTCCGCGTCAGCCCCCTCTGCCTGGGCGCCATGACCTTCGGCGAGGATCTCGGCCCCGGCTTCGGCTCGAACGTGAAGGACTCGGAGCAGATCATCGATCGGTACCTCGAGCTCGGCGGCAATTTCCTCGACACCGCGAACTTCTACACGCGCGGTCACTCCGAGAAGATCATCGGCGACCACCTCGCGCACGATCGCGAGAAGCGCGACCGCGTGGTCATCGCCACCAAGTTCAGCGGCAACCTCTACCCGGGCGACCCCAACGGCGGCGGTTCGAGCCGGAAGGCGATCGTCGCGGCGTGCGAGCAATCGCTGCGCCGCCTCCGCACCGACTACATCGATCTCTACTACCTGCACATCTGGGACAAGCACACGCCCATCGAGGAGACCGCCCTTGCCATGCACGACCTCGTGCAGTCGGGCAAGGTCCGTTACCTCGGCATCTCGGACACGCCGGCGTGGAAGGTCGCGCAGGCGCAGGTGCTCGCGCACTTTCGCGGCTGGGCGCCGTTCATCGCGTTGCAGATCGAGTACTCGCTCGCCGAGCGCACGGTCGAGGGCGAGCTCGTTCCCATGGCGCAGGAGCTCGGGCTGGGGGTGGTGCCGTGGTCGCCGCTCGCAGGCGGTCGTCTCAGCGGGAAGTACACGCGCGAGAACGCCGGCAAGGTGACAGGCGGGCGGGCGGCGATGGTCGCGGGACGGCTGAAGGAGAAGGACTACGAGATCGTCGACGTGCTCACCCGCGTCGCCAAGGAGCTGAACACCACGGTGCCGCGTGCCGCGCTGGCCTGGGTGTGCTCGAAGCCGCGCGTCGCATCGACCATCATCGGTGCGCGAACGATCGAGCAGTTCGACGACAATGCGCAAGCGCTCGAGCTGACGCTGACCGCGGAGC
This sequence comes from Myxococcales bacterium, assembly GCA_025351875.1. Taxonomy (GTDB): domain Bacteria; phylum Myxococcota_A; class Polyangia; order Polyangiales; family Polyangiaceae; genus Labilithrix. The sequence goes on along the minus strand of JANXVA010000229.1, from coordinate 28,183 downwards.
ATCTCGGAGCCCTCGATGCCGTCTCCGCGCCGCAGCTGCCGTTCCCGATCCCGTTTCTGGGCATGGCGTCGGCGGTCTACAGTGGCGGGACCACCATCAACGGGGAAACGCCAAAGAGCTCTCCCATCATGCCGCAACGGCGCGGCGAGCATCACTGAGTCGTCCGGGCCCGTCGAGGGCACGGCGTCCAACCACTGACGAAGAAAGGAAGAGCGACATGCGAGTCTTCATCACCGGAGCAACGGGATTCATCGGTTCTGCCGTCGTCGACGAGCTCATCGGCGCGGGCCACCAGGTCATCGGCCTCGCGCGCTCGGAGGCGGGCGCGAAGCAGCTCTCCGCCGCGGGCGCGGGCGTGCACCGGGGATCGCTCGAAGATCTCGACGCCTTGAAGCGCGGAGCCGCGGAGTCGGACGGCGTGCTCCACCTCGCCTTCATTCACGACTTCGCAAACTTCGGTGCCAGCTGCGAAAAGGACCAGGCCGCGATAGAGGTCCTCGGTGGCGTGCTCGTCGGATCGAACCGTCCCCTCGTCGTCTCGACCGGCGTGCTCGGCCTCGCGCAAGGCCGTCCGGGGACCGAAGAGGACGTGCCCGCCCACGGCTTCCCGCGCAAGTCGGAGGAGACAGCCCTCTCGTTTGCGCCGAAGGGCGTGCGCGCGTCGGTGATCCGCCTCTCGCCGTCGGTCCACGGCGACGGCGATCACGGCTTCGTTCCGATGCTGATCAACGCCGCGCGGGACAAGGGCTTCGCGTCGTACGTCGGTGACGGCAAGAACCGCTGGCCGACGGTGCACCGGCTCGACGCCGCGCGCCTCTACCGGCTGGCGCTCGAGAAGGGCACGGCAGGGGGCCGGTACCACGGAGTGGCGGAGGAGGGCGTTCCGATCCGCGACATCGCGGAGGTGATCAGCAAGCGCCTGGGCGTGCCCGCCGTGTCGAAGTCCGCCGAAGAGGTCGCGGCCGCACTGGGCCTCGTCGGCCACGTGCTCGCGATGGACGCTCCCAGCTCCAGCACGTCGACGCAGGAGCGCCTTGGTTGGCACCCGACCCAGCGCGGGCTCATCGCCGATCTCGAGGCGGGCACGTACTTCGACGCTACGTGACCGCGCGCGCCCTGGGCGATTCCAGCGGTCACCGCCCCTTCGACGGCGGAGGCAACGACTCGGCGGGGCCGGACGCGCTGCGCGCCATGGGCCTGATCGATGAAGCCGGCACGCCGATCATCGACCCGGCGCGCGGCAAGAAGACGCTGACGCAAGGGGCAAGCATCATCGTGTTCGCCGCGACGAGTCCACAGCTCGCCGAGATCGGTGGAGTGTATCTGAAGGACAACGACGTCTCGCGACTCGACGACGAACCGCGCGGACTCACGGCCGACAGCATCCCATCGGACGTTGCTTCGAGCTCCATCGATCCGGACTCTGCGCGGCGCCTCTGGGAGGTGAGCGAGCGGCTCCTCGAGCCGTGAACGACCGCCACGCCATTCAGGGAGGGTCGATGAAGACCGTTCTTCGACGGAACCGCTTCGAGGATGCTCCGGTTCTCGCGAGGATACATCTCGGGTAAGAGGAACCCATGACCGAGAAGATGAGGTTCGAGGGACTGACTCTCACCGTCGACAGCGTCGAGCGATCGATCGAGTTCTACAGTGGGAAGCTCGGGCTCACCGTCGAGTGGAACGCCGTCCCCGCGTTCGCGATGCTCCGACTCGGTACTGGAACCATCGGGCTACTCGCCTCGGCGGAGGCACAAAAGGAGGGCGTGATGCCGTCGAGCGCCGCGCAGAAGCGCGCGATTCACGTCGAGCTCTCGACCGACGATCTCGATGGTCTCTTCGAGGAGCTCAAGGCGAACGGGGTCGTCTTCCACCAGCCGCCTCACGACGAGCCGTGGGAGCGCTCGATGACGGCCCTCGACCCGGACGGGTACGCAGTGGAGTTTGCTCAAGGTCGACGAGGGAAGAACAAGCCGTAGCGGGCCGTTGCTCGAGCCGTGCGGCCGCGGCTTTCACAAGCTTCACCAGGAATCCTTCCATCGTGTCTTGCCGCAGGTCGACGGCTTTTGCGCCTCCGCCGGCGACAATCGTGGGGTCGGTGATGCCGATCACTCCGAGAATCAATCGTACGTATCGGGTCGCAATGTCCCGATCATTGGAAGGCGACCGACCAGGAGCGACATCGAGATGCGCCGGGAGCTCTTGCCTCACGGAGCCGGTCGGCCAGATCCGGAGACGTGAGGTTCGAGCGTCTTCTCGATCCAGCTCATCACCGCGCGAACGCGCTTCGGCACGTTGCGTCCGTGCGCATGCATGAGCGACACCGGCATCGGCTGCGCGGTCAGGTCGGGAAGTACAGCGAGCAGCGTGCCGTCGTCGAGCAAAGCGCTCTTTCCGGAGCGTGGCACCTGGATGATGCCGAGTCCCGCGACGCACGCTGCGAGGTACGCGTCGGTGCCGTTCACCGTGACCAAGCTGCGCATCGGCCGCTCGAGGTAGCGCTCGCCATCGGGGTACTCGAACGTCGGCGGGTCGGCGCCCAGAGTCGGCGAATAGTGCACGAGCAGGTGGGCATCGAGGTCGGCCAAGGTTCGAGGCACGCCGTGCTTGCGCAGGTACGAAGCGCTCGCGAGGTTCATCATCGGCAGCACGCCGAGCCGGCGCGCGAAGAGCCCCGAATCGCCGAGCGACCCGACGCGGAGTACGCAGTCGAAGCCCTCGCGCACCACCTCGACGCGTCGATCCGTAGTGCTGATGAGCAGCTCGAGGTGCGGGTGCGTGGCGATGAAGTCGGGGAGGCGCGGAACGAGGAAGTCGCGGGCGAACACGTTCGGAAGATCGATCCGCACCCGACCGCGCAGCGCCCGCGCGGTCTGGAACGTCGCCGTGAGCTCGTCGGCGTCGAGCAGCAGGCGGGTCGCCCGCGCCACGAGCCGCTCGCCCTCGGGCGTAGGTCGCACGACGCGGGTCGTGCGCTGAAGGAGGCGAGTCCCCAGCTCCGCCTCGAGCCGTCGAACCTGCATGGATACGCGTGACTTGGCGATGCCGAGATGCTCCGCAGCGCGCGTGAAGCTCGCGAGCTGTGCCACCTTCACGAAGACGCGGAGCGAGGCGAGGTCCATCGGTCGATTGTTCCTTCAGGATGAACAGTGTGTCGTTTCGATGGGGCTTTTTGGCCCCCCGCGACTGTCCTACTTCTACTCGTGCATCCCAGCCACGTCCGCACGAAAGGACCCGCCCGCCATGAGCACCAGCACCACCACACCGCGCGTGACCCCCGTCGCTCTGATCACCGGAGGCAGTCGCGGCCTGGGCAAGAGCATGGCCCTGCACCTCGCCGACCACGGCATCGACGTGGTCGTGACCTACAAGAGCGGCGAGCGTGAGGCGCGCGAGGTCGTCGCCGCCATGCAGCAGAAGGGGCGCAAGGCGGCGGCGCTCGCGCTCGACGTCGGAGACAGCCGCTCGTTCGCCGCATTCGCCAACACCTTGGCGCACGAGCTCGAGGCAACGTTCCAGCGCGATCGATTCGACCACCTCGTCAACAACGCGGGGAGCGGCGCGCACGCAAGCTTCGCCGAGACGACCGAGGAGCAGTTCGATCAAATGGTGAACGTCCACCTGAAGTCGACGTTCTTCCTCACGCAGAAGCTCCTGCCGCTGATTGCCGACGGCGGGCGCATACTCAACGTGTCGAGCGGTCTGACGCGCTTCACCTTCCCGGGGTACGCCGCGTACGCCTCGGTGAAGGGGGCGGTCGAGGTGCTGACCCACTATCTCGCCAAGGAGCTGGGGCCGCGACGGATCACGGTGAACACCGTTGCCCCGGGTGCGATCGAGACTGACTTCGGCGGCGGCGCAGTTCGCGACAACCAGGAGCTGAACAAGATGATCGCCGGCATGACCGCGCTCGGGCGCGTCGGGCTCCCGGACGACATCGGCGCCGCCGTCAGCCTGCTCCTTGCGCCCGAGGCAAACTGGATCACCGGACAGCGTATCGAGGTGTCCGGCGGTACGCTGCTGTAGCGGAGCGATGAGCACACCGACGACGAGCGTCTCGTCGAGCGTCCTGCCGGGCTCTTCGAGCTCTGCCTGGGGCATGCCCTGTCCATGATCGGATGAGATCGCCGGCATCACGGGAAGCGCCTGCACGAGTCATCGTGAAAAAGGCTGGATCATCCATCGACACACACTGGCATACCTAGCTAGTGCTGCATACTTCGGCATGCGCCCTCTCCTGCTCGGTGTGGCCAGCGTCGTCACCGTCGCTCTTCTCGGAGCGTGCGCGCAACCCGTGGGCGAGGAAGAGACCCAGGCCTCCGAAGATCTCCTCGTCTCCGACGACGGCCTCAGCCGCGACGTCGAGGTGAGCGCGGATGCGCTCGCGGTGCCTCGCGCGGGTCATGAGTCGCTGCTCGATCTCCCCGCCGGCAAGCTGATCGTCGGACGGCGAGGCGGCGCGAAGAACCCCGACGGCTTCTTGCGCCGCGTGCGCTCGGTGACGACGGAGGGCAGCAAGATCGTCATCCACACCGACGCCGCCGCCCTCTCCGACGCCATCGTGAGCGGTGACCTCCACGAGACGAGCAGCCCCGCGCTCGCCGATCCCGGCAGCAGCAGCACGTCCCTCCGGCCTCGCGAATTCGGGGGCGTGCTCGGTGGAAAGATCGACATCAGCAACGCCGTCGTCCTCGACGAGCGCGACATCGGCAGTAGCACCGGCGCCACGAGCGTCTCCGGTGTGAAGCTGGCGGCCCATGCCGAGGTCACGTCGGGCTACATCGATTTTCGACCGCGCGTCGAGACCGACCTGCGCTTCGTGCACCGCAAGCTCGAACACTTCCGCGTGAGCGCCACTGCCGATCTCGACGCGAAGTTCGAGGTCGACATCGACGTGAAGGGCGAAGGCTCCGTGACCACCGAGCTGAGTCGCTCCGTGAAGACCACCAAGAAGAAGCAGCTCATCAAGTTCCCGCGCATGCGTCTCCCGCCGCAGTTCGTCGGCCCCGTACCGGTCTACGAGGCCATCGAGCTCGCGGTCGTCCTCGGCTGCGACTTCACCATCAAGGGCGACGTGCACGTCCGCACCGGCCTCCAGGTCCAGGGCCACTTCTCGGCGGGCGCTAGCTACGGCGCGAGCGGCTGGCAGAAGCTCGGGAGCGCACCGACCTTCAAGGTCACGCCGACGTTCGACGCCGTCGCCGCCGGCAACCTCGAAGTGGTCTGCGGGCTGAGCCCCCAGGTCAGCGTCCTCTTCTACGACATGGCCGGTCCGACGCTGTCCGTCGGCCCGTACGTCTCGGCCGAGGTCGACAACACGTCCGGATCGCTCAAGTGGGGCGTCTATCCGGGGGTCCACGCCGATCTCGCCGCGGAGCTGAGCCTGTTCGATCGCTCGATCGCCTCTTCGAGCCTGAGCATCTTCGACTGGAAGAGCGACAAGCCGCTGCTCGGCAACGCCGAGTGAGCGCACGTTGATCGGTCGAGGGTTGCCCCGTCTACCCTCAGCGTCTACGGCGGCGGCGCCGCGTCACGACCAGCGCCGCGACGAGCGACAGTACGCCGACGCTGGCGCCCGTCGTGCCCGAGCTCGACGTGTTGCATCCACCGCCGCCGTCGCCCGCGGGTGCGTCGCCGGCCGAGGCGCCTGCGCCCGGTTCACCGCTGCTCGAGCTCGCACTGGCGCCGCCAGCGCTGCTGCTGCTCGCGCTCCCCGGCGCGCCGGGTACGACGGCCGGATCGTCGAGGAGATAGATCGCGCCGGCCGCGGACGCCGCGAGCAGCGGGCGCAGCGTGAGATTGGGCCCTCTGGGCATCGCCGCCACCTGCGCGGCGGGGGTCATCACCACCTTCGAGAGATCGAAGTGCCAGGCCTCCGCTGAGCTCGCGCTCGTGACGTGGCGTCGCGTTGCGCCGCGTGGTGAGCACGGCGAGTGCCGGAAGGACCGCAAGGACTCGAACCGTCAGGAGGACGCCGCGCTTCATGGGAGAGAACGGGAAGCAAGGTGTGGGCCCGACTCCTACCCCTTCGAATTCGTCGTAATTTATGGCGTTGGGGGAGGTTCCCCACCGCGCGCAACGGCGATGCACCACGATCGGTCGCTGGCTTCATGCGCGGCCGCTCGCGAGCGCGCGCGCCGCGCGTTCATCTCCGGGGATGAGTGACGCCCGGCGACGGTCGACCCCGGCCGGCGATCAGACAGCGAGCAAGGCGCGGACGAAATTTAACACGTCCGCGTCTTCGTTCGTTCCGGAGTACGGATACTTCGCGACGACGCGCTGCCCTTCGATGACGAAGCTCCCGCCTGATGTCGCGGCGAGCATGATCGTGTTCTGGATCTGGGGCGACTGAAGGAATGCGGCCGTCTCGGCAGGCGTGTCCGTCGAGATGTAGACGAGGTCGTCGAACGTCTTGTCGCCGACCTGGATCTCCTTCTTGAACAGCTTGACCACTTTGTTGACGAGCCCTTCGCGCGAAAACGAAGCCTGCACCTTCGGCGCGGCCGGCAACGTCATCGTCGTGATCAAGAACTCGGTCGTGGTCTTCTGCCCCATGATCTCGACGGTCTCCGTCAAGCGTGAGGTCGACGCGTTCACTCCGATGCTCTGCAGGTTCATCATGTTTGCTGTCGCGCATCTTACACACGCGATCCGCCGAGGCGTCCTCGGTCGTTCTCGATGACGACCCCCGACCCGAGGGTCGGCCACCCCCTTCGAAGAACGCACGCCCTCGCCCGCCGATGGAGACGAGCTTGGGACTCGTTCGAGATCACCCGGATCCTTCGGTATGGATCAGCTTTGTTCGGTTTTGTCCGAACGCGTCCTACATGTCGACGCTTCATGGGTATTTTCGCCCGGCACGGCCCGTGCTGAAAGCTCTGCCATGCTGCGGCGTCGCCCCTCCCTGGTCGTTCTCGGTGCGTTTGCGGCCCTCGCCCTCCTCACCGACGCAAGCACCGCGCGGGCGGACGGACCTGTCGTCGCCGCCCCGGTCGTGGCACCCGTCAGCGCTCCCGTCGCGACCCTCGCGCGCTTCGCCCTGACGACGAGCTCAGCGACGCCAATGGGCAGCGTCCTGGTCGTGCTCGATGTTCTGGGCATCGTGGAGAAGAACGCATCGAAGTCGGCCGCGACGACGCGCACCGCGACCTTCCTCTCGCCCGAGCCGCCGAAGACGCCGCTCTTCTACTCGAGCCTCGTCGTCGCGAAGTTCTGAAGGTCAGTTGCTGGTCGGGGACGTGCACGCGGGGTCGCCCGTGACGCTGCCGTCCGGATGGATCACGCACTTCTGATACGCCGTGCTCGAGTAGCCCTTGCCCGGGAACACCACGCTCGCCTTTGCGTCGGTGGTGATGGACTGGGAGAAATCGAGGTTCCCGTCGCGACGCTGCTGCTCGTAGAGGGCACCACGCGCGATCGCACCACGCCACGCGTCCGAGCTGTCGAGGAGCGCGACGCGCCGAACGTGGAACGCCTCGAGCCAGGTGGACTCGGCGGCCGCCGAGAGAGGCGCGATGGCGGGCTTCTGCGAGTTGTTGCCGACGTCGGCATTGGTCTGCGAAGCGAGGTCGTTGACGTTGCTCTCGCCGTGGACGACGAACGCGTCGTAGAGCGACGCGCGCGCAAGCGCGGAGGTGAGGCCCCACTTCGTCATGATCGGCAGTGTCGGCGCCCAGTAGATCGAGTCCACGAGATCGTCCTGACACTTGTCGAACGCCGGCGCGGTCGCGGCGTTGGTCGCCGTGGCCTTCCAGTCGGTGTTGTAGTTGCCAATCGCGTCGAGCGTGCCGGTGCTGGGCTGGATTTGCCCGGTGTCCTGCTGCTTCTTCTTGAGGGCGAGGAGGGCTGCCTCGTACTTCTTCATCAGGTTGCCCGCGCCCGTGAAGGCCATATCGAAGCACTGAACGACCTCGGCCGAGTCGCCCGTCGCGGTGGTGAACCCGACGCGCCCTGAGGTGTAGCCGTAGCCGTCGTTGTTGTTCCGCGAGAACGCGTACTGGAACACGGTCGTGTCGTTCTCCCAGAAGCTCGTGAGCATCTGCGCCTTGCGCTTCTGGAGCTCCGACATGTCCGCGCCGCCGCCGTCGGGACCGACGCCGCCGTCCGCGGTAGGTCCGGTGCCGCCCTCGCTGCCTGCACCGCCCTCGAGGGTCACGGTCGCGCCGGTGGTGTTCGCGCCTCCCGGCGAGTCCGGGGCAGCATCGTCGGACGAGCACGCGATCGCGAGCGACGAAAGAGCGCCGAGACCGAGCGCGAAGACGAGGGAGAGCGACGGGGAAAAGGGTGAAGTGAACGACCGCATCGTGAGCCACTTTAGCGGGCTTCGCGCGCGGAGCCTCTGAATTTGGCGTGTTCAGTGGTCCATCGGTATTTCGCTGCGGCGTAGGCTCACAGGACCAGCGGGCTCTCTTCGCGCCTCAGGAGGTGCGTGGTATCCGGGTTCGCATCATCGATGAGCAGAGCAGCACCGCACACGCGTCACCGCCGCCACTGGGCGGTCTCACCGCACCATGCGGTCGGCCGCCTCACCATCTCGATCATCGTCGGCGTCGCGACATACCTGCTTGTCGCACCGCTCGACGTCGCATGGTGGGTCCGCGCCGTGGCGGGCTGGGACGCGGGCGCCCTCACGCTGACCACGCTCGTGTGGTCGGTGATCTTGCGCGCCGACAACAAGGAGACGGCACGTCGCGCGGGCAGCGACGACCCGGGCCGCCATGTCGTGTTCGGCATCGCGGTCGTCGCGAGCGTGTTCAGCTTCTTCGCGGCGGCGTTCGTGCTCCGGCGCGTTCGCGGGTTCGAGCCCGACGCGCGGACGGCGTGGACACTCCTCACGCTCGCCGCCATCGTCCTCGCATGGACGGTCGCCCACACGGCGTACACGCTCCGGTACGCTCATCTCTATTACGGTGACGGCGGCCGCAAGGGCCTCCTGTTCCCGGGCGACGAGCCGCCGGCGGACACCGACTTCGCGTACTTCTCGTTCACGATCGGGATGTGCTTCCAGGTGTCGGACGTCGTCGTCACGTCGACGCACTGCCGGCGCGCCGTGCTCCTGCACGCGGTGCTCTCGTTCGTCTACAACACGGCGATCCTCGCGCTGGCTCTGAACCTGGTGTTCTCCTCGATGTCGTAGCGTGTGGTAGCCTCGCGGCCCGCGCCGTGGCGTTCACCGGATACGCTTTCGTCCTCTTTTTCTTCGGGATCGTGCTCCCCGCACGATGGCTGCTGCCGTCCCGCGCCACGTCGACGGTCCTGCTCGTCGCGAGCGTCGTGTTCTACCTGTCGTGGGGCTGGAAGCTCGCGATCCTCCTCGCGGCGCTGACGCTCTTCACGTACGGCGCCGGGCACCTCCTCCGCACCCGCAAGGAAGGGCGAAAGGCGATCCTCACCGGGTCGATCGTCGTCATCCTCGGGACGCTCGCGACCTTCAAGTACGCCGCCTTCTTCGCGTCGTTCGTGCCGGGCCTCCATGTCGCGCAGCTGCCGCTCCCGCTCGGCATCTCGTTCTACGTGTTCGAGATGGTGAGCTACGTCGTCGACGTCTATCGCGGCGATCGCGGCGCGAAGTCACTTCCGGAGTTCGCGCTCTACGTCTCGTACTTCCCGCACCTCATCGCGGGTCCCATCGTCCGCGCCTCCGAGCTCATGCCGCAGCTCCGCGAGGAGAAGAGGTTCGATTCGGCGCGCGTCTCCGAGGGCATGTTCATCATGCTCACCGGCTTCGTGAAGAAGATGGTGATCGCCGACAACCTCTCGATCTTCGCCGACGCCGTCTTCAAGAAGCCCGAGACTTACAACTCGATCGAGCTCGCGGTCGGAGTGGTCGCATACACCGGTCAGATCTTCTGCGACTTCTCCGGGTACACCGACATCGCGCGCGGCGGCTCGCAGATGCTCGGCTTCGACCTGCCCGAGAACTTCGACTACCCGTACCTGAGCAAGTCGATCACCGAGTTCTGGCGGCGCTGGCACATGACGCTCTCGCGCTGGCTGCGCGACTACCTCTACATCCCGCTCGGCGGCAATCGCGGCAGCGAGCTGGCGACGTACCGGAACCTCTTCATCACGATGACGCTCGGCGGCCTCTGGCACGGCGCGCGGATCACGTTCGTGATCTGGGGCGCGTACCACGGCATCCTCCTCGCGCTGCACAAGCTGTTCAGCGGCGCGACGCGGTCCGAGGGGTGGAAGAAGGCGCGCGAGCACGTCGCGTACAAGGCGTTCGCGCTGATGAGCACCCTCGTGCTGGTGATGATCGGCTGGGTGTTCTTCCGCGCGCAGACGTTTGGCGACGCCATCGCGATCTTCAAGCGCATCTACGTCGCGCGGCCGGAGGCCAGCTGGAAGCCATCCGCCGTGCTCGACACGACGGGCTGGTACCTCGCGGCGCTCGTCGCGCTGCACGTCGCCGGAGCCTCGAAGCTCGGGCTCGAATCGCAGCGCGTCCTGCCGGCTGCGGCGCGCGGCGTGATGTGGGCCGGCATGGTGCTCGTCCTCTACTGGTTCGCGACGACGTCGCCGACGTTCATCTACTTCTACTTCTGATCATGACGAACGAGCCGAAGGAGAGCCCCCCCGAGAGCGAGCCCACGAACAGTGGCGCGGGCGACGCCGTCCCGTTCCTCGTCTCGGTCCTCTCGATGATCGCGGTCCTCGTCACCGTCGAGCTCTTCTATCGCGACTCGGCCGTCGCGCAGCGCCTTCGCAAGGCAAACTACGTCACAGCCAAGCGCGCGGACTACGAGACGCTCGGCGGTGACGTCGTCTGGACCGGCGACTCGCGCATGTACCACGGCCTCAATCCGCAGGTGATGCAGGAGAGCCTCCAGGTAGCTACGGGGAGCACGTACACGGCGTTCGACTTCGGTCTCCCTTCGGGCACCACGGCGATGTTCGTCGCCACCGCGCACGAGGCAGCGATCCACAAGCCGCCGCCCAGGGTCTTCATCCTGGGTGTCACGCCCGCCCTCTTCAGCTGCTGCGATGGCATCGACCGCGTCCAGTCCGGCGTGCGCTGGTCGGCGGTGCCGCTCTTCGCCAGGGCGTCCTGGTACACGAACGTCGAGGACGCGGGGGCGAGCGTGTTCTACGGCGCGTCGCACCTGATGGGCACGCGCGCCGAGCTCTCCGCCGCCGTTCACGACCTCGCCATGCCGGCGCCGCTGTCGTTCCAGAGCCGCGGTTACGTTTCGATGGGGGGACGCGTGCCCGCGGGTGTGCAGGAGCAGCGCGCGAAGGGCCGAGCCGCCGCGTACGCGGAGCTGATGGACAAGTCGAAGGGCATCGAGCTGCGTCCGACGGCCGGCCGCTACCTCGGTGCCGCCATCGCCGACCTCAAGCGCCACGGCGTGAAGGTCGTCGTGATGGGCACCCCTCAGGCGCGCCAGCTCGACTGGTACCACGACGAGAAGCACACCTATTTCGAGTACATCGAGGAGGTGAAGCGCATCACCGCGGCGTACGGCGTCCCCTTCGTCGACATGAACCACCCGCCCGGCATCGAGAGCGGCGACTTCACGGACGGCGACCATCTGAGCGAGCCCGGGACCACTCTCTTCACGAAGTACGTCGCGACCGAAGTGGTCGCGCCGCTCCTCAAGTGATCGCGCGGGATGACGATCGCGCGCGCGTGCGTTATTCACGCATCGTGACCTTCGCCCGCGCCATCGCCTTGCTCGCTGCGGTCGCGTGCGCCGCATGTACGCACGAGGGGAGTGACTCGCCTCCCTCCCACGTCGCGCCCTCGGCCGCCGACGCAGCGCCGAAGATGGCCGAGCGCGAGGCGGGGGCCGCAGGCACCGACAGCTCGCTCTTCGGGCTCCCGGCGAAGCCCGTCGACCTCCCCGCCGAGGCTGCGCCGAAGTGCGAGGACGCGAAGGACGTCTTCCTCTTCGTCACTCCCGGGACGGCGTGGACGGGCGCGCCGCTGCGCGTCCTCGCCGTCAGCGAGAGGCCCCTCGTCGGCGATCTCCGCATCGTGCCGGCCGAGAAGGGCAAGCCGCCGAGCGACGCCGCGCCGATCGCGACGACCGACGCGCGCCACGGTGGGCCGCCGTACTTCTTCGTCGCCGAGGTCGAGTCGCCAAAGGCGGGCCTCTACGACGCCGCGTTCACGCAGCGCGCGTGCGAGCCAGGCAAGAGCGTCGCCACGAAGCGACTCACGGTCGTCGCCTTCAAACCCGGGCCGCCGGCGGCGCCGAAGGAGACCGACGGCCTCTGGCCCATCCAGCGCAGCTGGAACCGAAACCTCGAAAACGTGTATTCCGCATGGATAGAGCAGCTCTTCGACGCGCCGGACGGGGAGATGCCGAGCTGGCCCGCGCTGCACGAGGTCCTTCGTGACAAGAAGCGGAACCTCCTCTTCGATTACCTCGCCGGAGGTGAGGACTCGAACAACGCGCCCGTCGTTCGCCCGGACTGCGCCGATCTTCCCTATTTTCTCCGCGCGTACTTCGCGTTCAAGCTGCGCCTCCCGTTCGGGATCTCCGAGTGCAACCGCGGCGGCGGCGGCAACGTGCCGTCGTGCAAGCCGGGCTTCATGCTCACCAACGAGGAGCCTCCTGCGAAGTTCGACGAGAAGGCGACGGCCGTGAAGGCGTTCGGCACGTTCCTCAAGGGGACCGTCGCCGACAAGGCGCACTCCGGCTCGGCGCGGCAGCCCTTCGAGGAAGAGAGCAGCGACTACTACCCCGTCGCGCTCACGATGGAGAGCATGAGGCCGGGAGTGATCTACGCCGACCCCTACGGCCACGTGCTCATGATCTCGAAGCGCCTCCCGCAGACCGCGGAGCGCGGCGGCGTGCTGCTCGCGGTCGACGGCCAGCCCGACGGCACGGTCGCGCGGAAGCGTTACTGGCGCGGCAACTTCCTCTACGCGACGCAGCGCGAGCTCGGCGGGCCTGGTTTCAAGCGGTTTCGGCCGGTGGTGCGCCGCGCAGGCAAGCTCGTTCGCCTCGATGACGAAGCGATCAAGAAGAGCCCCGACTACGGCGACGTCTCGCGCGACGCGGCGAAGCTCGACCTCGAGGGCTTCTACGACAAGATGGAGGACGTGCTGTCGCCGCAGCCGCTCGACCCGCAGCGCGCGATGCTCGAGACGATCTCCGCGCTCGAGGAGCAGGTGCGCACGCGCGTGAAGTCCGTCGACAACGGCCGGAAGTGGCTCGACTCGGCGAAGGGCACGGCGTCGATGCCCGAGGGCCCAGAGATCTTCGAGACCAGCGGCGCGTGGGAGGACTTCTCCACGCCCTCGCGCGATCTCCGCATCCTCATCGCCATCGACGTCGTGAAGGGCTTCCCGGCGCGCGTGTCGCGGCGTCCCGAGCGCTTCGCGATGCCCGCCGGCCACACGCCGAAAGAGGTCGAGGTCGAGCTCGAACGCATCCTGCGCCGCGAGCTCGAGAGCCGAAGCGTGGACTACACACGCACCGACGGAACCACCTTCAAGCTCACGCTCGCCGAGGTCCTCTCGCGAGGCGACGCCCTCGAGATGGCCTACAACCCCAACGACTGCGCCGAGTCGCGCTGGGGAGCCCCCGCCGGCAGCCCCGAGCTCGCGACGTGCCGCGCCCATGCGCCCGCCGAGCAGCGCTCGCGCATGGAGACCTACCGCGCCTGGTTCCACGAGCGCCGCCGCCCCCCGCGCAAGTAGCGCCGTCTCGCCCGCCGACCTGAAAGAACCCGCGCCCGCTCCTCTCCTCTCGTCCCCGACGTGCCCGTGCCCGATCTCGCTCTCGTCCAGATCGATCCCGCCCCTCACCCGTACCCCTCCACTCCAAGGGAGGCGTGCATGCGTCGTCTATTCAACCGGGTCGTCCTCACCGCCGTCGCGGCGATATTCCTGGCGTGCGGCCACTCCGCTCGGGTCCCCACCGGCCCCGAGACCTCGGCGGTAGTCCTCGACGCCGCGCTCGGCAACAAGTTCGTCAAGGCAAACGCCTCGGGCGCGATGGTCGCGCGTATCGGGCTCGCGGCGCGCAAACGAAGCACCATGGCGAGGCCGCCGGTGAACCTCGCGCTCCTCGTCGACACCTCCGGGTCCATGGAGGGCGAGGCGATCGCCGATGCCCGCGCCGCGAGCCTCGCGCTCGTGCAGTCGCTCTCCCCTCAGGATCGCATCGCGGTCGTCGTCTTCGACTCGAAGGCCGAGCTGCTCCTCCCTTCCACGCGCCTCGACGACGCCGACGCTGCGGACCTGAAGAAGAAGATCGCGGCCATGAAGGCCACAGGCACGACCGACATGGCCGCCGGCCTCCGCATGGCGATCACCGAGGTCACGAAGAACCTCCAGCACGACGGCGTGAACCGCATCGTGCTCGTCGGCGACGGCGTCCCCAACGACGACCGTCAAATCCTCCCGCTCGTCGCGCAGGCCTCGGCCAAGGGCATCTCCATCACCGCGCTCGGCCTCGGCAACGACTACGACGAGACCTTGATGGGCCGCATCGCGCAGCAGTCGGGCGGTCGCTTCTTCTACGTCGAGGACTCGGCCAAGGTCGCCTCGTTCTTTTCCGAGGAGGTGACGCGCCTCCACAAGGTCGTCGCGCGCCACGCGGTCCTCGAGCTGCACCCCGGGCCCGGTGTGTCCGTCACGGGCGTCGTCGGTCGGACGTTCAGCGGCGCCGATCGCGGCGTGAGCATTCCGCTCGGAGATCTCAGCCTCGGCGAGCAGGCCGAGGTCGTCGTGGAGCTCGCCGCTCCGGCGGCCAAGAACGGCGCGAACGTCGAGGTCCTCGACGCCGTGCTCCGCTACGAGGACGGCGTCGGTGGCGCGCAGCACGAGGAGCGCGTGTTCATCGGCGCGAAGTCGACCGAGGACGCCGCATCGATTGCGCAGGGCCACGTGAAGACCGTCGAGGATGCCCTCGCGCGCGCAAAGGACGCCGCCGCGACCCTCGAGAAGATCGAGAGCGACAGAAACATGCAAAATGCAAAGAGCCGGAGCATCCCGATGCCCTCGCCTGCGTCGGCGGTACGCCGCCCGGCCCCCGCGGGCGGTCCGCCCAAGGCCGCGGCGGCGGACGAAAAGCAGATGAGCCCCGAGGAGCAGCGCCAGGCCCACGACAGGGCCATCCGGAACTTCCAGGCGTACTGATAGCCCCCGCGAGTCCCGCTGTGGGACAATCGACGGGTGTTCGAGGTGTCGGCCGGCCAGATCGTCGCGGGCAAGTACCGCATCGACGGCCTCATGGGCTCGGGCGGCATGGGAGTCGTCGTCGCGGCCACGCATCTCGAGCTCGATCAGCGCGTCGCCATCAAGTTCCTGCGTGATCTGAGCGACGACGCGATCGCGCGATTCCAGCGGGAAGCGCGCCTCCTCGTCCGCCTCAAGAGCTCGCACGTCGCCCGCGTGTTCGACGTCGGCACGCTCGACGACGAGACGCCCTACATCGTGATGGAGCACCTGGACGGCGAGGATCTCGCGACGCTCATCAGCGCGCGACAGAAGCTCCCCGTCGGCGAGGCCGTCGGTTACGTACTGCAGGCCTGCGAGGCCGTCGCCGAGGCGCACGCGCTCGGCATGGTCCATCGCGATCTGAAGCCCGCAAACCTCTTCCTCGCCGTCGGGCCCGGCGGCACGAAGACCTTGAAGGTCCTCGACTTCGGCGTGTCGAAGGTCCTCGATGATCGCGCGAGCTCGCCGGGTGATGCGCCGCGCGGAGGCGACCTCACGCACGAGGGCATGAGCCTCGGCTCGCCCGGATACATGTCGCCGGAGCAGATCACCAGCGCTCGCGACGTCGACGAGCGGAGCGACATCTTCTCGCTCGGTGCGCTCCTCTACCGCCTCGTCGCCGGAACGACGCCCTATCGCGGGAGGAACGCGGTGTCGATCCTCGCCTCGATGGCGACGGAGGGCCTCACGCCCGTGCGCACGCTCGCGCCCGAGGTGCCGCAGGAGTTTGCGGCGATCGCCGAGAGATGCCTCGCGCAGGACAAGGCGGCACGCTTTCCGACCGTCGCGCATCTCGCGCATGCGCTCGCGCCGTGGGCGACGCGGCGTGGCCGCGTACTCATCGAGCAGATCCTCGCGACGTTGAACGTGACGTTCGACGGCGATGCGCTCGACGCCACGGCGGCGACGTCCAAAGAGCCGAAGGTCGAGCCGCCGCCGGCACCGCGGGCACCGCAACGCACCCTCGCGCTCCCTCAGGCGATCATGATCGTCGGGATCACGCTGCTCGTCGTGGCTGTCGGCACCGCGACGTGCCACGCCGTCCGCAGCCCGCCCCAAGCCCCGGAGACCGCCGCGGCGGCCTCGCCGAGCGCGACGCAGGCCCCAACCCCGACGCAGGCCCCAACCCCGACGCAGGCCGCGACAGAGCCGTCGACGGCGCCCCCTGCGCCGTCGCTCGACCCTACCCCGACCTCACGCCCGAAGATGACGCCGACCCCGCTCGCACGCCCCAAGGGCGGCAAGCGCTGAGCCCCGGCGCGAACGACTACTTCTTCAACGGCTGGACGATGATCTCGACGCGACGGTTGTTCGCGCGACCTTCGGCCGACTTGTTGTCCGCGATCGGACGATCCGGACCGACACCGACGGAGGTGATGCGGTCCGCGGCGACGCCGCGCGCGACGAGCTGAGACTTGACGGCGTCCGCGCGCTTCTGTCCCAGGTCCATGTTGTACTGGCGCTGACCCTGCGAGTCGGTGTGACCCTCGATCGTGATGTTCGCGTCGGGGTTGCCCTTGATGAGCGCGTCGGCGACCTCGTTGAGCTTGAGCACGGCGGCGGGAAGCAGCGTCGACTCGTTGCTCGCGAAGAGCACGTTGCCGGAGAGCGTGATGACCATACCGCGCTGCTCTTGCTTCACGTCCCCGAGGCGGCGCAGATCGGCCAGCGCGAGCGCGGCGGCCTTCTCGGCAGCCTCACGCGCGGCCTTCTCGCGCGCGAGCTGGTCCTGGGTCTTCTCGAGGTTGTTCTTGGTCGTGCTGAGCTGGCTGCGCGCGTCGCTGAGCTGCGCGGCCTGGACGTTCTGCGCCTCGCGCTCGGCGGCCTCCTTCTCCTTCATTGCGAGCTGGGCGCGGGCCGAAGCCGCGGCGAGCTCCGACTTGCGGATCGCGATGTACGAAAAGTCCTTCGTGACCGGCGAGTCCCCGTCGTCGGCGAACGAACGCTCGGCGACATCGAGGGACTGCTTCGCGACGTGGAGCTCGGCGGGGCTCTGCTGGCCAGCGGGGCCCTTCGAGGCCGTCTGGTAGGCCGCGCGGGCATCGACGAGCTCCTTCGGCGGGAGCGTCGAGCCGCAGCCGACGGCGAGCGTGAACAGCGAGACGAGACCGAGAGAGCAGAGGGTGCTGGTACGCATGACTGTCACTTTCCGGCCTTCACTTGGTTGACCTTCTCTTTGGCCTTCGCGGCCTCGCCATTCGCGCTGTTCTCCTTCGCGAGCATGACGGCGAGCTCGGCGTCGGAGCTGGCGCGCTGGAGGATGAGGTCGGCGCGCTTGTTGTCGCCCTCCGTCATCAGCTTCTTCGCCTGCGCGATCTGCTCGTCGGCGAGCTTCAGGTGAAGCTGGGCCTTGGGTTCCTTGTCGGCGCCGAGCTCTCGCGCGCTGCGCGAGGCGGCCTCGGCGCTGGCGAGTCGGTCATTGGGCGGCGGGATACTTCCGCCGCAGCCCGCTAGCGCGGAGATCGAGAGGGCGAGGCCGATGGAAATAGCTGCGTTGCGCATGGTGTGTCTCACGGCGGCCGAGCATACCAAAGTGTGCTCGGCACGGAAGAAGAAGGAGCATGCCCCGCAGTTCGCGGGCGCTCCTCCGTGCCCACAATATCCGCTTCGAGCTGGTCTCGAGCTAAGGCGACTTGCCGCGCGGGGACGTGCCGGTGAGCAGCTTGTCGATCAGGTCCTTCGAGTACCCGGAGAGCTCGCGGAAGACGACGCCCATGCCGTCCTTCTCGACGCGGACGACCTCGCCGATCCCTTCGATGGTCTCGATGGCGTCCATGATGACCGTGAACTGGAGGTTCACCTTGGTGCCGATGGCGAGCGGATGCTGGGCGCGGATGAACACGCCCGTCCGCGAGATGTTCGTGACGTACTCCTGGATGAACGCGTCGAAGGACTCGAACTCCTTGTTGATCGTCACGCGCCCGTCGGCCCGCTTGTTGTCGTCCCGGTCCGTCATGGTCGCTCTCCCTGCTCGCCGCGCCTACTTGCCCACGAGATCGAACTGCTCGAGGTGGTACTCCTTGCGCGGCACGACGATGATCTTGCGCATGTACTTGTTCTCGGCGTCCGTGACCGAGGCCTTCTCGGTGGAGTTGAGGACGTCGGCGACAGCCGGGTGCGCGTTCACGATCACCGAGTAGCCGGGCAGGTTGCCCTTCTTGCGGCGGAGCTCGCGCATGATCTCATACGCGATGGTCTCCTTCGACTGGAGCTGGCCAGTGCCGTCGCAGTAGAAGCAGGGCTCGTGCATCAGGCGCCCGAGGCTCTCGCGCGTGCGCTTGCGCGTCATCTCGATGAGCCCGAGCTCCGAGATGCGGTTGAGCGTCGTCTTCGCCTTGTCCTTCTGGAGGAGCTCCTCGAGGGTGCGGCGCACCTTCTCGCGGTTCTTGTGCAGCTCCATGTCGATGAGGTCGAGGATGATGAGCCCGCCGATGTTCCGGAAGCGGAGCTGGTAGGCGATCTCGTTGACGGCCTCGAGGTTGGTCTTGAGGATCGTCTCCTCCATGTCCTTCGAGCCCTTGCCGACGAACCGACCCGTGTTGACGTCGATCGCGGTGAGCGCCTCCGCCTGGTCGATGACCAGGTGGCCGCCCGAGGGAAGAGGCACCTTGCGCGAGAGCGCGCGCTGGATCTCGTCCTCGATCCCGTACTCGTCGAAGATCGGCTCGTCCTCGTCGTAGAACTTCACGTCCTTGACGCGGTCGGGAGCGAACATCTCGACGAAGCGGCAGAGCCGCTCGTACTGCTGCTTGTCGTCGATGACGACCTCGTCGACCTCGTCCGTGAAGAGGTCGCGGGCGACCTTGAGGACGAGGTCGAGCTCGCTCGAGAGAACGAACGGCGACTTGGCGCCTTCGCGCTTCTTCGCGATCTCGCCCCAGAGGCGGACGAGGTAGCCGACGTCCTGCTTGAGGCCCTTCTTCGTGAGGCCCTCGGCGACGGTACGAACGATGAGGCCGCCTGACGGGGGCTTCATGGCCTCGATGGCCTCGCGAAGGCGCGCGCGCTCCTTGTCCGAGCCGATGCGCTTCGAGATGCCGATGTGATCGACCGTCGGGAGGTACACGACGTAACGACCCGGCAGCGAGATGTGGCTCGAGCAGCGAGCGCCCTTCGTACCGATCGGATCCTTGGTGACCTGGACGATGATCTCCTGGCCCTCGCGGACGACGTCGCGGATGGGTGTCGTCTTCGAGATGCGACCGGGCATGCCGTCGCTACGGCCGTGACCGCCGGAGCGACCACCACGACGATCGCGGCTTCCGCCGCCGCCACCGCGCGAGTCCGAGTTGCGCGAGTCACCGCGCGAGCCACCACCACCACCACCGGGCGGTCGCGACTCCTGACCGCCGGGAGCGCGCGAGCCACGGTTGTCGCCGCGACCCGGGCCGCGCGCCTGCGCGTCCGCACCGGGCGCGCCCGCGGGACGATCGCCGCCGCGCCCACGTCCACGACGACGACGTCCGCCGCCGCCGGGCCCACGACCGCCGCGATCGTCGGCGCGTGCCGGCGCGGGCGCGCGCGGAACGGGCTCGCCCGGATCGGTGATCGTGAAGCCGGGAAGGTCGCCGGTATCGAGGTCGTCGTCCTCCTCGGTCGCCGCAGCTTCGCCCTTGGCGTCCGCCGGGGAGAGATCGAGCGCGTCGATACGAGCGCCGCTCGGCGTGGCGTCGGGAAGTCCCGACACCTCCGCGTCGTCGTCGTCATCCTCGTCATCGCCGTCGAGATCCGCGTCGGCGTCGAGGTCGTCGTCGTCGTCGTCGGGCAGCTCGTCGAGCGTCGGCGCCGAGTGCAGCGAGTGACCCGACTCGAAGGCTTCGCCGCTCGTGCCGCTCACGAGGAGCTCCTCGCCCGAGCCCTCCGCCGGCGGGACGAGATCATGGACCGAAGGTGTCGACGCCGGCACGGCGACCGAGGCCTCCGCGTGCGAGCGGATGGGCGGGCTGACGGGCGCGGCGATGCGCGGCGGCGCTGAGGAGCGCGACCTGCGCGGGCTCGTCACCGGCTCGCTCGAAGGGACGCCGTCGGCTTCGGCCGTCAGGGCGCGATCGAGCTTCGCGGCGCCGTTGCGCGGGCGGCCCGCCTGCGACTCGGGCCAGCTGCCGTACGCGACGGTCGTCTCGAGGTCGTTCTGCGGAGGCAGAGCCACGGGCGCGCCTTCGCTCGCGGACTCTGGACCGGTGATGACGGCATCCTCCGCGGGAGCCGCGGAGTCGGTCCTCGGCGTGGCCTCGCCGGCCTCGCCCGCTCCTGCGGCGGCCGCCTCGGCGTTCTCCGCCTCGGCGACGACCGCCTCGGCTTCGTCCTCGGACTCGCCAACGGCGGTCTCCTCGTTGGCGCGGGCGAGCTTGCGGCCGCCCGCGAGGTACTCGTCGAAGTCGTCCGGACGGATGAGGTCCTCGACGTGGAGAAACGCGGCGCGCTCCTGCCCGATGTCGATGAAGGCGGCCTGGAGGCCGGGGAGAACACGTGTGACCTTTCCGAGGTACACGTTGCCGACAGTGCTGGACTGGCGGCCTTTTCGTTCGATGTGGAGCTCGGCGATGATGCCGTCTTCGATCAGCGCGGCGCGCGTCTCGCGGAAATCACAGCTCAGTACGAGGATATTCTTGGCCATTGGCGGGAGTCACTTTCCCGCCCGAGGAGAAGACGAGCCTCGCTTCGTTTGTCGACCTGGAGGACGAACGGAAACGCGCCGAAATCACCGCGATCGACGAGGCGATCGGGCGCGCCAGAAGGCGGGGCTGCTTCAAGGCAGCGGTGTTCGGGTAGCGTGACTCGGTCCACATCGTCGACACCACCTCTGAGAGGTGGAAAAGCTCGTCGCGCCTCGGGCGCCGACCGTGGGACTCGAGCTTGCTCGAGGGCCCCCCGGCCGCGTTGAAAATTGAACGTTTCCGAAACGAGCTCGGGGGCCCCAACCAAATGGGAAGGAGGAGAGAACCCAACCGAGCGAAACCTTCGGTGACGCAGCTCGAGACCTTCGGTCGCGTGCCTGTCCCCTATAGGTTTGGATACCGGAAACATTCGCGGGGCGCCACGCGAATCGACTTGACGGTTAAATAGGAAAAGGCCCTGTCACACCCTTCCGCGCTACCGTTGCTCCGTTTCCGGCCTGGCGGGGTTCACGTTTCCGGGTCGACAGGGCCATACGCGCCCGTGTCTCGCTCGCCGATTCGGCCAGCGATTGGCTACAGACCGTTTCGTAGAGCGTTTTTTGTAGGGCGTCTAGCCTGATTGAGCTGCGTTGGAGACCGCATCTCTAACAATCCGAGATCGTTCTGCATTGCACCAATACTGGCCGCCCGGCCTGAATTACTGGTTGATTCTGCGCCAGGCGATGACAGAGTCCGCGCCGTTGGAGTGCAGCGGGCGGGGACTCCCCACTTGCGCGGATCTCGGAGGACTCTCATGCGTTCGATCGTGCGCCGGGCTTTCGCCCCGCTACGTGCTGCCGTTTGCCTGACCGCTCTGTCGTCGGCCGCGTCCGCGGATCCCGCGGTGCACGTGGCTCCGTCGGCCGCGAAGCTTCGCCTCCACGCGAGGTCGACTCCGGCCGCCCTGGTCATCGATCACGAGGCACGCGCGCGCGTGGCGCTCTCGCGCGTCTCGCCGTTCGCTTCCGTACGACGCGAGGCGCTCGTCACCACGACCACGGATCGCTTCGGTGACGGCGAGACCGTCGTCCGCTTCGAGCAGACGCACCGCGGCCTCCCGGTCATCGGACGCGGCGCCGCGGTACGCCTCACGAGCCGTGGTGAGGAGCTCCTCACCGCGACCGATCTCGAGGAGGAGCTGCCGAGCGTGGTGCCGTCGCTCACCGCCGCCGACGCCGCGAAGATCGCCGCGAAGCGCGCGCCCGGCGTGATCACGGAGGACGACGCTCACCTCGTCGTGTGGCCGCTCGCGGGTGGCGGCTCGAAGCTCGCGTACGCGATCCTCCCGCGCATCCCGACCGGCGTCCCGAGCGCACCTCGCGTCATCGTCGACGCGCAGAGCGGCAAGGTCCTCGAGTCGCGCGACATGCTGAGCTTCGCGAAGGCGACCGTGTACCGGACGAACCCGACCAAGTCGCCGACGCTCGAGAGCCTCGACCTCGCGCTCACGCCGTCGGCCTCCGCGTCGGGCCACCTCACGAACGAGTTCCTCAGCTCCTCGAACTGCATCGACCGCAAGAGCGTGCGCGATCTCAGCTTCTCGGGCCTCAAGACCAAGGTTCATGTCTGCGACATCGAGCAGGTCGCGACCGCCGACGGCAGCGGCGATTACGTCTACACGCCGACCGACGTGGCGGGCGCCATCGAGTCGCGCACGGACAACTACGCCGAAGTGTCGATGTATTACCACTCGGCCAAGGCCTACGATTTCTTCCGCACGCTCCAGGGCGCGCCGGATGCGCAGGTCGTCGTCGACAAGCCGCTGCAGGTCATCGCGAACCTGCAGATCCCCGCGGGTATCACGTCCGGCAACCTCGTCGCCGCCGCCGATCCGAACACGCCGCTCGAGCCGTTCCAGAACGCGTTCTTCTCGCCGGCGGGCGGCGGGCTCGGCGCGATCTTCCAGCAGCTCTACGGCTTCAAGGGCGGCGCGCTCTGGTTCGGCCAGGGGCCGCTGCGCGACTACGCGTACGACGGCGACGTCGTCTATCACGAGTTCACGCACGCGGTCGTCGACAAGACCATCAAGCTCCAGGCCTGGCACCTCGACTCGCGCGGCGCCGTCGACGCGCCCGGCGCGATGAACGAGGCGCTGGCGGACTATTTCTCGTCGGCGATCACCGGCGACCCGGACGTCGGCGAGTACGCTTCGAAGGACATCTCCGCGGGAACGTCGGTCATCCGCACGCTCGCGAACGAGGACACGTGCCCGACCAACGTGATCGGCGAGGTCCACTACGACTCGACGCTCTTCTCGGGCGCGCTGTGGGCGGCGCGGGCGTCGCTCCCCGAGGCCGACCGCACCAAGTTCGACGCGGCGCTCTACAAGGCCATGCGGACGAACCCCGGACGCGGCGACCTCGGCTACGACGATCTCACGAAGCTCTTTCTCGCGACGCTCGGCACCGATCTCCCGGCGGGCGCGACGGCGCTCACCACGTCGATGACGGCGCGAGGCGTCCTCCCCTCGTGCGAGCGGATCGTCGAGCCGAAGAACGGCTCCGTGAAGGCCGTCGTGGCGATCATCGGCGGCTTCGCGTCGCCTGGCCTCCAGTCGGTCCCGCAGGCCAGCGACCTCGTCCCCGGCATCGTCCAGGTGCACGCGAAGTCCGCAGCGACGGACGGCACCCTCGTCGTCTCGTTCAGCGCGAAGGCGAGCAGCGGCGGCGGCAACCCGCTCGGCGGCGGCGGCACGCCGTTCGCTCCCGTCGCGCTCGTGAAATTCGGCAAGGCGATCACGTGGACGGTCTCTCGCGGCGACGCGACGCACGACGCCGACAAGACCCTCGCCATGACGACGGGCACGCGACCGACCGCCACGTTCGAGGTGCCCGCGGGCACGACCGACATCTACGTGCAGATCGCGAACAAGGGCGACACCGACGGCGCCTACGACAACCTCACCGTCGAGCTGACCCCAGCGGCCGCAGATCCCGTCGCAGATCCCGTCGCAGATCCGAATTCGGCAGCGAAGCCGGAATCAGACAGCGGCTGCGGTTGTTCGACCCCGGGGCGGTCGTCCTCCCTCCCGGTCGGGGGTCTGCTCGGCGCGCTCGCTCTCGCGGCCGGCGTGGTGCGTCGGCGCCGTCGCTGATCCTCCCGCCGGGCCGGCTCGCTCAAGAACCTCGCCCCTTCGTTTGCGCTGGCGGCTCGACCGTTCTACCGTCACCCCCGTGAGCCCGTTTTCAGAAGTCCGGTTCGTCGCGCAGCGTGAGCTCCGTAAGAGCTTCCGCAGCGCCAAGGGCATCGTCCTTCTCGTCCTGTCGCTTCTCGGCGGCACGGCGGTGACGTTGCTACTCGCGTGGGTCCAGCAGCTGAAGCGCGAGAAGCTGCCGAACGTCACGCCCGAAATGATCGAGTCCGCGCGTGAAGACGCGATGACCCAGGCCTTCGGCGACCCTGCGACGGGCAAGATGCTCTCGCACACGCCGGAGGTGCTCCTCGCGGTCTTCTTCATCACGATCTGGCTGACGCCTCTCCTCATTTCGCTGCTCGGGTTCGACAACGTGTCGGGCGACATGCAGCACAAGACCGTCCGCTACTGGACGCTCCGCACGCGGCGCGCCTCGTACATGGTCGGCAAGTGGCTCGGGCTGTGGACGACCGTCTCCGCGATCACGCTGACGATGCACGCCGTCATCTGGGTGGTCTGCATCGTCCGCGGCGAGGCGCCGGCCGCCAGCGCGATCAGCTGGGGCGTTCGCCTCTGGATCATCACGCTCCCGATCAGCGCCGTGTGGTGCGGGATCTCGACGCTCGTGAGCTCCATCTTCAAGACACCGATCGTCGCGCTGCTCGCGACCTTCGCGGTGTTCTTCGTTCTGTGGGTCGTCTTCTTGATCGGCCTCCGCTTCAACGTGAACGCGCTGACGTACGTGTACCCGAACACCTACGACGGCTTCCTCATCAACGCGCGGATCGACCGGTGGATGACCGGCCTCGCGGCGTGTGTCGGCATGACGGCGCTCTACGTCGGAGCGAGCTCGTACATGTTCACGAAGAGGGATCTCTGATGTCGGCGGACGAGGCGACGACGACCAAGGAGGCATCGGCACCGCCGCCCGCCCCGGCCGCGGAGTCCACGCCGCCCGCCAACGGCACTCCCGCTCCGGCGGCGAAGGCCGACGCGGGCGACGCGAGTCCGATGTCGAACCCGTACGCGAAGGAGGCGGCCCCGTCGGCCGAGGTCTTCGTCGCCGAGGGCGCGAAGAAGCGGAAAAAGAAGCCCGTCGAGATCGCGATCCGCCTCACCAAGGTGACGAAGCGCTTCGGCGCGAAGACCGCCGTCGACGGCGTGTCGCTCAAGGTGAAGGCCGGCTCGGTCTACGGGCTCATCGGCCCGAACGGCGCCGGCAAGACGACCACGTTCTCGATGATGGCGGGCTTCCTCCAGCCGACCGAGGGCGTCCTCGAGGTGCTCGGCTACTCGCCGATGCAGGTCGACGAGCTGCGCTCGCGCATCGGCGTCCTCCCGCAGGACGCGCTCCTCCCCGGCACCGACAAGGTCGGCGAATTCCTCGTCCACATGGCGCAGCTCCAGGACGTGCCGCCCGACGCCTGCGAGGAGGCCGCGCGCGCGGTCCTCTCCGAGGTCGACGGACGCGACTGGTGGGGCGTGAAATGCAGCAGCCTCTCCCACGGCATGGCGAAGCGCGTTCAGCTCGCGCAGGCGCTCATCGGCGATCCCGAGGTCGTGCTCCTCGACGAGCCGACCGCCGGCCTCGATCCGCGCGTTGCGTACGAGGTCCGTCAGCTCATCAAGTCACGCAAGGGCCGCTGCACGCTCATCGTGTCGAGCCACAACCTGGCGGAGCTCGAGGAGATCTGCGACGGCGCGGCCATCCTCGATCGCGGGCGCCTCGTCGCCTCGGGCTCGATGAACGAGCTCACGGCCTCGAGCGAAGAGATCCGCATCAAGCTCTCTCCGGGCCCCGCGCCCATCCCGCTCGTCCGCGATCTGCCGATGGTCAAGCGCGTCGAGTGGGACGAGGAGCGCCGCGAGCTCGTCGTCTACTTCGAGCGCGGCCAGGGCGTCGACGCCGAGCAGGTCATCGGCGCCGTGCTCTGGGTCCTCCTCCAGAACCAGGCTCGCATAAGCGCCGTCTCGAAGGGCCGAGGCCTCGAGCAGCGCGTGATGGAGCTCACGGACTGACCTGGCCCGACCGGACCTCGTCAAGATCGTCCAGGTGCCGGACGAAATCGCGGATCCTTTGGCCTTCGAGCTGGCTTTAGTGCGGCGAGAGGCTGACCGCCGCAGCGAACGGAGACGACCGCGCGCTCGCCGTGCTCGTCCGAGCGCACCACGATCGCGTGTACCGGTTTGGCCTGCGCGTGTACCGGTTTGGCCTGCGCGTGTGTCGCGACGCCTTCGACGCCGACGACGCCGGGTCGACGATCCGGAGGCCGTGGCGTCGCGCGCGCAGGACCCCCAGGCGGCGCTCGAACAGTGGCGCCTCGTCCATGCGGTTCATCAGGCGATCGCCTCGCTCGCGCGCCCCTACCGCGAGGTGCTGGTCATGCGCTCGCTCGAGGGCCTCACGGGCGAAGAGACTTGCGCCGCGCTTGGGCTGACCGAGGCCACGATGAAGACGCGCCTCCATCGCGCGCGCCGCGATCTGCGCCTCGCGCTGCAGCGTGCCGGCGAGGGAAACACGCCGCCCGGTGAAGCGCCTCGGCGCACCGGCGACGCAGGCGGTTGGAACTGATGTTCGCGAGCAAGAGCGTGGCCGAGCACGTCGTGCGCGGCGTCGTGGGCATCGGCGCGTTCGTGGCATCCGGACGGCTTGCGGCGACGGAGCCGATCATCGCTCTCCTTCTGGTGCCTGTGGCGCTGGTCGCGCTTCGTGGATGTCCGACCTGCTGGACGGTGGGGCTCGTGCAAACGATCGTAGCGAGCGCGCGTGGGCGGACCGCCCAGGGCGCGTGCGCGGACGGAGCATGCGCGGCTCGGTCACGTGATGACGCGAGCGGCGAGGCTCAACGCCCGCAGGCTCACTTGCAGGTGGACTGAGGGCCGCACGTGCCCTCGCAGCACGGCGCGCCGCTCGGATCGCACGCGCCGCCGAGCACGCCGTCGCACACGATCTCCGTGGTCGTCAGATCCGCGACGGCACCCGTCGTCGCGTGCGCTTCGACCTTCACGGCGAACGTCCCGCCTGTCGCGTAGGTGTTCGTCGTCGTCGCTTCCGTGGTCTCGACCGGCGGTGCGTCGCCGAACGTCCACGTGTACTTGTCGACGGTGATCCCGTCGGTGGGCTTCACGATGTACTCGCAGGGGACGCGCGATCCGCACGCCCGAGAGCGAGGGATGTTCAGCCACGTGAGCGAGAAGGCCTGCGCCCCCGCGCGGCAGATGCCGTTGTCGCAATGCTTGTCCGAAGGGCACGCGCCGGACGTACCGCCGCACTGCTGCCGACACTGAGGGAGCGCGGTGTCCGTCGTGGCGGCGATGCGCGTGCAGAGCCACCCCTCGTCGCAGGTGGAGCGACCACGACAGTCGGCGCCCTGGCACTTGCAGTCACTTCCCTCGCAGACCCCAGCCGTGCAGTGCAGGCTCTTGCACTCGGCCGATTTCTCGCACGACGCGCCGTCTGCGCCCTGCGTCGACGAGCAGGTCACGAGCCAGATCAGCGCGACGATCGAGACCGCGACGACCCCCAACCTCGACCGCCGCCCGTGGAGCATGCGGGACACCTTAGCACTGCCCCACCGCTGAACGCGCGAAGCGGTACCCGATGGTACCGTCGATAAAAATGGCTCCATTCGTCATGGCGACCCTTGACTAGAACGGTTTGGGCTCGGATAGTTCGCACGCTAACCTTTTCAACAGGTGGTACCGGAAGACCGGCCCACACCAGGAGCAGCTCCTCATGTCCGATCTCCGTTTCAACGACCGCGTCGCCATCGTCACCGGCGCAGGCAATGGTCTCGGTCGCTCGCACGCGCTCCTGCTCGCCTCGCGCGGTTGCAAGGTCGTCGTCAACGATCTCGGCGGGACCGCCACCGGCGGAGGCAAGTCGAGCGCGGCAGCCGACAAGGTCGTCGAGGAGATCAAGGCAGCCGGCGGCGAGGCCGTCGCCAACTACGACTCGGTGGAGGACGGCGACAAGATCGTCCAGACCGCGCTCGACACCTGGAAGCGCATCGACATCGTCGTGAACAACGCGGGCATCCTCCGCGACACGTCGTTCAAGAAGCTGACCGCCGAGGACTGGGAGCTCATCTACCGCGTCCACGTCAACGGCGCGTTCAAGGTCACCAAGGCCGCGTGGGACCACATGCTCGACGCCGGCTACGGCCGCATCGTCATGACGGCGAGCGCCGCCGGCATCTACGGCAACTTCGGCCAGGC
>JANXVA010000731.1 GCA_025351875.1 Myxococcales bacterium | reverse complement strand
GGCGCGGGTGCCGGCCGTGCAGCGGACCGCATACGAGAAGGGGATGCGCGTGCGGTTGTTGCGCACGCGACCGCCGGTGCCTTTGATTCCAGCTTCGACCAGGACGACGAGCTTCGGTCCGACGGGCAGCGCCGCATCGAGGACGAAGCGCACCGTCGACCCGTCGGGATCGACGTCGAGGTGGCCGCCCTTGTCGCCGTCGAGCGAGTCGTGGCCGACGAGCACCTTGAGCTCCGTGTCGGGGTCGTCGTCCTCGTCACCGAGCTCGCCTTCGAGGTTCGTGTCGAGCTTCGCGACCTTCAGGTTGAGCGTGCTCACGTCGATCGGCTGGCCGAAAGAGAGGACGAGCGGCGCCTTCGAGTCGTAGAGCAGCCCGCCCTGGAGGCCAACGATGGTCGCCGTGGGCGGAGGCTCGTAGCGCTCACAGGCAATGCCGGCGACGAACGAGATGGCGAGGAGGCCGGTGAGGGTTCGAATGGGACTCATCAGAAGAAAAAGGTCCCCCGGCCCTGGACGAGAACGCTGCGCGCGGCATCTCCGTTGGCATCCTCGAGCGCGCTTCCCGGGAAGAGTACCGCGGCCTCGAGGTCGGCCGCGAAGTGGTCCATGAACCTCCACTGGACGCGCCCGTCGAGCTCGGTGCCGTAGTAACGGTTGGGCTTGCCCCCTGCGAAGTTCACGAGGTCGTCGTCGATCCGAACGCCGTCGCGATGCTGGAGCGAATAGATGGGGTCGACGACCTTCGCGGGCGCCCAGGCCATGAGCACGCCGCCGCGGAGGAGCACCGTGGGGATGGGGTGCACGTCGAACTGCGGAAAGATCGCGAACGCGTTGGTGAACGACCCGCGCGTGTCGATGGCGTCGAGCGGGTAGCTCGGCGCTCCGAGGCTGCGCAGCACCTCGACGCCCGCCGCCGCCGCGCGCGCCGTCTGGTAGGCGAGCACATGCTTGAACATGAGCAGGCCGACGTTCGTGTCTTCTGCGAAACGGAACTGCGTGAGCGGCGTTCGCGTCTGCGGATCGGAGTCACCCGAGGCGTAGTCGAGCTCGAGATATGCCGAAAATAGCGGACGATCCCAGCGAACCACGCCGCGCCCACCAACCTGCGTGATGGCCTGCGAGACCGCCGCGTCGTTGGTGATCACGCGGAACGCTTCGCTGATCTCGCGGGTGCTGCCGGTGACCAACGTACCCTCGACGCCGGCCGTGATCTCGCCGAACGTCGCCATCGCGCGCCCGCCGAACGCGTTGACCGACGTGTCGTTCGTGCTGCTCCACCGGTACGCGTGGAAGAGGCGCAGCTCGGCGTCGGTCCCGAGACGGTGGCGCGGCTCGAGCCAGCGCACCGCGGTGATGTAGTTCTGGAGGTCATCCTTGAAGCGCATCGGATCGCCCGTGACGAGGCGGTCGTACGCGAGGATGAGGAAGAGCCCCTTCGTCTCGGTTGCGTCGCGCTCGCTCGGGGGCTTGAACGCCTCGAGCGGCTTCGTCGCGAAGAGGATGCGGTCGGCGCTGTTGCCCTTGCGGGCGAAGCCGAAGCGGTTCTTGCGGCCGTCGCCGTCGTTGACGGCGATCGAGGCGCCTTCGGTGAAGGCCTGGCGGCCGATGCGGAAGAGGCCGATCGGCGTGATGACGTCGCCGTAGAGGCGGCGGACCGCGATGGGCTCGGCGGAGCAGAGGCCGTAGTGGTAGCTCCCTGATTCGGTGCTCGGGTCGCCGGGCCGGAGGGTGACGCAAGCGCGCGCGAGGTTCGGGTTGTTCGTGCCGACCTTCGCGCCGGCCGTAGGCTCCGGATCGGAGCCCAGCGTGCCGTTGTCACCCCAGAGGACGCTGTCGAGGACGTCCACGGAGGTCGTGATGCGGACCTTGTCCTCGTAGTCGACGGCGCCGTCGAGGCGGAGCCGATGCTCGAGGATCGAGAAGTTTCGGTCGCGCGTGCCGTTCAGGTCGAGCGGGCGGATGGAGACCGCGTTCGCACGGTACTCGACCCCGCCACGGAAGCCCGTCGACGACCCGAGGCTGAGGCGAGCCGGCGGGCCGGCGGGGTCGGGATCCGACCAGGGCTCGACGGCGCTCGCACGAGGCGCGACGAGCGCGGCTCCGAGACCGAGCAGCGCACCGAGGCCGAGCGACGATGCCCTCCTCGGCAGCCCTATCCGCCGCCCGCTGCTCGTGCGCATCCCGGTTCCTTTACGATGTAAAATAGAACACGCAAGGCCGTTCTTCATGACGCGCTGCGGCTCGTGGGTACTCGGCGTAGCCGTTCATGCCCGCTTGGCGCGGCCCCGTCCCGCCGGGACTCCCGAGGCGTGCGGGGCGCGCTGGAGCGCCTCCAGGAGGAGCTCCAGCCCGAAGTCGAAGACGTCGTCGAAGTGGGACGGCTCGAGCCACGAGGACACCGAGGCGAGCCGCGGGAAGGCCTCGCGGGCGGCGAGCGCCTCTGCCTCGAGCTCGGGGGAGCTGGCGACTCGATCCGCGTCGCGCAGGCCAGCGAGCTCGTTGAGGGCGACGCCGCTGCAGAAGCTGCTCACCAGCCGGTAGAAGCGGGCGGTCTGGCGATCGTCGAGGCCGGCGTGGCGGGCCATCTCGAACAGGCCGTCGAGGAAACGGTACGTTCCCTCGGTCGCGAAGCGGCGCGTCGCGAGGAGCGCGAAGGCATTCGGATGCCGGTGGGCGAGGCGCCGGTAGCCATGGGCAAGCTTGCGGAACGCGTCGATCCAGTCGCCTGGCGTCGACGGTTCGACGGGGAGGCGTGAAATGAGCGCCTCGACGACCGCATCGAGGAGGGCGTCCTTGCTCGGGTAATACCAGTAGATCGCCATGGCCTCGCAGCCGAGGGCGGCACCCAGACGGCGGGTGCTGAAGGCCTCGAGGCCCTCGGCATCGATCAGGCGGAGCGCCTCGTCGCGGATGCGCTCGGCGGTGAGACCACCCCCGGCGGAGCTCCGCTTCGCCGGGCGCTTCGTGCTCGCGCGGCTCGCGCGAACGGCCGGCTCGCGTGGCGTTGTGCGAGGGGCAGTCTTCGAGGCGGTCCTCTTGCGCTTCGAAACGGCGGCCATCGGTGACGGCTCCAGAATGCCGCCCCCGAGCCTCTCTTTGCCAGCCCTTTCGGCCCTCGCTGCTCGATTGTGAGGCCGCTTGCGCCTCGGGCGTCGCGGCGGCACGCTCGTGGTCGATGTCCGCGGGTCGATCCGCTCCGTCTTTCCCCCTCGGGGTCGCCCGCCGGCACCATGCGCCGCCGACGGTGGCGTCGCTCGTCGCTGCGGGTCTGAAGGCGGTCGCTACCGGGAGGTTTGTCCCGGTGGGCGGCCGTTATGACGTGCGACCGCTGCGCCGGCGGCCCGTGCGCGCTCTGCGCGGTGGCCCCGACGCCATGGTGGCGGTGTTCGGTGTTCGCGCGGGTGAGATCGAGATCACGATCTTCGCGAGGGGCGCACGATCCTCGGCGAGCGACGTCGCATCGGCGATGGCGAGCGCGCGTGCGATGGTCGCGCTCTACGACGACCCGACCGAGTTCCTCGCCCTCGCGGAGCGCCACCCGCTCGTCGCGGCGCTCGCAAAGCGGTTCGACTGCAGGATCGTCCGTACGCCGACCGTCTTCGAGGCCTTCACGCGCGCGGTGATCGAGCAGCTCGTGACGACGTTCGAGGCGACGGCCTCGCTGAGGCGTCTGAAGTGGATCGCCGGTGAGCGCGTGGAAGGCACGTCGCTGGGCGCCGCACCGACGTCGCCTGCCGTCCTCGGCGTGCCGCCGTGGAAGTTGCATGCGATCGGCATCGGTTCACGCCGGAGCCGCACACTTCGCGAAGGCGCGCGGCGCGGCGCGGCGCTCGAGCGCCTGCGGGACATCGACCCCGCGGCTGCCGCGACGAAGCTCGAGTCGTTGCCCGGCGTCGGTCCGTGGACGGCGAACCTCGTCGCGCGGGCGGCGCTCGGATGGACCGACGCGGTGCCCGTTCGCGATCTCCACGCGCACTTCGTCATCACCGAGGCGCTCACCGGCGTGCAGGGCGACGATGACGCGATGCTCGAAGCGCTCGCGCCGTTCCGGCCACACCGCGCGCGCGTCGTCGAGCTCATCATGCAAGGGCAAATCGCCGACGCACTGCCCGGGCTCGATCGGATGCGTCGCCCTCTGCCGCGCGTCGATCCGCATCGCCGCCAGCCCTGGAAGTATTGAAGGAGGCCCGCGCTACCGCAGGCACTCGAGGCGATAGATCTTCCGACCGTCCGCGGTGTAGTGGAACGGGGGATCACACGCGCTCGCGTTGGCGTCCTCGGTGGCGGGAGCATCGCGGACCAGCTTGACCGCACGCACCCGGAGCTCGCGCGCGACACGTCGATTGTCCGCGGCGGTCTTGCGCTTGAAGGTGACCTCGGCCTCGCTCACGACGACGTCGGCCTCGAGGTCCTCGGCGCGGGCGCCCAGCAGCTCGCGGTCCTCGCCTGTCGCGCGGTCCGCAGTCACGCGCGCCGCCTTCGCAGCGGTGCGCATGGAGGCAAGCTTGGCCGCGGTCTCGCCCGCCGCCTTCTCGTCGATGACCGCTGCCTCGTCGAGGAACCTGGCGCGGGTGAGCATGTCGCGAGCGCGGGTGATGGGAGAGGTCCGCGTCACGCTCGTGGCGTCGGCGGCCGGCCCGCCATGCGAGCCTCCCCAGGTGGCGAACGTGGAGCCCGAGCTCTGACCTGCGCCGGGCGCGAGGCCGTAGGGATCGTCGGCATGTGCCTCGCGCGGAAGCGCGCAGAGGAACGTGAATGCGGCGAGCGAGAGGACGTTCGCGAGCGGCAGGCACTTCATCGCCGGAAGCGTATCACTCGCGCCGGGCGGTCAGCGTGCCCGGCGCTTTTTCGCGGTCTTTGCGGTTTTCGCGGGTCTCGAAGTGTTTGCCGTCCTCGCCGGTTTCGCAGCTCTCCGGAGCTTCGTCGCGGCGGCGGTCATCTTGGCGAGCAAGCGGTCGACCTCTGCGTGAGCGACCTTGCCGCGCGGCTTGAGCGTCGGGAAGAGCGCGTCGTACGGGACAGGCACCTCGACGTCGCGCTTCATCACGGGTCCCTGGAGGAGGATGACACGCTCGCCCTCGAACGGCGGGATCTCGGCGGGCACACCCTCGAGCCACACCCAGTTGTGGTGCTCGACGTCCTCGGATTTCGGGTCGGGGAGGGTGCCGTCGGCGAGGAGGCCCGTCCACGCGACGGTGTGGAACGGGACGTCGAGCATGGCCGTGTTCTTCGGCGCGTTGTCCGGATCCTTGATCGTCACGAGGGCCTTCGGGTTCGGCTTCTTCGCCTTGAGGAGACCCTTCGCGGGGTCGCCGACGATCGCGTCGAGCAGGAGGACGTAGAGCTCGGTCGTCGTGGAGAGATCTCGGATCGTGAAGCGCCAACCCTTACGCTGCTCGAGGTGAATGACGAGGAGGGGCTCGTCGTGGACGATCCGGAGCACGCGGCTGAACGCGGTGACCTCGTCGACGTAGTCGACGAGCGGGTCGGCGGCCTTCATCAGCTTGCCGGAGGCGCGCACCTTCTCGCGGAGCGCGTGCGAGCGCGTGAGGCATGCCGTTGCGGCCATGCACCTCGAGCGCAGGATGTCCCACGCGGCCGTCTCCTTGGGCAGCTCCTTCTTCACGGGCTCGCGCTGGCTCTTCACAGCCTCGTCGAGGGCGAGGTGGTCCACGCGATCGAGGCACGCATGAGCGAACTTGGTCGCGCCGTCGAGCGTCGCGATGAAGCCGTGCTCGATGGCCGGCCACGCGAGCTCGGGGGGCGCGCCCGACTCCACGAGCGCGCCGAGAGCGAGAAGGAGCACCTGCGCGGCGCGCCCCTCCGAGGCCTTCACGCCCTTGCCGAGCGCCGCCATTGCCGAGTCGGTGCCCTTCGCGTCCTTCGGGTTGAACGCGCGGAGGACGGCATCGACGGCCTCGCGGAGCTCCCAGTCCTTGCCGCCGGTCGTCGTCTTTTCCACGAGGTGCTTAACGGCGAGGCCGAGATCGGACATGTGACCGGAATACCGCGCTCATGGCCGCGTGGGCAAACACAGTCTCGATGGGCAGGTGTGGGTGGCGCGGGACACCCAGAAAGTGGCGCGGACATAGGGTCACTCGCGCAAATGGCCGGGACTGCTTGGGGCCGAAGCTGGCACGAGGAGTGTTGTGAAGCGTCGCCATGCAGAGCCCTCACGTCACCGCCCGTCGCTCCATCGCCTCGCTCACCGTCGCGTCTTGCATCGTCGTCGCCCTCGGCGCCGCTCCGTCGTGCGGAGATGAGGGGGCGCGCGTGGGTGCCTCCGATCTCCCTCGCCCCGCGCGAACGCCCGCGCCCGCCGGGCCTCCGGCCGAGTTAGACGCGCAGGCGCCCGAACCGCCGACCATCGACGTCGGGGGACGCGTGGTAGACGACCTCGAAGGCGCGATCGTGGGGCGGCCGATCACCGTCGTCGACGGGCGCGGCAAGCGCCAGGAGGTCCTCACGGACGAGGACGGCGGGTTCTACGCGATGGGCGTCGTCCCTCCGTACGACGTGCTCGTGGAGCAGGCTCCGTCCGGGGCGGTGATCACCCCGCTCGTCTTCCTCGGCCTTCGGCGCAGAGATCCGCGCCTCGAGGTCTTCGAGCGACTGGGGTCGACGCCGCGCCCTGCGGCGCAACCGCTCCGGATCGGCGTGAAGCTGCCGCCATGCCGCGCGACCGAGGGGGCATGCTGGGTCGCCGTGGTGAGCGCATCGCCGAGCGGCGGTGGGGGCACGGCCGGGTCGTACGTCGACGGCACCGACCACGCCGTCTATGACCTCGACCACTCGTGGCGTGAGACCACGACGCGGCCCGCGGAGACGATCGACGTCCACGTGCTCGTCGGTGATGCGGAATACACGCAATACGCCTACGCCCATGTCACGCGTGTGCCGATCCACCCTGGCGAGCCGAGCGATCTCGGGGTCACGGTTCCTTCGCCTGTCGCCTCCACCGAGCCGGTCGCGGTCTCCGGACACACGAGCGGAATGGCCGAGGGGTGGCAGTGGACGCTCGCGTCCCAGCTCGAGCTGCCCGGCGGCGCGGCGATCGCGCTCCGGTACGACTGGTCCGCCGCGTCGTCGATGAGGCTGCCGAGTCTGCCCGGCGCGACCTGGCGGGTGGGGGCCTGGGCCCAGCATCCGCCCACGCCCGACCGTCCCTACTTCCATCGCTCCTCGCAGGCCTGGTCGGGCTCGCTCCCGCTCACCGCGGCGAACGTCGCGCTCGACGTTCCCGTTGCACCCGAGCCGATCCGTCCGGAGATGGAGGGCACACTCTCGCGGCGCGGTGTGGGGCTCGCATGGGACGGCGATGCTCCCGCGCTGGCGTCGGTCGTGGTCGTCGATCTCGCACGGGGAAAGCAGTGCTTTCGAGCGTTCACGTCGGAGCCGGAGCTTGCGCTGCGTCGGCTCGAGGCGCTCGGGCTACCTCGGCTCGAGCCCGGTGAGCACGTCCTCGACCTGACGACGAAGCCGGGGGCGATCGTCGACGAGGTCGCCGAGCCCGACGAGCACACGCGGAGGAGTCGCGCAGACGTTCACGTGCCGGGCCGGGCGACGTACCAGCGCTTCCGCTTCCTCGTGACGCAGTGAAGGAAATCTCAGTGGACGGGCATCTCGTCGACCCAGCCGCAGGCCGCGCTGGTCTCGAGCACGCGCGGCGTCCGCTTCGCGTAGGGCTCGTAGAAGCGTCGTGCGTCGTGGGCCTCGGGCGACTCTGGCGGTGTCTCGTGATGGAAGCACCAGTGGTGGCCGACGTGCTCCTCGAAGAGCGCGTGCCAGCGCTCCTCTTCCGACCACTGCTCGGAGGTGAGCCGGAAGAGGACCCAACGCATCGGCGTATCGTCATCGGGGCGGTCGTCGCCGTGGAGCACCATGAGCTGGCGCTCGCCGGCGTGCTCGACGACCGCCTCGAGCGGGCCGTCGTACCAATCGTTGACCCAGAGGAGGCGGAGGTCGGTCGGTGCCAGCTTCGGCAGCACGGTCAGGTCAACGGCGGCCATTCGCTCTCCTCCCCAAACGAGAACGATAGTCCCGAGAACCCCACGAAGGCCAATTCGCGAGAGGGGCGTGGTAGATGCGGGACCATGGCTCCGTCTCGTCATCTCGAGCTCTCGGTGCTGGGCGTGGCGGGCTTCTTGTTGCTCGCGGCGTGTCGAAGCAAGCCGTCAGGAGCCGAGGTCGCGCCCGACGCGGGCGCGCCGGCCGAACCGGCGAAGAGCGAGGACAGCGACGGCGGCCCGTCGGCCGGGTCCGAGGAGAGCCTCGTCGAGGCGGGCAATCGCTTTCGCGATGCGGAGCCGAAGGTCGTCGTCGATCCTGACGGCCCCGTCGACCTTGCATGCTCGGGACCCGCGCTCGCGCTCGAGGTCGCAGTGGTCGACAAGCGCTGTGCGATCGGGTCTGGCCGCGCGAAGCTGCTCCGCGCGACCCTCGAGAGAGACGGCGGCGCGCCGCTGCCACTGAGGCAGGAGGCAAGGGTGGTCGCCGACGGGCGTATCGCGCTCCGGCTCGTGAACGGGGGCTCCATAACCCTGACGTTGCCCCTCAGCTTCTCGGCAAAGCTCCCCGCATTCACTGTCCTTGCCGAGGACGCGCGCCACACGCTCTACGAGCTCGAGCCGCCACGTCTCGAGGTCGCGTCGGGTAGCGCCGAGGCGGCAGCTCGAGACGAGCGGCCGCACTTCGCCCGCATCGTTCTCGCGCCCGGCGGAGCGGCCGTCGCCACCGTCACGATCAGCGGCGCCGTTCTTCGCGTCCTGCGGCGGGGACCGAGCGACGCGTGCGACGGCGGCCCGACCTGCTCTCCTTCGCGGCTCGCCAGGGGCCACTACACGTTGCACATCGGCGAGCTCCTCACGGACGTCGAGGTCGGCGCGCCCGCGCGGGTGACACTCGACCTTCCGTAAGTGCTTCGCGAAGTTTGGGACATGTAGGGAGTTGTCGGAAAGTTGGCCGATCGACACCGAAACTACGAGGGTCACGGGAAGGGACGGACGCCA
This sequence comes from Myxococcales bacterium, assembly GCA_025351875.1. GTDB lineage: Bacteria > Myxococcota_A > Polyangia > Polyangiales > Polyangiaceae > Labilithrix. The sequence continues at coordinate 5,684 of JANXVA010000731.1, read as the reverse complement.
TGACCCCACGCCATCGCATCTCGCGCCGCAGCCTGCTCGCCGCCGTTCCGTTCTTCGGGCTCGCGGCGCTCGCGTCCACGCATGCGCGCGCGGAGGGGCTGCCGCCGTCGCCGTCGGGCTCGCGCGTCGTGCGTCTCGTGACCGATGCGCGAGGGATCACCGCGACGCTCGAGCTGGAGCACGCGCCGTTCCCCTCGAGCGGCGCAGGCTACGGGGACCCGACCGTGCTCGTGTTCATCCCGCACCATCATCGCGTGGCGCGCGATTCCTCGGTCTCGACGGTCGTGCACTTCCACGGTCACAATTCCTCCGCGGAGCGGGCGACGGTCGCTCACCAGCTGCGCGAGCAGCTCTTCGAGAGCAAGCAGAACGCGATCCTCGTCGTCCCGCAGCTCGCCGTGAATGCGGCAGACTCCGCCGCCGGCAAGCTCGAGGTGCCCGGTGGGTTCGCCCGCATGGTCGAATGCGCGCTCCGCACGCTCGACGTCGCCGCCGTGCGCGCCGCGGCCGGCCCTGCCGCGCTTCCGCCGAACGCGTCGGTGGGTCGCGTCTGCGTGTCGGCCCATTCGGGGGGCTACCACGCGGCGGCCTGCGCCCTTCGCGTAGGCGGTCTGGCCGTACAGGAGGCCTACCTCTTCGACGCCCTCTACGCCGACGTCGACGTGTTCCGCGACTGGGTCATTGCGGGGCACGGCAAGCCGATGAGCGCGCGCCACAAGCTCGTCTCTTACTTCACGGCGGGCCGCACGGAGGGCAACACCCACGCGCTCTTCGCAGAGCTCGAGCGCTCCGGGGTCATCTGCGCGCACGAGCAGATCGAGGGGACGCTGTCGCGCGAGGAGCTCACGCGCGCCGAAGCGGTCAGCATCCGTACGCAGCTCGCGCACGGATCGGTCACGAGCGAGCTGAACAACCTCCGCGACTGCCTCTACGCCTCCGCGCTGCGGCGCAATCTGCGCAGCTCGTGGTTCGAGGCCAAGCACGGCGCACGGCCGCTCGAGCGCAGGCGCTGAGCAACCCTGCGGAGCCCGTCGCTCAGGGCTTGAGACCTCCGACGCCGGGCTTGTGCGTCACGACGATGTGGCCGTGGCTCTTGTTGTCGGGGTAGCCGTAGCGGAACGCGATGGGTGCGCTGCCCTTGAACTTCTCGTGGAAGTCGTTCATGTCCCTGTTGTTCACGGTGCCGAACGGCTCCGCGTATTCGTACTGGCCATACACGTCCTGCACGAAGCCGTTCTTCTTCGCGATCCGCGGCGGCACGCCCGTCGTGTCGGAGATCATCCAGTCCGTGTGCCCCATGAGCCAGTCGCGGATGACCGAGAAGTTCGTGTCGTCCCACAAGAGGTGGCTCGCGGCCTTCGTCATCGCGGACACCTTCGGCTTCGTGTCGAGGTGCTTCATCAGCTGGGGGAATCGCTTCACGTTCGCGTCCGAGAGGTCGTACGCGACATGTCTGAACACGCGAATCTGGCTCTCGCCCGTCTTCTTGAAGCGGATCTCCGCATTCGCGAAGGGACCACTGCGGCCCGTCTTGTTCGCCTTCTCTGCCTTCGCGATGTCGGCCTCGGTGAGGTAGTGCAGGGAGCCTTCGTCGGTGAAGTCGAAGTAGCGATACGTGACTGGCTCGAAGCCGTGGATGGCCATTGCCGCGAGCGTGAAGGCCGCCTCGCCGGGCACAGCGCCGCGCGTCTCGATGTCGAGGTTGATCGTGCGACTGTGAGCCTTGAGGAAGAGCTTCCCGAGGTGCTCGCGCAGCGTCGCCAGCTCCTTCTCCAGGCGCTTGTTGTCGGGCTTCGTGATGCCGCGCAGATCGCCGGCGATCTCGAGCGAGATGGTGGTGATCTCCGTCGCCTCCGGGAACGTCGCGAGCGCGGTGACGAGGTCGCCGCCGCCGAACGGGTAGACGACCTGCTTCGGCAGTCCCGCCGGCCTGAGCTTCGCGAGGAATGGCCCGGCGACGTCGACCCACTCGCGCTTGTACTCGTCGTAACCGCTCTTCAGGATCGCGCAGTGCGTGTCGACCATCTTCTTGTCGAGGCCCGCGGGAATGAAGGAGTCGTCTCCCGCGCAGGCGGCGACGCGGAAGGCTGCCTGAACATCCTTCGTGAACAGCGTCCCTGCGAGCGGTTCGTCGGAGGCTGCAGGGGCTTCTGCGTCCCCGGCGACGGACGTGCTCGCGGCCGGCGTGGGGGCAGCCGCATCGGTCGCCGCGGAGGCGATCGGTGCCGACGGCATCGACGTCGGCTTCTGTGCGCTAGCGGTCGACGGATCGGGCGGCTGCGAGCGGCAAGCGCTCGTGGAGGCGACGAGGAGCGCGAAGATCGCGGCGAGGCTGCGTGCGGGTAGCGAGGCTTTACGAGGGATCTTCACGATGAGCGAACTCTGCCAATGATGGGGCTCGTTGCCAACCGCCGTGCGCGCGGACGACGACACTTTTCCTCTCCAGCCCCTCCTTGGCACGCCTGGGCTCGGCGCCAGGGAGCCCGAGCCGGCTGAACGCCTGGGCGCCGGCGCGCAACAGAACAGGACGAGTGAGGTCCTGCATGCGTACTGCCTTCGCCACGCTCGTAGTTGCGGGCACGGTCGCTTTCGCCTCGACACCCGCCCGGGCCGAGGAAGGTCCGGCGTCGAACGAGGTCGTGGCGGCGCGCTCGCAAGTCGAGGCCGCGCTCGTCCAGATGCGCGCGACGTCGTTTCGCGTCCGCGATCAGCTTCGCACGGCGCGCAAGCGCGGGACGCCACCACAGATCGCCTGCGTTGACGAGGCGCTGAGCCGTTCGGACGTGGCTCTTCGTCGTGCGCGCGAGCTCGGTGACGAGGCCACCGCGGCGTACGGCCGTAATGAGGTCGGCGAGGCGCGCGCCGTCCTCCGTCGTCTCGCGGAGATGAAAGAGATGCAGCGCGCGGCGGCGGCTACCGCGACGTCGTGCACGCCGAGCACCGTCGTGCTCCAGACGCCGACCAACACGACCACGGTGAGACTCGAGATCTCGACGTCGATCGCGCCCGCGCCGTAGCTCTCTAGCGCTCTCCCCACGTCGCGGTACGTCGCTCGAAATACGCCTCGACAGCCTCGCTGTGGTCCGCACCGCTCCACGTGTCGACGAAGAGCTGGCGTTCGGTCGCGCGGACGGCCGCGGCCGTCGCGACCGTCTCTCGCACGAGCCGCTTCATGTCACCCACCGCGCGCGGTGACCCCTCGGCGATGTCGGAGGCCCACGCGAGTGCCGTCGTGCGGGCGAGCCCGTTCTCCGTGACCTCGTCGACCAGGCCGAGGAGCTTCGCCTCCGCCGCGGCGACCTCGTGCGAGGTGTAGAGCAGACGCGCGGCCGTCCCGGCGCCGACGAGCGCGACGAGGCGAGGGACGGTGCCCCATGCGGTCGTCACCCCCATGCGCACTTGCTTGAACGAGATCTTGGCGCGGAGATCGGCGACGCGCATGTCGCACGCGAGCGCGAGCTCGGCGCCGCCGCCGATAGCCGGTCCCGGCATCGCGCAGACGATCGGCACGGGGAGCTCGCCCATCGCGCGCGTGAGATCCCATCCGAGATCGCTGAACCGCTCCGCGTCCTGCGGCGTGTTCTTGTCGCGCAGCTCGCGGAGGTCGCCGCCCGAGACGAACGTGTGACCGTCACCCGTGAGCACGACAGCGCGCACGGAGCGGTCACGCCCGGCCTCGGCCACGGCGTCGATGAGCTCGTTCAGGGTCGCGTGGTCGAGGGCATTCTTCGCCTCCGGCCGAGCGATCGTCCAGATCGCGACGGCCCCGTGTCGCTCCACCACCAGCACGACTAGCTGCCCGCTCGGAGCCGTCGCACGTGGCTCGGATCCTCGTGACGCACGCGCGTGGGGCGCTGCTCGCCCTCGACGACGGCATCACGCGCGCTCCGCTGCCTTCGCTTCTTCCTCTTGGCGAGGAACTTCTCGGCGTGCGCGATGATCGCTCCAGCGACGTCGAGGCCGCTCGTTCGCTCGATACCCTCGAGGCCCGGTGAGCTGTTGATCTCGAGGATCTTCGGTCCGTCGCGGCCTTCGAGCATGTCGACGCCCGCGACCTCGAGGCCCATCACCTTCACGGCCGCCGTCGCCGCGAGGCGGTACTGCTTCGGGAGCTCGACGCGGACGCCGAGGCCGCCACGATGCAGGTTCGAGCGGAACTCGCCCTTCTTCGCCTGGCGACGCATCGCTGCCACGACGCGGCCGCCGACGCAGATGGCGCGATAGTCGCGGCCCTTCGATTCGGCGATGTACTCCTGGAGAATGATGTCCTGCCCCATGGCCCAGAGGGTCTCCAGGAGGGAAGTCACTGCCTGGGGGGTCTCCGCGATCATCGTGCCGATGCCCTGAGCGCCCTGCTGGAGCTTCACGATGGCGGGCGTGCCGCCGATGAATGCGAGCGCGGCCTCGACCGAGTCCGGGGTGCGCGCACAGACGGTCTTCGGGACGTCGATGTCCTTCTTCGTGAGCAGCTGCATCGCGCGCAGCTTGTCGCGCGATCGCGCGATCGCGATGGCGTTGTTGAGGACGGGGATCCCCATCATGTCGAACTGCCGCACCACGGCGAGGCCGTAGTTGGTGATCGACGCACCGATGCGGGGAAGCACGAGATCGACCGGCGGAAGGAGTCGGTCGCCCAAGAACATCGCGGGGCGGCCCCGCGAGATGACGATGTGGAAGTCGAGCGGGTCGGCGACCGTCACGTCGTGGCCGCGAGCGCGCGCCGCAAGCACCAATCGGCTCGTCGAGTAGAGCCCAGCATTTCGCGAGAGAACGAGCAGGCGCATCGCGGAGGTCCGCAGGCTACGCACTATCGACCGGGCCACAATGGTGGCGCGGTCGATTGGCTAAATTCGATGCAAAATCAGTTCTTTAGCTCAGACTCGTCAGCGTCCGCCACCGTCAGCTTCGCGTTCCGCGCCGGCGAAACGAGCTTCGCCGACGCCGTCTCTGCGCGAGCCGCGACGCCATGCGTCGTCGTGCGTGCCGACGCGAGCTCGGCCGTGCGGGAGCCAGCCTTCGTGCGGGGCCAGATCGCGAGCGCGGCGAGCAGCGCGAGGGCGCCGAGTCGGAGCGAGCGATGCGAGGGGCCGGACATGGTCCAACTCGTTGCATCCGCTGTGCCTCTCCCGTGAAAGCCGGGCGGCGACGGATTTGCCGTGGATCCAGCGTCTGCGCCTCGGGCGGCAAGCGGCCGGGTGTCGCCGGGCAGCCACGCCCGAGGCTGTTTGCCCGCACGTCCACGACGCCCCGATCATGGATGGAGCCCAAGCGCGGGCGTGAACGACGCTGGACGGCGCGCCTCCCCCTGGTACGTTCCTCGGCGATGCGGACGCCCGAAGCCGACGAGCTCGACCTCCCGCCGTACGACGGCGCCTCCGAGGGCGAGGCAGCCGACGAAGCGGCCGACGCAGGACTCGCCATCGACCTCCACGAGCACCACGAGCTCGGCGACGCTCTCGACGACGCGACCTCCGAGGGGGACCCGCTCGACGAGCTCGTGATCGAGGGGGCCGAGGGAGGCTGGCTCGTCGATGCCGACGACGGCGGCGCGCTCGATGTCGGTCCGTTCGACATCTCGCTTTCGGCAGAGGTGAAGCTGCTCGAGGTCGACGCGGTCGAACCGCTCGGCGCCGACGACGAGCTCGGTGCCGGTGAAGAGATCGTCCACACGGACGGGGGCGAGG
>JANXVA010000191.1 GCA_025351875.1 Myxococcales bacterium | reverse complement strand
ACCCGCGTCGGGCTCACGTGGATCGCCGATGGACCGCGGCTGTCGTCCAGCTAGGCGCTCCGTCACCGCCCACGAACGCGTTGCGAAACACCACGCTGACGCGCAGGAAATGCCGGAAAATCGTGGGTCTTTGCGTCCCCGAGGGGTCGTGCGACCATCCAGACCGGCCCATGGACCACTCGCGCGACGAATTCACGATCGAGGCCCCGCCTGGGCCCGAGCCGGTGCGCGCGGGGCGAACGATCTGGTTTGCTGCGGCAGCCGTTGCGGTTGTCGCCGCGGGCGGCGCGTACGCGTTCGTGACCCACAAGGCGCCCGCCGTCGCGGAGTCGGCCGCGCGCGACGTACCGATTCGTGAGGGCAACGCGATCGTCTTCTCGAAGGCGTTTGCCACGCGCGCCGGCGTCACGACCGAGCGCGTTCGTCGCGCGCCGCTCGTCCCGACGATCCGCGTCGTGGGAACCGTCAACTTCGATCCCGCGCGCGTCGCCGCCGTCGGAACGCGCCTGCGCGGCGTCGTTGGCCGAACGGCGAAGTACGAGGGCGACGACGTGAAGGTCGGCGACGTGCTCGCCGAGATCGACAGCGCAGAGCTCGGCGAGGCGCAAGCTGGCCTCCTCACCAACCGCGCGCAGACCGAGGCCGCCGAGGTCAACGCCAAGCGCGAGAAGAGCCTCCTCGATCGCCAGCTCACGACGGCGCGTGAGGCCGAGGTCGCGGACACGACGCTCCGCTCGCAGACGGCGATGCTGAGCGCGTCGGAGCAGCGCGTCCGCGCGCTCGGCGGCACCACCGGCGGCGCGCTCGGCGTGCACGTGCTGAAGGCACCGATCGCCGGCACGGTGGTCGTCCGTCGTGTCGAGCCGGGGCAGGCGGTCGAGGCGAACGTCACGGCCTTCAAGATCGCGGACCTCTCCCGCCTCTGGGTCGAGCTCGCCGTCACCGAGCAGAGCCTCACGCAGGTCCGCCACGGCGACCGCGTGTCCGTTGCGCCCGTATCCGATCCGACGAAGGCGATCATCGGACGCGTCGCGCACGTCGGCGAGGTCATCGACCTCTCCACCCGCACCGCCGACGTCCGCGTCGAGATCGACAACACGGACCACGTGCTCCGCGTCGGGCAGTCCGTCTTCGCCACCATCGACGCCTCCGGTCCCGCCCACGAGGCGCTCATGGTGAAGCGCGACGCTGTCGTCTTCGTCGACGGAAAGCCCACGGTCTTCCGCGCCGAGAGCGGCACCCGCGTCGTGCCGGTCCCGGTGCGCATCGGTGCCTCGAACGAGAACGACATGGAGATCCTCGAGGGCGTCGGTGAGGCCGACACCGTCGTGACGACGGGCGCCTTCTACTTGAAGAGCGAGCTCTTCCGGTAACGCGCGGTCCGATGCTCGAGGCCATCGCGCTCTTCGCCATCCGCCGGCGCGTTCTCGTCGTCGGGCTCCTCGCGGCCGTGCTCGCGTTCGGCGCGCTCGCGGCGATGCGACTGCCGATCGACGCGCTCCCTGACGTCTCGAGCGTGCAGGTCGACATCCTCACCAAGTGCGGAGGCCTCTCCCCGACCGAGGTGGAGCGCACCGTCACCTCCCCGATCGAACGAGCGATGACCGGCGTGCCGCACAGCGCGCAGGTGCGGAGCGTCTCGCGCTTCGGTCTCTCCTCGGTGACGATCGTCTTCGAGGAGGGCACCGACATCTGGTTTGCGCGCCAGCTCGTGCTCGAGCGCGTGCGCCAGGCCCAGGGCGAGCTGGCACCCTCGGCGGGCGTCCCCGAGCTCGCGCCGCCGTCGACCGGCCTCGGCACGATCTACAAGTTCGTCGTGAAGTCCGAGCACCACCCGCCGATGCAGCTGCGCACGATCCTCGACTGGGAGATCGCGCCGAAGCTGAAGACGGTGAAGGGCGTCATCGAGGTGAACAGCTTCGGCGGCGAGCTGAAGCAGTACCAGGTGAGCGTCGACCCGAAGCGCCTCCACGCGCGAGGACTCACGTTGAACGACGTGCTCGACGCGCTCCGCGCCGCGAACGTGAACGTCGGCGGGGGCTACGTCGAGCGCGGCGGCGAGTCGTACACGATCCGCGGGCAGGGGACTCTCACGAGCGACAAGGACATCTCCGCGGTCGTCGTGAGGTCCGAGAAGGGCCAGGCGCCCGTGCTGATCCAGCACGTCGCGGAGGTGAAGGTAGGCGCCGCCCTTCGCTATGGCGTCGTCACGCACAACGGCGATCGCGAAGCGGTGAGCGGCCTCGTCATGATGCTCGCGGGCTCGAACAGCCGCGACGTCATCGGCGCGGTCAAGGCACAGATGAAGCAGATCGAGCGGGAGCTCCCGCCGGGAGTCACCATCGAGGTCATCTACGACCGCGCCGACTTCGTCGAGCGCACGCTGCACACGGTGGGCGTGAACCTGATCGAGGCGCTGATCATCGTCACCGTCGTCCTCGCGATCATGCTGGGGACGGTGCGCGGTGCGCTCGCCGTCGCGATCGGCATGCCGGCCTCGATGGCGATCGCCATCTTCGGCATGCACCTCTTCCATGTCACCGGCGATCTGATGAGCCTCGGCGCCATCGACTTCGGGTTCCTCGTCGACGGGCCGATCGTCATCCTCGAGTCGGTGATCGCGATGACCGCAGGCCACAGCCTGCTCGGCGCCGCGCGCGCTCGCGCATACTCGAAGGTGGCGAGGAAGGTGGTCTCCCCGGTCGCATTCGCGGTCGCGATCATCATGCTCGTCTACATCCCGCTGCTCACGCTCGAGGGTGTCGAGGGCAAGATGTTCCGCCCGATGGCGATAACGATGGCCTGCGCGCGGTTCGGCGGTCTCGTCTACGCCGTCCTCTTCTTCCCGGCGCTGCTCGTCGCGTTCGTGCCGCCGTCGAGCTCCCACGGACCGAAGTGGATCGAGGCGATCACCGCGCGTTATGCCCGGGTCATGCCGTCGCTCCTGCGTCTTCGCTGGCCGATCGCCGGCGCCGCGGTCGGGTTTCTCGTCGTCGCGACGTGGCTCTTCGGCCGCGCTGGCGCGGAGTTCGTCCCGCGCATCTTCGAGGGCGATCTCATCGTCGCGATGCAGCGCGCGCCGAGCATCTCACTCGACGAGGCGCGCAAGCTCGATCTCCAGACCGAGAAGGCTCTCCGGACGTTCCCCGAGGTCCGTCAGGTGCTCGGGCAGAGTGGCCGCGCCGAGCTCGCGCTCGACGCCGTCGGCAACGAGAACACCGACATGCTCATCCCGCTCAAGCCCCTCAAGGAGTGGACGAGCGCGCGCAACCTCGAGGAGCTGTCGGTCCTCATCAAGGACAAGGTCGAGTCGGAGGTCCCCGCGACCTTCGTGTCGGTCTCGCAGCCGATCGAGGACCTCACCAACCAGCTCATCGCCGGCTCGCGCGCCGACGTCTCGATCAAGGTGATCGGCACCGATCTCGACGCGCTCGTCGCCTACTCGAACAAGGTCGGCGACGCCGTCCGCGACATCAAGGGCACCGGCGACCTGAAGATCGAGCGCCTCATGGGCTCGCCGTCGATCACCGCCACCGTCGATCGCGCGCGCATGGCCCAGTACGGCGTCACCGTGCGTCACGCGTTCGACGTGCTCGAGGCTTCGCGGGAGGGCGTGAAGGTCGGCGATGTCTACGAGCGCGAGCGCCGCTTCGATCTGCGCGTCCTCGTCCCGCCGTCGCGTCCGAGCGCCGAGGGCCTCGCCGATCTCTTCGTGGAGACCGCGGGCGGCCAGAGCGTTCCGTTGCATGACGTGGTGCACCTCGCCGAGGGCGACGGGCCAGCCGTCGTGAAGCGTCTGAACCGCGAGCGCCTCATCCGCATCGACGTGAACCTCCGCGGCCGCGACCTGGTGTCGTGGGTCGAGGAGGCCAAGCGCACCGTCGCGGCGAAGGTCCCGCTCGACAGCGGGTACCGCATCGAGTGGGGCGGGCAGTTCGAGAACTACGAGCGGGCGTCGAAGCGCCTCGCGCTCGTCATCCCCGCCGTCATGGCGATCATCATCGGGATGCTCTTCTGGATGTTCAAGAGCGCGCGGCCCGCGCTCGCGGTGTTCTCGGTCGTGCCTCTGGCGGCGAGCGGCGGGATGCTCGGGCTGCTCATCCGCGGCCTACCGTTCAGCCTGCCGGCGGCGGTCGGCTTCATCGCGCTCGGCGGCGTGTCAGTGCTGAATGGCGTCGTCATCTCGAGCACGGCAAAGCAGCGCATGGCCGACGGCGAAGACGCGGACCGCGCGGTCGCCTACGGGACGACGCACTCGGTGCGCGCCGTCCTCACGACGGCGGCCGTCGCGGCGCTCGGCTTCCTCCCGATGGCGCTCTCGACGAGCGCCGGCTCCGAAGTGCAGCGCCCGCTGGCGACGGTCGTGATCGTCGGCATCGTGTTTGGCACGGTGCTGACGCTCGCGGTCTTTCCAGGCATCCTCGCGACGGCGCTCCGTGGCTGGGACCTCACCGAGCCGACGCTCGACGACGAGGTGCCTGAGTCGAGCGTCCCGAGCCTCGCCGAGTAGGCGACGCTCGCCTCGAGCGCGCGGATCACTTCACGACGGGCGGCGGCGCGGGCGGGGCGCTGTCGTTCTGGATGCACGACGCGAGGTCGAAGAAGAAGAACGCGAGCAGGTTCTCGCCCGGCTTGAGCGGCGTGTTGCAGCCGCCGGGGTAGGTGCCGTCGACCTTGTCGGGTCCCTGCTGGTTCAGGTGCGCGTCGATGTGGACGCCCTTGCCGCACTGCTGATCCGCCGGCACGCCGACGGGCAGGTTCACGGTGAAGACGCGTTCACCCGCGTTCGGGTTGCCGCTCACCGCCCACGTCTGCACCTTGTTCGCGTCGGTCGAGATGATGTTGCCAAAGACGATGTCGGGCGTGAGCTGCCCCTTCGTCGGCGTCGCGCCGACGGTCTGCAGCCAGTCGACGAGCGCCGCGCCCTTCGGAAACGTGCCGTCGAACGACATCGGCGATCCGCCGAAAGGCGCTCCGCCGCGCCAGTTGGCCGCCGTCTTCAGCTGCGCATCGCCCGAGTAGCGGTACCAGGTGTACATGAAGTCGGTGGTGAAGATCCGGCCGCCGGCCTTCAGGTAGTCGGCCATCACGGTGAACGGTGCGCCCGTCTCGCTCCCGCCCTTGTTCTCGAGGTGCTCGTTGCATTCGCACGAGAGGATCGCGAGGTCGTACTTCATCAGGTTTGCCGCGCTGGCCCAGAGGCTCGACGAGATCGATGCTCCCGGCGGCGCTCCTGCGGCGTTGGCGCCGCCGGCTCCGAGACCGAGGTACGTGTGGACGGCCTTGCTGGGGCCGTCAGACTCGATCCCGAACTCCGACGGATCGATGCCGACCTTCGGCAGCATGCAACCGAGCTTGTCGCAGCCGCCGCTCGTCAGCGCGATCTGGGGCATGTCACCTTCGGACTGCTTCTTCGGCAGGCGCGTGAGCTCGGGGTCGGCGAGCGTCGTCTGCTCGCACTCGGGGACGTTCGGGATCGTGACCTGCCGCCGCCACTTTCCGATCTGGATGACGAGCGGGATGTTCGCGCCGACCGGCACGTTCTTCAGCGTGAACTTGCCGGTCGCGTCGGAGATCGCCGAGACGACGGGGTTGCCGGTGACGGCGCCGCACTTGTCGCAGGTCGCGCCCTTGGTGAGCGCCTCGGGCTTCGTGTTCGGGACGTAGACGATCGCGTTGTAGAGAGGCAGCTTGCCGTTCGGCGCGAAGACGGTGCCGGTGACGGTGGTGTCCCGTCCGGCGGTGCACGCCTTTTGCTGGCACTGCAGGCCCTGGCACGGGGCGGCGCCCTCGCCGCCGTCATGTTTGCCGAAGATCGGTGCGGAGCCGTCGACGCCGCCGCTCGATCCGTTCGGATCGTCGAAGCCGCTCGTGTCGGCAGAGCCACAGCCAAACGCGGAGGCGACGCCGAGCGTCCCCAACCCGAGCATGAGTCCGAGAACTTGCGTGGCCTTCATGCGAACCTCCGTAGCGACCCGAAGTACCTAGCACCAAAACGAGCGATCGGCCTGTTTTTACGTCCCAAGACGAGACACCGGCGGCCTTTCACGTCGAGGGGCCGACGGCTCGTTCGACGTCGAGGGCGGCCTTCGCGGCCGCGGCCTGGAGCTCGATGCGGCGTTCTTGCGCGTCGACGTACGACGCGTAGGCGTCGAGGAGCTCGAGGATCGTCGCGCGGCCCTCGCGGTACGACAGCTCGCCGATCCCGCGGAGCCGATCGATGTCGACCGAAGTGGTGTCGCGAAAGCGGCGCCAGGTCGCGACGCGCACGGCCATCGTCGCCACCGTCCGCTCGATCTCGCGGCGCGCCGAGAGCTCTACGCCGTCCTTGCGCGCGCGATCCTCTGCGGCGAGGGCCAGGCCGCGATCGATCGTGCCCTGGCCGTGATCGAGGATCGGGATCGGGAACGACACGCCTGCGAGCATTGCGCCGCCGTCACGGCCGTAGGAAGCGCCGGGCGCGTCGATGAAGCGGATGTAGCCAATGCTGAGATCGGGGGAGGGGATGACCTGCCGCCGCAGGTAGCTCACGCGGAGATCTCCGGCGTCGGCGCGCGCGCGTGCGCTGCCGACGTCGGGGCGGTTCGCGAGCGCGCGCTTCACGAGCGCGTCCACCTCGCCGGGGCCGGGCGCCTCGCCCGCGTCGTCGAGCGCGTCCTCCGCGGTGACCGTCCGCGCGTCGATGCTCTGGCCGATCGCCTGGGCG
>JANXVA010000129.1 GCA_025351875.1 Myxococcales bacterium | reverse complement strand
GGTGATCATCCCGAGCTTCTCTACCCCCGCGCCGCGGGCGGCAGCCATCACACGGAGCACGGCGCCGTATTTCACGTTCTCGTCGGCCTGAACGTACAGCTCTTTCTCCTCCTGGAGGCGCGCGTTGGTCTTGAGCTTGTCCTCGACCGCCTGCGTGATCTCATCCTTGCCGAGGTAGACGTGCTCGTCGGCCGTGATGATGACGAGCATCTTCGACTCGTCCATCTGCATCGGCGCGCTCTTCACCTTGGGCAGGTCGACCTGGACGCCCGTGGTGAGGAGCGGAGCCGTGACCATGAAGATGACGAGGAGAACCAGCATGACGTCGATGAGCGGCGTCACGTTGATCTCGTTCATTCCTCCCATGCGACGACGGCTACGACTGCCACCGCCGCCGCCCATCCCCATCTCAGACGCCCCCGAGCTTGGCGCGGGAGGCGACGTCGGCCGCGAAGCTCTCCATCACGTCCGAGAGCTCGCCCACGCGACGGGCGAAGAAGTTGTAGGCCATGACGCTCGGGATGGCCGCGACGAGGCCGATCGCCGTCGCGATGAGGGCCTCGGCGATCTTCGGGGCGACGACCGGGAGGTTCGCGCTCTGCTGGTTTCCGATGCTGAGAAACGCATCCATGATGCCGTAGACGGTGCCGAAGAGGCCGATGAACGGGGCCGTCGAGCCGATCGTGCCGAGGAGGCTCATCCACGACTCGAGGTGCGTGACCTCGGCGGCGGCGGCACGGCGCGTGATGCTGTCGACGTGGGTCCCCTGCGCCTCGTCGAGCCGCTTGCCGTGCTCGCCCTTGGTGAGGCGCATCATCTCGTCGTAACCCGTCGCGAAGATGCGCGCGAAGGGCGAGCCGCGGAAGCTCGAGAGACCCTCCTTGGCAAGCCCCTCGAGGGTGCCGGCCGTGTCGAAGGCCTTCATGAACCTCGCCGAGTCGCTCCGCGCGCGCGCGATGTGCAGCGCCTTCGCGAAGATGACGACCCAGCAGACCAGCGAAAACGCCACCAGGACGACGATGACGAGCTTCACGGGAATCGAGGCGTGCAGGACGAGCTGCATCGGATCGAGCTTGGGCGGATCGCCCGCGGGACCCGGGGCGGCGGCGCCAACGGCGGCGTGAGCCTGGGCGAGTACGAGGCCGGCGTTCATACACCCCTTATGATCCCGTCCGTTCCGCGCTGTAAAGCCTGTTTGTGCCCGGGACAGGAGGTCGCGCACGAACCGTTTGTATGCGGGGCGGGACGATCGTAAAAGGCCTGGGTGTCCCGCGCCCGCCTGCTGTCGCTCGTCTTTCTTCCGCTCCTGCTCGGCTGCGGGAGCACGAGTGCCTCGGACGCCCTGACGCCGATCACCGGAATCACGGTCCGCGCCGAGACGTTGACCGCCGGGCGAGGCTGCGGCCGAGGCCCCACCCAGGTCTTCAAATACGCCGTGGTCGTGTTCGGGAGGAACCCGAACGACACCGCGAAGCTCGACGCCTTGGTCACCAGCGGCATCTACGACTGCTTCACGGACGCGCAGTTCGTCAACGTGCCCTCGAGCGCCGGCAGCTTCGACTACTCGCTGCAGGTCTTCGCCTACAGCGAGGCCGCCTTCGGCAAGGCCGGTGAGGCGAACGTGAAGGCGGCGGCCCAGAACCCGACCACGCTCCCGCAGACGAACCCGACGCTGACGACCACGTGCACGGCGCAAGAGCTCGATCAGGTGCAGACCCTGGCCGTCTGTGACGCGCCCGCGACCGGCACGGCCGGCGTCGGCCTGCCGTCGCAGCCGGCCTCGGTCGATCTCTCCGTCTCCTCCTTTGCGACGGCGACGGGCGGCACCGTGGTGTGCGATGCCAGCTACACGATGGTGCGCTACCGCGCCGACGCGAACGGCACGCCGGGCACGACGACCGACGTGCGCTGCAACGCGACCGTCTCGATCTCACCTGCTGTCGCGCCGGCCTCGTACTCGATCGCGGTAGCCCTGCTGCGCGCCGACGGCACGGTGGTCGGGCAGACGACCTGCGGCGCGGACACGAGCCCGGGGCTCACCAGCTCGGCGACCTGCCAGCCCATCCACTGACAGACCAGCCTGGAATCAGGCTGGACCGTGATGCTCGCGCGAGCATCTTCCGGCCCTCCTTGCCCGCGGTTCGCCGCGAAACTAGAGTCACTAGAGGATGAGAGAGCCGGGCGAGGTCGTGGCTGCTGCGTTTCCGCGGCCGGGGCGCGCGCTCAAGGCGGTACTCGTGGCGATCGGCTTCTTCGCGATCGCAGGCGCGATCGTCTGGAACTGGGCTCCGGGGCCGCCGGCCGGCCAGGAGATCTTCCGCTGGGTCGTCGTCCAGCCGACCCACGTGCTCAGCAGGCCATGGACGCTCCTCACGTCCGGCATCTTCACGAACCCGGAGAGCTTTGGCCACGCGCTCTGGTCGCTCGTAGGCCTCTACTTCCTCACGACCGACCTCGAGAAGAAGTGGGGCGGCGCTCGGCTCCTGCGATTCCTCGGCCTCAGTGTCGTGATGGGCAACCTGATGGTCCTCGCGGTGAACCAGCTGCCGATCGGCACGGAGCTCTTTCATCCGCCGCTCGTCTTCGGCCCGCTCGCCGCGATCACGGCGACCTGCATGGCGTGGTCGAAGGAGAACGCGACGCGGCAGATTCGCCTCTTCTTCTTCCTGCCTATCAGCGGCAAGGCGCTCTACTGGATCACGATCGCCGGCGCGGTGCTCGCGCTCCTCTTCCGACAGGCGATGCCCGAAGGCACGGCCTCCCTCTTCGGCGGCATCCTCGCGGGCGTGCTGTTCGGCGGTACGCCCTCGCCCGTCCGCTCCGTTTGGCTCCGCGTGAAGCTCGCGTTCATGCGCCGACAAGGCCACGCGCTGACGGTCGAGTCGATCACGGGCAGCGATCGCCCGAGGGCCCCGAAGCGCAAGGGCGGCCCGCCGCTGCGCGTGGTCCAGGGCGGCCTCGAGGACGATCTCAAGAACCGCAAGGCCCCCAAAGACAAGCGCTACCTGAACTAGGGTCCGCTGACGACGCGGCAGGGCCGTGGTAGCTAGGCGCTCAGCATGTGGAAGCACCGCCATCTGCTCGGCATCGAGGACCTCTCGCCCAGCGACATCGACGCGCTGCTCGACCGCGCCGAGCACTGGCACGCCCTGTCCCGGAAGACGGAGAAGAAGGCGGACGTCCTCAAGGGCCGCACCATCATCAACCTCTTCTTCGAGGCGTCGACACGCACGCGCACGTCGTTCGAGATCGCGTCGCAGCGCCTCGGCGCCGACGTCGTCAACGTGAACCCGTCGATCTCGAGCGTCACCAAGGGCGAGACGCTCCTCGATACCGCCAAGAACCTCGAGGCGATGCGCGCAGACCTCTTCGTCCTGCGACACACCAGCTCGGGCGCACCGGCCTTCCTGGCGAAGCGGCTGGGTGGCACGTGCGTCGTGAACGCGGGTGACGGCGCGCACGAGCATCCGACCCAGGGCCTCCTCGACGCGTTCACGATGCGGCGCACGAAGGGCAAGCTCGAGGGGCTCGTCGTCGCCATCGTCGGTGACATCGCGCACTCGCGCGTGGCTCGATCGAACGCGATCCTGCTCGGAAAGAAGGGCGCAGAGGTCAGACTCTGCGCGCTCAAGACGATGATGCCCATCGGCGCAGAGACGATCGGCGCGACCTGTCGCGTGGTCCCGCGTCTCGAGGAGGCCGTCCTCGGCGCGGACGTCGTGATGATGCTGCGCATCCAGACCGAGCGCTTCGGCGGCGCGATGATGTCCACGCCCCGCGAATATGCCCGCACGTTCGGTCTCAACGCGGCGATGCTCGCCCGCGCGAAGCCCGACGCGATGGTGATGCACCCGGGTCCGATCAACCGCGGCGTCGAGATCGACACGCGCATCGCCGACGGCACACAGAGCGTGATCCTCGATCAGGTCGAGGCTGGCGTCGCGGTGCGAATGGCGGTGCTCGAGCTCCTCCTCACGGCGCCGTCGTGACGCTGCGAGGCATCCCGGTAGCGCGGGGCGAGAGCCCCGACCTGCGAGCACGTGGCCGAGAAGGGCCGGGCGCGAGGATGCCGCTCGGTGTGTTCGACTCCGGCCTCGGCGGCCTCACGGTGGTTCGTGCGCTACGCGCCGCGCTCCCGTACGAGGAGATCGTGTACCTCGGCGACACGGCGCGCGTTCCGTACGGGACCAAGGGACCGGCCACGGTGACGCGCTATGCGCTCACGTGCGCGAATCACCTCGTCGCGCGCGGCGTAAAGGCCATCGTCATCGCGTGCAACACCGTGAGCGCAGTCGCGCCGGAGCGCCTGCGCGTCGAGCTCGACCTGCCGGTGCTCGGGGTCATCGAGCCGGGCGCGCGCGCCGCTGCGGACGCCACGCGGGTGTTCAAGGTCGGCGTGCTCGCGACCGCAGGGACGATTGCTTCGGGCGCGTATCCGCGCGCGCTGTCGGCGTGCTCGACGCGCATCGAGACGTACGGTCAGGCCGCCCCGCTGCTCGTGCCGCTCGCCGAGGAGGGCTGGACGGACGGCGACGTCCCGCGCCTTGCCGCACGGCGCTATCTCGAGCCCCTGGCGCGGGCCGGCGTCGACGTGATCGTCCTCGGCTGCACGCACTACCCGCTCCTCTTCGCGGTGATCGAGGAGGAAGCCAGGGCGCTGCTCGGCCCCCAGGTGCAGATCATCGACAGCGCGAAGGCCGTCGCGCGCGAGGTCGCCGCCTTCCTGGAGAACCGCGCGCTCCTCCGTGACTCGTCGCTCGGCGAAGGCTCGGTGAAGCTCCTCGTCACCGACCTCCCGAAGAGCTTCGACGAGACCGCCTCGCGCTTCCTGGGCAGCGAGATCGGCGGCGCAGAGCAAGTCGACCTCTGAGCGGCGCGCCCGGCTCCGCGTCTCCCATGAGACAGCCCGCGCTCACTCCAGGAAGCGCGCCCAGTCGTTGCCTTCCGCAAGATCCTTCAGCACGCGGGCACGCTGCTCGATGAAGCGTCGCATGTAGCGGTCGAGAAACGCCGCATCGACGAGCCTACCGAGGGGACCGAGCGGAGACGTGAAGTCGAACACGTCGCGGACCAGCGTCGCATCCGCGCCGTCCTCCTCGAAGTAGTGGTCGTGATCGAACCGCGCGAACACGCCTTCGACCATGCTGTCGCGGAAATGCCTCGGCCGATCGAAGATCGCGATACGGCTCGTGAGCTCCTGCGTGATCCCGAGGTGACGCGCGCGCCATGTCACGCGGTCGCCGAGGGCCATGACTCCGCACGTCAACCCGCCGGCCTTTGCGACCGGCTGTTCGTCCGTCCCGGGCGTGGAGGCCACATGCGCGTCGATGCTCCGCGCGAGGTCGAACACGCGCTCGCGCGGCGCTCCAACACGCACGGTGAGGTCGATGATGCCCATGCCGAGCTCAGTGCACGCGGATCATGCGCGGCGGCTTCGCGACGAAATCGCTCTTGCCGATCGCACCGAGCGCGCCCTGAATCGCAGACTCCTTCGTCTCGTGCGTCATCATGACGACGTCGACGGGGACATCCGTCGAGCCTCGGCCCTGCTGCACCAGCTGCTCGATCGAGACACCTCGCTCGCCGAGCGCCCCTGTGATCCGCGCGAGGACGCCGGGGCGGTCGTAGACGGAGAAGCGGACGTAGTATCGCGCTTCCACGTCATCCATCGGCGCGACCGCGCGCGGCGCAAGGCGGATGGCCCTCGTGCTCTGCCCGGCCGTCCCGCTCTTCTTCGCGATCGCGACGTCGACGATGTCGGCGACGACGCTCACGGCCGTCGGAAGGTCGCCCGCGCCGCGCCCTGACAGGAGGCAGGGGCCCAGCGCCCTCCCCTCCACCGCGATGGCGTTGAGCACGCCGTTGATGTTCGCGAGCGGCGCGTCCTTCGCGACGAGCGCCGGATGAACGCGCAGCTCGAGCGCTCCTGCGCCGGTGCCGTCGCTCTTGTCCTTGGCGATTGCCAGGTGCTTGACGACGTAGCCGAAGCGATCGGCGAACGCGTGGTCGACGGGCTCGATCCCGCGAATGCCCTCGGTCGAGATCTTCGCGTCGTCGAGCCGCGCGCCGAACGCGAGCATCGCGAGGACGACGAGCTTGTGCGCCGCATCGCCGCCGTCGACGTCGAGGCCCGGGTCGGCCTCGGCATAGCCCTTGGCCTGCGCCTCCTCGAGCGCCGCCTCGAACGAGAGGCCGTCCGCCCGCATGCGCGTGAGGATGTAATTCGACGTTCCGTTCACGATGCCCGCGAGGCTCGCGATGCGATCGCTCGCGAGCGCGTCGCGCAGCACGCGGATCACGGGGATCCCGCCGCCGACCGCGCCCTCGAAGGCGAGGTCCACGCCGCGCTTCTTGGCGCTCTCGAGGAGATCGCCGCCGTGAATCGCGAGGAGCATCTTGTTCGCGGTGACGATCTGCTTGCCGGCCGCGATGGCTCGCGCGAGATGTCCGCGCGCCGGGTCGAGCCCGCCCATCACCTCCACGACCACGTCGATCGAGGCGTCGCCGAGGATGGCCTCGGGATCGGTCGTCAGCCGGGCGCGGTCGAGCTCCGGGACGCGCTCCTTGTCCGGGTCACGAACGAGGACGCGCACGACGTCGAGAGGCGCACCGACGCGCGCCTCGAGATAGGCCGCGTTGGCACGGAGGAGCTGGATGACGCCGCCGCCGACCGTTCCACAGCCCAGAAGGCCCACCTTGATCATGAGGGCGATCATACGGCGCATTGGGGCACGCGCGCGCCCTCCCGATGCCGAGCGTGTCAGAACCCGGGGTCACGCACGAGCGCCGGCTCCTTCAAGCCGTCGGTTCCCGTCAGCGAGGTCGGCGCCGCGGTCGCGGTGCTGACGGGCTTCTTCACGACCCCGGGCCGTTGCGCCGCGCTCCCCGTGTGACCGCCTTGCGGGGCGGGGCCGGCGTCGGCAGCCATCGCAGGTGCCGTGCTCGCCGTACTCGCCGCGGCCGTCGCGGTAGCCATGCTCGGTGTCGACGTCGGTCGCGGCGCTGTGCCCGTGCTCGGAGGCAGGTCGCGTGTCGCGTTCGGCGGCGACGATGCAACCGGGGGTCCGCGCAGGAGCGCTACCGCCGTCAGCGCCGCCGACGCAGCGACGACCGCGACGACGATGCGCGCGCGCTTCCGCGCGGCCCTGATCGTCGACCCTGGCGGCGTCGAATGGGTCGCCGTATCACCGCGGTCGCCGACCGGCGGAACGGACACGTGCGAGTCCCCACCGAGAGGCGTCACGATCGTGCGCCCGCTCGCCGGCACCGCGACGGCATGGACCCCCGACTCGGTGGCGGCACTTCGCCCGCATGCCCGGCGCAGCGCGATCCCCAGCTCGGTGGCGTCCGCGTAGCGAGCCGCGGGGTCCTTCGCGAGCCCCCTCTCGATCACTGCCCAGATCGCCTCGGGCACGTCCGCGAGAGGAGGCGGGTCACGCTCGACGATCGCCGAGATCACCGAATGGAACGAGTCGCTCTCGAACGGGTTCTTCCCCGCGAGCAGCATGTAGATGAGGATCGACGCCGAGAAGACGTCACTCCGCGCGTCGACATTGCGCGCACCCCGAGCCTGCTCGGGTGACATGTAGCTCGGCGTACCGAGCATGACTCCGTCGAGGGTGAGCGGCGCGCTTGCGCGCGACTGCTTCTCCGAAGGCGCCACCTTCGAGACGCCGAAGTCGAGGACCTTGGGGATGACGTGCCCGTCCGGGTCGGTCGCGAGGAAGATGTTGTCGGGCTTGAGATCGCGATGAACGATCCCGGCGCGATGGGCGTGGGCGAGCGCCGACAGGATCGGCAGAGCCAGATCGATCGACTCCTCGACGGAGAGCTTTCCCTTCTTCATCAGGTAGTCGCCGAGGGTCTCGCCGCGGAGCAGCTCCATGACGATGGCGAGGGCGACAGGCTTCGTGGTCGTGTCCTCGCCGGCGGCGTTGAGCTCGACGAGGTCGAAGATGCGGACGATCGCCCTGTGACTCAGCCGTGCCGCGGCGTACGCCTCGCGGCGGAACCGCTGCACCGAGTCGTCGTCGAACGTGTCGGGGACGAGGATCTTGATGCAGACCTCGGCGCCCGTCGCCTCGTTGGTCGCCACCCAGAGCTGCGCCATTCCGCCGAACCCGGCCGTCCGGCCGAGGCGATACTTACGCGCGAGGAGCGACCCCTCCTCGAGGACGATCGTCGCAGGCGCGCACCCGTCCCCGCCGTCGCGGAGTGCGCGATCGTCATCGGTCCAAGAAGGCGGCCGCGACGGCGGCGGAGACGATGAAGGTGGCAAGGTGCGGTGACCTTCGCGCGCGTAGACCTTGATCGTGAAGGTTTGTGCGCTCCACGTCCAGCGTCGAGAAGCACCCGATCATGCCGCTTACGTACGCCTACAGAGGCGGTTCACGAACCGAAACGAAAAAACCCGAAGAATCGCCAGAGCGACTCTTCGGGTTTCCCTGCCCATGCGGCGTCGGAGTCAGTTCGGAGTCACGACCGTCGGCTCGGCGGCGGGCTTCGGCGTGAGCTTGTCCTCGAGTGCGGCCTCGAGGACCTGGTCCATCTTCGCGCAGGCGATGAACTCGAGCTCGTTCTTGATCTCGGCCGGCACCTCGTCGAGGTCCGCCTTGTTGCGCTCGGGGATGAGCACGCGCTTGATGCCCGCGCGGTGCGCCGCGAGGACCTTCTCCTTGAGACCGCCGATGGGCAGCACGCGGCCGCGCAGCGTGATCTCGCCGGTCATCGCGACGTCGTGGCGGACGCGAACGCCCGTCAGCATCGAGACGAGCGCGGTGAACATCGTGACGCCGGCGGACGGTCCGTCCTTCGGCATGCCGCCCGCGGGGATGTGGATGTGGATGTCCGTCTTGTCGAGGAAGTCCTTCGCGATGCCGAAGCGCTCCGCGTTGGTGCGCACGTACGACAGGGCCGCCTGCGCGGACTCCTTCATGACGTCGCCGAGCTGCCCCGTGAGCTGCAGCTTCCCGGTGCCGTACATCTTCGTGGCCTCGATGAAGAGGATTTCGCCTCCGACGCTCGTCCACGCGAGACCCGTCGCGACGCCCGCCTCCTCCGTGCGCTCTGCAACCTCGCTCGTGTAGCGCGGCGCACCGAGGAACTCGATGACGCCCTCCTCGTCCTTCAGGACCCTCGGCGTGAGGTCGCCCTCGGCGATCTTCACGGCGACGCCGCGGATGCAGCTGGCGATCTGACGCTCGAGGGTACGAACGCCGGCCTCGCGCGTGTAGTGGTCGATGATCGAGTCGACCGCCGGGTCCTGGATGTCGAGCATCTCCTTCGTGATGCCGTGCTCCTCGATCTGCTTGGGGATCAGGTGCTGGCGCGCGATGGCGAGCTTCTCGTTGCGCGTGTAGCCGGGGATCTCGAGGATCTCCATGCGGTCACGGAGCGGCGGCGGGATGGGGTCGGCGACGTTCGCGGTCGCGACGAACATCACGTTCGAGAGGACGAACGGGATCTCGAGGTAGTGGTCCGCGAACGTGTTGTTCTGCTCGGGGTCGAGGACCTCGAGCAGCGCCGCCGCGGGGTCGCCGCGGAAGTCGTGGCCGATCTTGTCGACCTCGTCGAGCATGAAGACCGGGTTGATCGTCCCGACCTTCTTCATGCCCTGGATGATCTGTCCCGGGAGCGCGCCGACGTACGTACGGCGGTGACCGCGGATGGCGGCTTCGTCGTGGACGCCGCCGAGCGAGATGCGGTGGAACTTGCGACCGAGCGAGCGCGCGATGGAGCGTCCGAGCGACGTCTTACCGACGCCG
>JANXVA010000718.1 GCA_025351875.1 Myxococcales bacterium | reverse complement strand
CACCGACCACGCACGTTCCGCTAGCGATGCCGATGCCACGCCGTCCGTCGTGCGTGAGGCCGCGGCGGCGCGCGTCGGCGTCGAGCTGCAGCGCCTTCTCGCGGAGCTCGGCGGCGGTCTCCACGGCAGCCCAAGCGGCCTCCGCGGGCGTTACGTCGTCGATCGCGCCGAACAGGACCGAAACGCGGCCGCCAGCGAGACCATCGACCACACCACCCTGCGCCGCGCAGATCGTGGAGATCGCGCCCAGGTAGTCGTTCACGATGACGGCGACCACAGGCTCGTCGAGCCGCTCGCCGAAGGCGGCGAGCGCCGTGAGCTCCGTGACGAGCACGACCACCGGTCGCCGGACCGGCAGCGCGCGGGCACCGTCCGGAGCGCGGCGTAGCTTCGCCACCACCGCGCGGGGCAGGAACTGTTCGAGCTCACCCGCGTCCGCAAGCGCCGCCATCTGCTCGCGCACCTGCATGTGGAGACGACGATTGAGCTCCGCCAGCTCTCGTTCGTGCACCCGGGCGCGGATCAGATTGCGAATACGCGCCCGCAGCTCGGCCTCGTGGAACGGCTTGCTGAGGTAGTCGTCCGCGCCGGCATCCAGGCCCTCGATACGCCCTTCCGTGCCGTACTGAGCAGTCAGGAAGACGACTGGCGTCGCGCGTAGCTCCGAGTCCTCGCGCAGGGCGCGGAGGAAGCCCTGACCGTCGAGGCGCGGCATCGTCTGGTCGGTCACGATCGCATCCGGGCGATAGCGACGCGCGCAGCGCAGCCCGTCCTCACCGTCGGCAGCCAGGAACAAGTTGTATGCATCCGCGAGTGTGTCGCGCACGTGGGCGCGCAGATCCGCGTCGTCCTCCACGTACAACACGATCGGCTTCGCGGGATCGAAGCGCGCCTCGGCCCGCAAGTTCGAGGGCTCGACCTCCCCATCCGCAGCCCGGTCGCCGCCCGCGGGCGAAGGATCGAGCTCGAACGGCGCGGGCGTGGAGCTCCTCGGGCTCCGCGTCGGCTCGCTGACCGCGGTGCCTTCGCGGAGCGGAATGCGCAGCGCGAAACGTGCGCCCTGGCCTTTGCGGCTCGTGACCGTGACCTCTCCGTGGTGCAGCTCTGCCATCTGCTTCACCAGCGCGAGGCCGATGCCGGTGCCGTGCGCGTCACGCTGCGCAGGACCGGTAGCGCGGCGGAAGCGATCGAACACGTGGGGCAGATCCTCCTCGTCGATGCCGCGCCCCGTGTCGGCGACGACGACGGAGAGCGTCTCGCCATCGTCGCGGGTCGCGAGGTCGATACGACCACGATCGGTGAATTTCAGGGCGTTCGAGAGAAGGTTGAAGAGCGCGCGCTCGAGCTTCTCGCGATCGGCGAGAAGCGGGCGTCGGTCGAGGTGCGGGTCGAGCGAGGCATTGAGATCGAGCCCACGCGCCTCCGCTGCCGGTCGAAAATGCGCCACGCACTCCGCCACGAGCTCATTGACGTCTGCGATCGTCTCGGTGCGCAGCTCGGCGGCTCCAGCCTCGAGCCGGGCGATGTCGAGGATCTCGTTGATGAGCCCAAGCAGACGTCCCTGGTTGCGCTCGACCGCCTGGAGGCGGTCGCGGACCGGCTCGGGCACGCGCCCCCACTTGCCAGCGAGGATCTGGGCGAGTGGACCGAGCGTCAGCGTGAGCGGCGTACGGAACTCGTGGGCGACGTCGGCATAGAACTCGGCCTTCAGGCGCTCCGTCTGCTCGAGGCGCGCGAGGCGCGTGTGCTGGGTGACCGCCTGCAGGATGCCGCTGATCGCGCGGAAGGTGTCGAGATCACCGTGGTCGAGCGCGCGAAAGAGCGTGGCGTGACCGGTGAGGCGGCCCGAAAGGATGATGCCGAGGGGTTGGTGATCGGCGAAGACAGACGCGCAGACGAACGACTCGAGCGCGAGCATCTCGCGCAGGCGTGCGATGCTCGGCGTCTCCGCGGTGGTGCCGTCGATCAGGATCGGCTCGATCGACGCCGCGATCTCGGTGGGGATCTCGAACGTCATCTCGCTGAGGCGCGCGGCCTCCTCCTCGGAGAGGCCGGCCACGTGTGCCGCGACGAAGTGCCCGGACTGCGCGACCGGCACGAAAATCACAGTGCGATCCATGTCGAGCGCGGAGTTGATGGCGAGCACCGCGATGCGGAACATCGAGTCCGGCTCGGTCTGCTCTCCCAGGGAGCGCGCGAGGCGCGATAGCAGCTGGAAGCCCTGCTTCTTCTGGCGGACCTGCATCTGCAGCGTCCACTGATGGTGCTCGATGGAGATTCGCTGCGCGGCGAGCTCGTCGAGATGACGTTGGTAATAGGCAAGCTCGCGTCGGAGGTCGTCTTCGCCCATGACTACTCGCTGAAGATCGCGAGGACCCCGGCGTGGTTCAGACGCCGCACTTCGGTACCGACGCGCGCGATCTCGCTGCCGCAGTAGAGGCCGAGCAGCGGGACCTCCGAGCCCATGGCCTGCTGAATTTCGGCGGCCTCTTCGCGATCGCTCCCCACGTAGCTGCAGGCGCGACCCGCACAATCAATGTATAGCGCAAGAAACGGCTTGCGATGGCGAACGCTGGCGAGGAGGTCCTCGGCGCGTTTGCGGATCTCCGCGTAGTCCATGTGCCGGCGCATGAGCTGCACGGGCGTGCCAGCGCGCAGGTACGTGTCCGACATGAGCAGCGCCTTGCGTTCGCGATCGACCGCGACGCAGAGATAGTTCGCGTAGTCCTCGGCGCGGAGCTCGCCGAACTTGTCGCCGCTGTTCACGCCGAGAGTGACCGTGAGCGGATAGTCCTCCCAGCGGAGATCCGGTCCGACCATGTCCTCGATGACCTC
>JANXVA010000081.1 GCA_025351875.1 Myxococcales bacterium | reverse complement strand
ATCTCTCTGTCTTCAGGAAAGGCACTGCCGCTCGACAGCCCGAGTTGAAGCATCCCAAGCTTTACCATGTCTTGATCGAGGTTCTTCCCGCACGAGTAGCCGATGATGTCTCCAGCGCTCTGCTTCGTGCACGGGCGAATGAAGTTGTTCGCGTCGCGGCACTCGCCTCTCACCGTGAACATCTCGCGTCGCGGAGTGCAGCGCTTCTGTACGTATTCCGCAGGCTCGCGGCTCTGCAAGAGCTGCTGATGGCGCCGCCGCTTCGTGCGCGCGTCCATCGTCGATTCGCACGTCGTGACGTTCTTCGCGGCCTTGGCGATCTGCTCGACGACGTTTGCGCGCTGCCGTGCTCGCGCTCGTTCCTCGGCGGCAGAGCGCCAGCGCGCAAACGACGGAGTGGAACGCAGGTCGACTTCGATCCCGACCTCTCCGGGGATCGATAGTCGAGCAGTCGGCGAAAGCTCGTCATCGTTCACGCTGAGGTCGCCGAGATTGACGGTCGCGTGCCCATCACCTCGCGTTGTCGTCGTGAGGGATGTCCTTCCGATGGCTACCGCGATGGGCTGGCTCGGTATCGGCTGGCTCTCGCAGGTCGCCCACTCGTCGGGCAGCCGTTCTGGGCTGACAGGCACGGTGGCATGACTGTCAGCGGCACGAATCGCGTTCGTGGTGAACGCCGCGACCGCAATCCCCGCGAGCCCAAGCAGCACAACACCAGTAGTTCGGAATCCGGTGATCTCCTTCTGCGAGCACGGATCCTCGGCGTGCGTGCAGTCCCACGCGACCAGTGCTGCTCCGGTCCCACCCATCGTGAGGGCCGTGACCACATTCCAGAACTGAGGCGAGCTGTTCGTCGCGAAGCCGTAGGCGCCGTCGATCCGGCGTTCGGTAGTGCGCTCCTGCTCCATCGCCACGAGATGCACAGAGCGACATTCAACGTTCGTCGTGTTGACGACGTCGATGACGTCACCGGATACGGTCGCCGCCAAGCGGGGCGGCCGTGACTCCCGCTCCTTGATCTGCGCGGGAGTGATGCCTGCCATCCGCCGAGGCGGGGCCGCGATCTCCTTTTCGCCGATCTTCGCGAAAGAGCATCCGACGAGCAGCAACGACCACGTGAGACAGAGCGTCGTCTTCGCGGCGATCGTCCATGGGTACGATTCCGGCATGGCAAAAGACGGTACGGCCGCGCGCCTGCCTCTGCAACGACCAACCAGATCGACGAGTTGGAGCAACCGGCGCGGAACCCGCCCGGCGAGAAGGCAGCGTGAGGTGCGGGCACGCCACGCCCACTGCGTTCTTCCCTCGCGTGCCCTAGGCGCGGACGTTGGGGTCGTCGTCGTCGTCCTCGTCGAGGTCGACCCACAGCGGCGGTGCGGCGACGTCCTCACGGCGACCGATCTCGGCGGCGATCAGCTCCCCGAGGTCGTCGCGCGAGGTCGCGCCGCTCGCAACGGACTGCATGATCTTCTCCCACGCAGCTTCCGGAAGCGTCAGCGTGATCCCATTGACCTCGAGGAACGCGAGCATCGCGTAGACGGCCGTGCGCTTGTTCCCGTCGACGAACGCGTGGTTCTTCGCGATGCCGTGGGCGTAGGTCGCGGCCATCTCGGCGAGTGACGTGAGGTACCCGCTCTGCGGCGCCATGACGGCGGAGTCGAGAAGCCCGGCGTCGCGTACGCCGTCCATCCCGCCTCCGACATCGAGGGCCTCCGCGTGCATCACTTTGACGTGACCCACGCTCAAGAACCGAACCTCCGAGAGCCTCACGTTCGCGTGTCGGCCGAGTGCTCGTGCTTACTTCGCGAGCGCGAGGATGAGATTGCGGTGCTCGCGCGTGACGCGCTTCACCGCCTTGAGGATGTCATCGTCGCTCGCGATCAGCACTTCACGGGAGGAGCTGAGCGCGTTGTCGTCGGCCTCGAACGCGACGAGGTCGACCGCACCCGCGTTCGCGGTGAGCAGCTCGGTGAACTCGGGCTTGCGGCGGGGGATGGACATCGCGGAACCTTGCGAAGGAGTTTACGGCCGCTCGCCGACGAGTGCCACAAGGTGACGTGCGCCTGACGCGCTGCGGATCCTGTAAGCATGCGTTTTCAATAAACTGTTTGCGATTGATCGCAGGACCTTTTTTCCTCACCGAGGACGGAGAGCGCAAGCGTTCCCATCCGTTCCGGACCGGATGGGCAGAGATGAGAGCTGCCATCGGCCCTCGTTGACCCTCATCGCGACCGCGATCACGAGATTGTAGTGTCGCTGTCTCGGAGGCGCGTTGCCTCCGCAAAGGCCGTGACCGTCGAGTATCGGCCCGCCTCCTCCATATTCTCGGTCGGGCGAACGGCTAGCTCGATCTGCTGGCTGTCGCCGACCATGAACGTTTTGGCACTGACCCGTGCCTTTTCACCGACGCGCACCGGCAAACATCGGAAGGCGGCGAGCGCCGCCTCGCGCCACGTGATCGGTGCAAGCGCGCGCAGGGATGCAGGATCCTCGTTCTCGCGCGGCCTCCGGAGCCGTAGGTCAGAGGTTCGAATCCTCTCGGGCGTGCCAGGTTTTTCGATAGATCGTCGAATCGCCGTTTCGGGTACTGTCACCAGCGGTGACTCTACCGAGC
>JANXVA010000053.1 GCA_025351875.1 Myxococcales bacterium | reverse complement strand
TGCGCACCTGCACCGGTGTGCCACCCCCCTCTGCGCCGACTTGGAGTGCAAAACGGTGGATTGCACCGGGACACCCTCCCACACACGCCTGCTCATTGAGGACCCCGATGAGCTGTTCTGTGGGATCTTCACTCCCGAGGAAGACCAACTCCAGTTCGAGGCCTACGGCGTCCTGCATGCCTTCACTGCCGCGTCGTGCTTCTCCCGGAAACCCGGTTCGGCGTCCCGCCTCATCCCGAACGCGCACGGCCCGATCGGCGAGCAAGCGGCCGCGATGGTGCACTCGCTGTCGGTCGTGCAGGCCCGATGCGAATCGATGAAGGCCCCCGCGACGCGCGCGCAGGGCGGCTCGGCATTCACGAGCTTCTTCGGCGGGAGGTCTGCGGGCGTCGCATTTCCCGCGTCGTCGCCGGACGGAGCGGTGAGAGCGACGCCGGGCTCGTTCGCGGAAACCGACGCCGAAGCGATGACGGTCGGCGTCGTCTTCGGCGCGAGCGCGGTGGAGTCCTCCGCGGACGGATCCATGACCGCGCGCGGCGGCTGCGAGTTTCCGCACGCGGTGATGCCGACGACGGCGATCGGTCCGAGCGCGAGCAGGCCGCACACGAGCTGGAGAGCGCGAAACGAGGACCTCATCGCGACCCCCTGCGGCGGCGGCGCGCGGCGACGACGAGGGCAGCGAGGCCTGCGAGCCACGCGCCGAGCGTCTCGTCGCCATGGGTCACCGCACAGCCGAGGCAGCCCTTCTTCGCGCTGCCGGCGCTCGCGCCCGCGTCCGTGTCCATCGCCCCCGCGCCGACCTCGGGTGGCGTTGCTGTCGTCGCTGCCGCCACCGGCGCCGCGACCGCAGCGGCCGCCATCCCTGGCGCAGCGAGGAATCCGATCTCAGGGATGTCTGCCTTCGCGAAGGACGCGAGGTCAGAGGCGGCGCCGCGCGGCGCGAAGCCGAGCTTCTGCGCTGCCTTCGGCGGCGCCGTTGCGTACCCCGTGCCTGGCTTGCCGCCCCACACGCCGCGCTTCGGCTCCTTGCACGTGATCGGACCCGTCCACGGATGGCGCACGGCGTAGCGCGCCTGGAAGTTGTTCGAAGAGCCCGGGCTCGCGCCGTGCTCGAGCGCTCCGTCGCCGCCGCGTGTCTCGCGTCCGCCGACGATCGGCGGCGCCGCGCGGAACGTGAGGTCTTCGCCGAGAGACTCCTTCGTGTAGCGGACATGGAGCCGCGTGAGGACGAAGTCGTTGAAGCCCGGGTTGAACGTCGGCCTTTGCGGCGGCGGCGACCCACCAAAGCCCGCGCCGTCGAGGCATTCGGGCCTGAAGTGCTTCACTCCGCTCGCGTCGAACGTGAACGGCTGGCTGCAGTCCATCGGGGAGGGCTTGCCCGCATTGCCCATCTTCTTGAGGGGCGCGCTCGGGGATGCGGGCACAGGAGTCGGCGGCGTCGACGACGGCAGCGCATCGCCCCCGAGCGTCATGAGATCGCTCACGTCGAGCACGGGCCCGGGGCACGGATCGCACGAGGTCGGCTGCCATGCGTACTCGGTGACGACGGCCTTCGGATTCCTCTCCATCGTGCGGTCGAAGAGCGACGTGTAGAACGTGCCGAACTTCTCGGACGCGAGCTCGCTCACGTCGAGGTTCGTCGGGATCGTGACGTTCGGGTAGTTCGCGACGTCGTAGCGAGTGCCCCGCCCGAGGACGTGGACGATGAGGTCCTGCGTGCCGCTCGAGTTGATGAGGCCGAGCCGGACCGGCAGCTTGAATTCCTCGCTGTCGTAATGAAAGCGAATGGGCGACAGCACGGCGAGGCCCTGCTCGATCTTCACCTTGTTGATGTCGACCTTCGCGACGAAGAATTTCGACCCGGCCGCGACGTACGGCCGGAAGTATGGCTCGCCGCCCTCGGGGATGTTGTACCCCTCGCGATGGAGCCACGTGTCGAGACCTCCCGAGTCCTTCGCGCTGAGAACGACGACCTGGTACTCGCCGACCGTGAACTGAGCCTCGATCTTGACGCCGAGGTCCCGAGCCGGAGCGGGCGCGGCGACGGCCGCCGGGGCCATCGCCGGGGGGGCGGGGAGTCCGCCCCCCTTGTAGACGCGTTGCTCCGGAGGGCACGGGTCCTGTTCCCAGTATTCGACGAGACGCGGTGACGCGAGCTGGTCGATGTGATCGAAGATCTTCCGGTCGAGTGTCTTGACGTTCTCCTTCTGAAGGACGACCGGCACGGGCACCACCATCGCGAATTTGTCGGGCGGCCCCTTGTACGAGTTCTGCATCGAGAGCACGGTCCGCGTTCCCTCGCGCATGAGCACGACGACGGTGGCGTCGTTGAACATCTTCGCGTCGGCGCCGCCGACATAGAAGCCGCAGAAGGCATCGGCCTGGGAGGCGAACAGCGCAGGAGCGACGGCGAGGGCGGCGATGACGCCGCCGCGGAGAATCGATCTCATGGGCGGAGGAGACCCCAGACGCGCCGTGATGTCCTCGGAAAAGAGCCTTCGGGGCGTAGACTCCGGCGCAATGGTCTTCTCGGCGACGCACGCGTGTCCCGCGTGCATGCTGCGTTTCGCTCGCCGCGCGGCGTGTCCCGCGTGCGGCGGAGCGCGCGTCCTCTCGCTCCGTACCGAAGACGAGCGCGCCGACTTCCAGAGGCTGAGCCGGCGAGCGCGGCACGCACCCGACGGCGGTGGAGGTGGTGCGGCGGTGCTGGCCACGCTCGCCGATTGGGCTCCCGCGCGGTCGTGGTTCTCGGTCGTCTTCGGTCTGCTCTCGTTCGTTCCTGCGACCGCCGTCCTCGTTGCTTACGGCTTCTCCGTCGAAGACGGGCTCGAGGTGGCGTGCGTCGCGATCGCCGGCGCGCTTCTACTCGTGTTCACGTTCGTCGCTCACCTCGCTCGTTCGGTTTCCGAGGCTCCCGGCGAGCCACGGAAGCTCCTCGTTCACGCGCCGTCCGCCGCGGTCGCGCACGCGGCGACGCTTCGCGGAGTGGTTCGATACGCGTCAATCACGCTGGAGAGCCCGATCGGCGGAACGCCGTGCGTCGCGTTCGGGCTCCACGGTGATGTGGACGGCGCACAGATCGACGACGCCGAGGGCGGCGACTTCGATCTGGAGCTCGACTCGGGCGAACGCGTCATGGTCTCGCTCGAGCACGCAGTGCTCGTGACCGACGAATCGATCACGCCCTCGATCGTCCAGCGCATGCCGTTCCTCGACGAGCTCCTGGACGACCGCGGTATCGGGCTCGGGGGAGCGAGCGGCACGGTGTGCGTCGCCGAGGTCCTCGTGCGCGAAGGGGACGTCGTCACGATCGAAGCGGAGGTGACGGGCGGCGTCGCGCTGTCCTTCGGGGAGCGCTCGCCGTCGCGCGCGCGCCTCGCGTCCGGTAACCACTCTAGCCCACTCGTCGTGCGGCTCGGCAAGAGCGCGTGACCGCGCGGGGCGTCAGCCTTCGAGCTTGTCGACGAACGCCACGTACTTGGTCATCGCGTCGTCCTTGCTCGTGCCCTTCTTCTTGCCCCAGGCGTCGAACTTCGCGCGCCCCTTGAGGTCGAGCATGCCGGGGCGTGAGCCGGAGACGTCACCCGCGGTCGCTTGCTTGTAGAGCGCGTAGAGCTCGAGCAGGGCGTCGTTCGACGGGGTCTTGGTGAGCTTCTTCGCGCGAGCCTGAGCAGCCTCGAAAGTGGCGGCGAGATCGGACATGAGCGCCAGGGTAACCCAAGTCTGCTTTGCGCGTCGCGGTGTGGACGGGCTAGAAGCATCGAGTGGCCTCTCTCGCACCCCT
Source organism: Myxococcales bacterium (assembly GCA_025351875.1). Taxonomy (GTDB): domain Bacteria; phylum Myxococcota_A; class Polyangia; order Polyangiales; family Polyangiaceae; genus Labilithrix. Next base: position 13,918 of record JANXVA010000053.1, on the reverse strand, counting down.
GAGCGTTGCCGCGGAGGTCGCCCTCGCGGCGGTCGGCGCGACCGCGCTCCTCGTGAACGGGGCGATCGCCGTCTACGCCTTCGGCTCTTTCTTCCTGATGGGCCGCCACGTCGGCGCACGCGAGAGGTCGCGCTCCCTGCGCGAGCTCGCGCGCGAGCTCTGGATCGCCGGAGTGACGCAGCCGCTGCTGCCGCTCTTCTATTTCCTCGGCCGCCGCATGGACGCGTTCTTCGTCCAGCGCGGCAAGGAAGGCCTTGCGGCCGTGAGCGCCGCGCCGCGCACTCCGATTGTCTTCGTGCACGGGTACATGCAGAACCGCGTGGGGTTCCTCGGGCTCGCGCGTGCGCTGGCGCGCGTCGGCCTCGGTCCGATGTTCGGCTTCAATTACCCCTGGTTCAGCTCGATCGCGAGCAACGCCAGGCGCCTCGAGCGCTTCGTCGACGCGGTCTGCAAGGAGACGGGGAGCGCTACGGTCGACCTCGTGTGCCACTCGATGGGCGGGCTCATCGCGGTCGAGATGATGAGCGACGAGGCCCGTCGCGAGTCGCTCAAGGTCCGGCGCTGCGTGACCATCGCGAGCCCGCACGCGGGCGTCATGTGGCAAGGGCCGCTCCTCGGCTTCGGTGCGGGAAGCCTGCGTCGCGGCTCGAAGCTCCTCGAGGCTCACGCCGGTCACAAGCTCACCGTGCCGTGCCTCTCGGTCTACTCGACGCACGACAACATCGTTCATCCGAAGGAGAGCGCGTCGCTCGCGTTGCGCGGCGGTCGTGACGTCGAGGTCGACGGCCTGGCCCACCTCTCGATCCTCTTCTCTCCCAAGGTCGCCGAGCACGTGGCCGAGTTCCTCCGCGAGCCGGATCCGGTATAGTCCCGACCGAGCCATGGAAGCCGCAGAAATTACGGAGAACGCCGCGTTCTCGACGTTCTCTCGTACGAGCCCCGCCACGGGCGCAGCCCTGTCCGACGTCGAGGCGACGCCGCTCGAGAGCATTGCTGCGATCGTCGACAAGGCGCGCGCCGCGCAGGTCGAGTGGTCGTCGCTGCACATCGACAAGCGCATCAAGGCCATCGGCGCGGTGAAGAACCGCATCCTCGCGCGCGCCGAGGCGACCGCGAAGACGGTGCACGAGGAGACGGGCAAGCCCGAGGTCGAGGCCCTGCTCGGCGAGGTCCTCGCGAGCGCGGACGTCGTCGGTTACTGGGCGGAAATCATCGCCGACGAGCTCGAGCCCCTCGAGGCCGAGATCGACCAGCTCTCCTATCCGAAGAAGAGCGGCCTCATTCACCGCGATCCGCGCGGCACCATCGCCGTCATCATGCCGTGGAATTTCCCCTTCGCGCTGCCTCTGCGCACGCTCATCCCTGCGCTCCTCGCCGGCAATGCGATCGTCTTCAAGCCGAGCGAGGTCACGCCACGCACCGGCAAGCTCGTCGCCGAGCTCTTCGAGGGCCTCGTCCCCGCGGGCCTCATCGGCCTCGTGCAGGGCGCGGGTGACGCGGGCGCGCGACTCTGCGCAGCCGACGTCGATCTCGTCGTGTTCACCGGCAGCCCGGCTTCGGGCCGCAAGGTCGCCCATGCCTGTGCCGACCGCCTGATCCCTTGCACCCTCGAGCTCGGCGGCAAGGACGCCGCGATCGTCCTCGAGGATGCCGACCTCGATCGTGCGGCCAACGGCATCGTCTGGGGCGCGATGATGAACGCGGGCCAGAACTGCGGCGCCGTCGAGCGCGTCTACGCCGACAAGCGCATTGTCGAGGCGCTCACGCACAAGATCGTCGCCGCGACGCGCGCCCTCCGTACGTTCGAGGACGTCGGCCCGCTCACCACCGCGGCTCAGCTGGCGACCGTCGAACGTCACGTCGAAGCCGCAAAGAAGGGGGGCGCCGTCGTGCACATCGGAGGCGACGCCGTCGGCGGGTCGCCCTCGAAGCTCGGGTACCTGCCCACGGTGGTGAGCCTCGACGCGGACGACAACCCGCTCATCGCCGACGAGACGTTCGGCCCCGTCCTCCCCATCACCGGCGTAGCCGATGCCGACGAGGCCGTCCGTCGCGCCAACGCGTCGCGCTACGGCCTCACCGCGAGCGTGTGGACGCGCGACATCCGTCGCGGTGAGCAGCTCGCGAAGAAGCTTCGGGCAGGCGTCGTCACCATCAACAACCATTCGTTCACGGGCGCGATCGCGTCGGCGCCCTGGGGCGGCGTGGGCGAGACAGGGTGGGGGATCACCGGCTCGCCGCTGGCGCTCGATCACCTCACGCGGCCGCGCTTCATCTGCGTCGATCGCAACCGCGCTGCGCGCGAGATGTGGTGGTACCCGTACAGCGACACCCTCAAGAACATCGCGCTCGCGTTCGCGCGACTTCGCGGCGGCGCGCCGTCGCTCGGGTCGCGCGTCGGTGCGCTCTTCGCGCTCATCGGGCTGCTCCCCAAGCGCATGGGCGAGCTCAAGGCGGCGACCAAGCTCGCCGCGTCCGGCAAGAAGCCCGAGCTCGCGCCCGCGAAGGCCGAGGCCGCGCCACCGGAGGGGTGACCGAGGTCAGTTCTTCGGGTTCGCGACGCGACCGAGGAAAAGGATGGCGCCGGTCGGCACGTCGCGGATCGCGAAGATGAACGGGCGGTCGAAGCGCACGTCCTTGACGGCGTGGGGCATCGCGCTCTTCGCGATGACGACCACCGCGGTCGCCGCGGCGGCCTCGGTGCCCGTCTCGTCGAGGTTGATGAACGCCTTGTGAATCACGTCGGAGATCTTCGTGTCGGAGTGTCCCGTGATGCCGGAGAGGTCCGCATCGTTGGTGAAGGCGACGCCCATTCCGAGCTTCGTCAGCGCGTCTTTCAGCTTGACGCTCGAGCCGGCGATCTTGAACTTCGGGAAGTGGAGTGCCACCTCCTGGGGCGCGAGCCCGCCGTAGATCTCGCCGAGCGCGGTCGCGTCGAACGAGCTCTCGAACGTGGAAAATTTGCCGGCCTTCGGCGCGATCGCGACGAGCTCGACCTCGCCGCCCGAATAAGGCACGGCGACGGCGTCGTACGTCGCCGTGCTCGCGTACTTCACGGTCTCTCGCGCATACATCATGTCGGACTGGACGCTCTGCCCGGCGAGCGTCGTGAACGCCTCCTTCTCGGTGGCCGTCGCGCGGAACGGCTTGCTCCAGCCTGCCTTGAAATAGATCGCGTTGACGAGAACGAGCTTGGTGTCGTTCTGGAGGATGTTGGGCGGGAGGAGATCCTTGATCTTGTCGTTGGTCTCGCCCGCGACCCAGCCGTTGATGCGCTTGCGCTCGACGTCCGCGCTGTGGAGGAAGTCCGCGGGGAGGAGGCCCGCCGCGTAGTCGTCTTTCAGCAGCTTCACGAACGCGGGATCGAAGTGCTGGCTCTTCTCCCCCCAGAGCGAGTTCGCCACGGAGAGCTGGAACGGGTCGCCGCCGCCGTGTCCGACCGTCTTCGAGCGCTTTGCGAGCTCGTCGGCGAGTCCGCGGAAGGCGACATGGACGTTGCCGACGGGGAGGTGAAGCGCGCCCTTCATCGCGGTCGCGGTACCGCCGTGCGCGCCCGCGTACGTCATGCCGATCGCCGCCGAGATGCTGTACGGCGAGAAGAAGACGTTGTCAGTGCCGCTCGTGAGCTCCCCGTACAGGTCCGTCGCGAACGCGGTGTTGCCCTTCACGAGCGCCTTCGTCGTGACGCCGCTCGTGACGTCCTCGACATCACCCGCTCCGCTCCCTTCGTCGCTCGGTGCGGTGCACGCCATGGTGGCGGCGGGGACGGTCAGCGCGAGCAGCGTGAACAGAGCGGAGCGAGCAGAGAGCATGGGGACCTCGGGGGTTGAGTGCGAGGTCTCTAGTTCTCAAGTGGGTGTTTGCAAGGAAATGTAGGTGGGACATCGTTTTCGCCAAGGTGACAGCAGTGAAACTGCGCCGCTTGAGGCTCGTGGCGGGTCGGCGTAGATTCTGACTCAGTGGCCAGTTCCTCCTCACGCCCGCCTCAGTCGAGCGGCTCCGTCCGCCGCGGCCGCGCCGCCAAGGGCGCTCGCGTCGGGTACAAGAAGAGCGAAGAGAGCCGCCGTCAGGTGCTCGATGCGGCGATCAAGACGCTCGCGAAGCGAGGCCTCGCGGCCACGAGCATCCAGGACATCGCGGACGCCGCGGGCCTGAGCAAGGGCGCCGTCCACTACCACTTCGAGAGCAAGGACGAGCTCCTCGAGCGCGTTCTCGATCGGTGTTGCGAGAGCATCGAGGCGAGGGTGCGCGCCGTCTTCGACGAGCCCGGATCGCCGATGGATCGCGTCAGGCGCGCGATCTTCGAGATGTGGGCGGTGCGCCGGGACGGGATCCCCGAGATGCAGGTGCTGGGCGAGCTGCACACGCTCTCCCGCCAAAACAAGCCGATCCGCGCTGCGCTCGCCATCGCGCTCCGGAAGGCGCGCGAGCAGATCATCGAGGTCGGACTGAACCGCCTCGTCGAGATGGGGCTGCGCCCTCGGGTCTCGCTGTCCATCGCCCCGCGCCTCATCCTCGCGACCTTGGACGGCCTCTCCCTCCAGCACGCCGTAGATCCCATCCCGCCCGAGGAAGAGGGCGAGCTGCTGCGCGCCTTGGAGGCAACCTCCCTCGCGCTGTTCGAGATCTAGACCGCGGCTGGCGGCTCGCCAGGTTCCCGTGTCCGTGCCGGATCGCGCCTCGCTTCCGTGAAAACGACACCCCAAGTGAACAAACTGCATCTCAGCCGGTTGACAAAACCGGCCGGGCGGCCAAAACATACTGGCCAGGCGGTTGGTTTTCCCCGCCGGTCCCTTTCCCCACTTCTGGAGAGCTCCCCAATGCTCCTCGACAACCTCTATTCGATGATGGGCGCCACCGGTACTGCCTCGGTATTGTTCGCAATTATCGCATTTGTGGGGATGCCCGCCGCGGCCACCGTCATGTGCCCGAAGAGCGCCTACGTCCGCCTCCAGCGTTCTCGCTAGGGGGCTGGGTGCTCGAGCGTGCGTGGTGCTTCGCCCGGGTGGATGAAGCCGTGCCGCTGCCGCGCGTGGGACATCGTCTTCGGGGCTCTCTCTCTCGGTGTCCTGACGGAAGGACCTGATGGTCCGAGATTCACTCCATCGAGAGGACGGATGAAGGACCGAAGAGTCGCCCGCAGCGAGCGCGTCGGTCAGTACGTCAGGACCGATTCGATGCGGCCGTCGAAGCCGTCCTCGAGGACCTTCCGGCCTCCGAGGAACGCGAGCTCGATGACGAACGCGTAGGCCACGACCTGCCCGCTCTGACGGCTGACGAGCTCTGCGGACGCCTTGGCTGTCCCGCCGGTTGCGAGCACGTCGTCGACGACGACGACGCGGGCACCGGAGCGGATCGACTCCTTGTGCATCTCGAGCTCGGCGACGCTGTACTCGGTCTTGTACGAGACCTTGTCGCTCTCGGCCGGCAGCTTCCCGGGCTTGCGCGCGGGCACGAAGCTCGCGTTGAGCCGCGCCGCGAGTGCGCCGCCGAAGATGAACCCACGGGCCTCGACGCCCACGATCACGTCGACGTGCTCGCCGATGAAGCGCTCGGCGATCGAGTCGAGGACGATGTGGAACGCGCGCGGCTCGGCGAGCAGCGGCGTGATGTCCTTGAAGAGGATGCCCTTGCTCGGAAAATCGGGGATGTCGCGGATCTTGCTCTTCGCATACGCGAGCGATTCGGCCGAAAGCATGGGCCGTTGCTACCCGATCGCGCTGGCCGCCGCGATGACTTTGTCTGCGACTCCGTGGTCGTCCGTGGCCGACAGGTCGAGCACGAGCGGCGTGATCGACGCGAAGCCCGCGTCGTACGCGTCAGTGTCGCTGCCCGGGTCGCTCGCGTGGCTCACGCCGGGCCCGCCGAGCCATAGGTACTCGCGGCCGCGCGGGTCCTTGCGAAAATCGATGACCTCCTCGTACAGCCGGGCTCCGAGCCGCGCCTTCTGCACCCGTCCGTTCCAGTCGAGGGGAACGTTCAGGTTGAGCAGCGGCGTGTTGCGCACCACCGACGGCCCGGGGCGCACGCCCGCACCGAGCGCGCCGTTCGTCGCGTCGAAGAGCGCCCGCGCGAGCCGGGACGTGAGCGCAGCGACGCGCGTGGCGTCGGCCTTCACGTGCGCGCTCGAGGCGATCGCCGGGATCCCGCGCAGCGCGCCTTCACGCGCCGCCGCGATCGTTCCCGAGTAGAACGCATCCTGTCCGAGGTTGAGCCCGCGGTTGATGCCGGAGCACACGAGGTCCGGCCAGCGTGGGAGAAAGCGCGTCTCTGCGTGGAGCGCAACGTAGACGCAGTCGGCCGGCGTCCCGTCGATGGCGAAGATGCCAGGCTCGACCGCGCGTGTGCGCAGGGGCCGATGCAGGCTGAGCGAATGACTCGTCGCGCTCTGCTCGGTCTCGGGCGCGACGACGATGACGTCGGCCCACCCCGAGAGTGCGTCGCGGAGGGCGCGAAGGCCCGGGCTGAAGAAGCCGTCGTCGTTCGAGACCAGGACGAGAGGACGCATCGTTCGTGGCGCGCACGCTACCACGCCACTATGCTGGCGCCCGCACATGAAGCGCGCACGATCCACGATCCTCGCCTGGCTCACGTTCGCCGCAGTCACGGGGCTCGCCGGCATCGGCGCGGCGTCGTGCGCCGAGCCAGTGGCGCTGCAGGTGCCGCCGCTCACGGTAGCGTTGCCTGGCGGCGCCCGTGGACCCGACGGGAGACCGATGACCAAGAAGCTCGACGTTGCCGAGGACCTCCACGGCACCCGCGTGACCGACCCGTACCGCTGGCTCGAAGACGCCGAATCGCCGGACGTCCGCGCGTGGACGGACCAGCAGAATGCGCACACGCGAAAGGTGCTCGACGGGCTCCCCGGCCGCGAGGCCCTCCGCTCCGAGGTGAAGGACCTCCTCCAGATCGGCTACGTGAGCTCTCCTTCGGTGCGCACGACGAAGCTCGGCACGATCCGGTATTTCCACACGAAGCGTGAAGGCGCGCAGAACCAGCCCACGCTCTACGTGCGCGACGGCGTCACCGGCAAGGACAAGGTCCTCCTCGACGCGTCGGCGCTCTCCGAGGACGGCACGACCGCCCTCGACTGGTGGTTCCCCTCGCGCGACGGCGCGCTGCTCGCGTGGGGTCGCAGCGAATCCGGCAGCGAGGAGAGCACGCTCTTCGTCCGTGACGTCGCGACGGGCAAGGACCTCTCCGACAAGATCGAGCATACGCGCCACGCGTCGGTCGCGTGGCTCCCGGACGGCAAGAGCTTCTACTACTCGCGCTACCCCGAGGCGGGCAGCGTGCCGCCCGGCGACGAGAAGTACTTCTCGAAGATCTTCCTCCACGTGCTCGGGGCCGATGCCAAGACCGACAAGCTCGTCTTCGGAGACGGCCGCGAGAAGACCGACACGCCGATCGTCGTGATCTCGCCCGACGGGCGCTGGCTCGTCGTGCGCGTCCACATGGGATGGGACAAGAGCGAGGTCTGGGTCAAGGACCTCTCGAAGGGCGACGCTTCCGGCGCTATCGGCTGGGTCGCCGTCGCGAAAGACGCGCCCGCGATCTTCGAACCGATCCCGCGAAACGATCGCCTCTTCATCCAGACGAACGACGGCGCGCCTCGCTACAAGCTCTACGCGGTCGACTACGACAAGCCGCAGCGCGCAGCCTGGAAGGAGGTCCTTCCGGAGGTGCCCGACGTCCTCGACGACGTGACGATCCTCAAGAACGAGATCGTGACCACGTACATGCACGAGGCCTCGACGCGCATCGAGCGCTTCGGCCTGGACGGCAAGACGCACGGCGCCGTCGCGCTGCCATCGATCGGCACCGCGACCGTGACCGGCGCGTGGGACGGGGAGGAGGCCTTCGTCTCGTTCACCTCGTACGTCGTGCCTGCGCAGATCCACCGCGTCGATCTCCGGACGCGCGTCCCCGGCACGCCCGCGGCGAAGCTCGAGGCGTGGGAGAAGGTCGGCGCGAAGTTCCAGGCGAACGACATCGAGGTCGAGCGCCTGTTCGCGGTGTCGAAGGACGGCACGCGCGTTCCGATGTTCGTCATCTCCAGGAAGGGGATGAAGCGCGACGGGAAGAACCCGACCATCCTCTACGGATACGGCGGGTTCAACGTCAACCAGACGCCTGGCTTCAGCGCGCGCGCGCTCGCGAGCGTCAACCGCGGCGCAGTCTGGGTGACGGCGATCCTGCGCGGCGGCGGCGAGCTCGGCGAGGACTGGCACAAGGCGGGCATGCTCGACAAGAAGCAGAACGTCTTCGACGACTTCATCGCGTGCGCGGAGACGGTCGTGAGCGAGAAGATCACGAGCGCCGATCGCCTCGCCATCATCGGCGGCTCCAACGGGGGACTGCTCGTCGCGGCCGCCGTCACGCAGCGCCCCGAGCTGTTTCGCGCCGGCCTCTCGCTCGTGCCGCTCACGGACATGATCCGCTATCACCGCTTTCGCATCGCGAAGCTCTGGATCCCGGAGTACGGCGACCCCGACAAGGCCTCCGACTTCAAGTTCCTCTACGCCTACTCGCCGTATCACCACGTGCGCGACGGCGAGCGCTACCCGTCGATGCTCTTCACGACGGCGGAGAGCGACTCGCGCGTCGACCCGATGCACGCGCGGAAGATGACCGCGCGCATGCAGGCAGCGCAGGGCGACCCGTCGCGCCCGATCCTCATCCGCGTCGAGACCAAGGCGGGGCACGGCGCGGGCAAACCCGTGAGCAAGCTCGCCGACGAGCTCTCCGACGAGCTCACGTTCCTTCTCCACGAGCTCGGCACCTCCCCGTGAGGGCTCGGTCGGTACTGAACAAAATATTGGTAGTAATCTCGCGAGGCTAGGAAAAATCGACGCGAATAGTTGGACGTCTGTTCAGTGCTGAACATAATGGGCCCATGAGCACCGAGATCGCCGTCCTCCGCGCCCTCCTCCTTTTCTCTCGCCGTTCCACGCCCCCGAGCGTCGCCGACCTCCTCGATCGCGCCGGCTCCGACGCCGAAGGCCTCGAGGATGCGCTCGCGTCCCTCGAGCGCGCGGGGCTCGTCATGCGTACCGGAGGGAGCGGCCTCGCCCGCCTCTCGCTCGCCGGCCTCGCCGTCGCCGTCGCCGCGGCTGCCAACGCTCGTCGCGCCAAGACCGTCGCGCGGCCCGAGGGCGGACGCTCCGCCCGCGTCATTCCGATGCGCGCGAACGTCCGTCGCGGGCGCGCGGCCTGAGCGCTCACGCGCGGCTCAGGGCTGCGCGTCGCGCTTCTCGAATTTCTCGACCTTGTCGACCTGCACCCGCACCGAAACGGTGGACTCGGGCGCGGTGATCCCCCCGAGCGGGAGGTCGACGTTGATCGTGTACTGCCCCGGCGGTAGCGGCACCGGCGCCGTCTTCGGCACGAAGCGATGGCCCGCGTCATCGCGCGTGATCGGGCCCGGAGTCGGGATGCGCAGCGCCCACCACGTGAAGTTCTGCGTGAGCTTTCCGCCCGGCCGCAGGCGAACGCGCAGCGATCGCGCCACGGGCGTGGCTCCGCCCGCCGTGACCGGCAACCCGTCGACCACGTGCTCGTTCGCATCGAGCGTCCGCACCGGCATCGAGAGCTTGTAGACCTCGGGCGCGACCATCGCAGACGCCGCTCCCGACGGCGCAGCGAGCGGCTGTGGCACACCCGCGAGGCGCGACCAGTCCGGCCGCGCACCCGAGCCCTGCGGCTGCGCCTGAAAGAGCACGGGCACCTCGCCGTTCGATGCGTTGGTGATCGTCAGGCGAAGGATCGTCGTTGCGCCCGCGCCGATCACGGGAAGATCGGGCTTGAGCTCGAACGTCAGGTGCTTCATCGACTCGCGCATCGTCGCTTCGTCGTTGCCGCGCGCGACGATGCACGTCGGGTCGGCGTCCAGCGCCTCGAGAGACCCGGTTCGCGCGCATCCCTCGGGCGGTGGCGGCACGTAGAGCGGAGCCGCAGCAATGCTGGCCGTGGGCGGGGCGGGCGCGGGTGCGGGCGCGGGGGCATTGTCGCAGCCCTGGGCCGCGTGCCCTGCGCAGAGAATCACAGCTGCGACCTCAGAGACCCTCATCATCCGCCACGCCCATGGTAGACGTCCGTCGTGCCCAGCACGACGTCGTCGGATGCGAAACCGGACGCGAGAGCGTCGAAGGAGCGGAGCTTCGACGAAGGGCCGCGGCGCATCCATGAAGCTGCGCTGAAGGCGCGCAACGAGGTGGTGGCATCGCTCGAGGCGCGCGCGAACGTCATCGCCACGGCTCGGCTCCTCGTCTTCGGCGGCGCGCTCGCTCTGCTCGCCGCGATCGTGTTCGCGCACCTGCCGTCGGGCGCCTGGCTCGGCTTCGTCGGGCTCGTGCTCGCCTTCGGTGCTCTCGTCGTCGTCCATGCGCGCGTCCATGAGGCGAAGGAGCGGAAGGTCGCGGCCGCGCGCTTCCACGAGCGCGCGCTCGCACGCATGGCGGGCAAGTGGCGTGCGTTCGCGTCGATCGGCGAGAAGTGGGCGGTCGAGACGCACCCCTACGCCGGCGACCTCGATGTCTTCGGCAAGTCGTCGCTCTTCCAGCTCCTCGACGCGACCTCCACGCGCTTCGGCGAGGAGGTGCTCGCGCGGTGGCTCTCCGGTGAGAGCGCCGGAACGTCGGCGCCGGCGAAGGAGGGCGAAGCGCCCGTCGACTTCGCGGAGATGGTGCACGCGCGTCAGGCTGCCGTAAAGGACCTCGCGCCGCGCGTCACTGTCCGCGAGGAGCTCGCGGTCGTCGGCAGCCTGCTCGACGACGGAAAGCCTGACCCGCGTCCCTTCGTGATGTGGGCCGGTCAGGCGGCGGTCGCGAAGGATCAGGGACTCGCGCCGAGCCTTCGTATCGTCGCGGTGGTGATGCCCGTGCTGACCATCGGCACGGCGGTCGCCGCGTCGTTCGGCCTCGCGCCACGCGCGGCGTTCATCGCTCCGTTCATCCTGTGCCTCGTGATCCTCGGCTCCCTCCGCGCTCGCCTCGCGCCGAACCTCGAGGCGGCCTCGTCGAAGGAGACGGCCCTCGCGCGCTACGCGGGCATGCTCGCCATCCTCGAGAACGAGAAGTTCGAGGCGCCCGCGCTGATCGCATTGCAGCAGCGCCTTCGCGAGAGCGGAGCCTCCGCGACACAGGAGATGGCGTCACTCTCCCGCATCGTTGGGTTCCTCGATGCGCGCAACAACGAGGTCTTCCGGTTCTTCATCGGTCCGATGCTGATGTGGGATCTCTGGTGTGCGCTCGCCCTCGACGGTTGGCGCAAGCGCGCCGGGCGCGTCGCCTTCGGCTGGTTCCGCGCCCTCGCGGAGCTCGAGGCGCTCGCGTCGCTCGCGGGCTTCACGTTCGAGCGTCCCGATCACACGTTCCCCGAGCTCGTCGCGGGGCCGACGTTCGAGTCCGTCACGCTCGGACACCCGCTCATCGAGGCAGACAAGCGCGTCTCGAACGACGTGACGCTCCAGGGCCCGGGCCACGCGCTCGTCGTCACCGGCTCGAACATGTCGGGCAAGAGCACGCTGCTCCGCGCGATCGGCATCAACGTCGTCCTCGCGAACGCGGGCGCGCCCGTCTGCGCAACGTCGATGAGGGTCGGCCGCCTCGTCGTCGCCACGAGCATGCGAGTCTCGGACTCGCTCGACGAGGGGACGAGCCGCTTCTACGCCGAGCTGAAGAAGCTCAAGCTCGTGCTCGACCTCGCCCGCAAGGCGAAGAAGGCGGGCAGCACCGAGGGCACCGTGCTCTTCCTGCTCGACGAGATCCTCCACGGTACCAACACGCGCGAACGCCTCATCGGAGCGCGCGCCATCCTGCGCGAGCTGCTCGCACAGGGCGCGATGGGCGCCGTGTCGACCCACGATCTCGGCCTCGGTGATCTCGAGACGGAGATGCCGGACCACGTCCGCAACATCCACTTCGAGGAGCAGGTGAACGGCGAGGTGATGACGTTCGACTACAAGCTTCGAACCGGGGTCGTCCAGAGCTCCAACGCCCTGCGACTCATGAAGATCGTCGGCCTCGACGTCGGCGAGACCTGACCGAGAAGCGGGCTCCGGAAACAGCTCCGCGGCGACGTCGCCGAAGCCTACCCGCCGATGCCGCGCATGGAGACGTCCTTGGCGCTCGTCTCGGTGCAGCCCTTGAACGACTCGCCGTCGGGCTTCATCGTCCAGGCGTCGGCGACGGCGAGCGCCACGCCCGCCGAGTCGCCGCTGCGGGCGACGCTCGCGGCAGATATGCCGTCGTTGGTGGCGAGGCAGGGCCGCAGCGTGCCGTCGGCCGCGACGCGCAGGCGATCGCAGCCCTTGCAGTAGGTATCGCTCGTGCCGGTGATGAAGCCGACCTTCTTCGCGTTGTCGTGACGTGCGTAGAGATAGCCCGCCGGACCGCGGTCCTTTTCGCGCGTGGCGTCTCCGCTCTCCAGAAGGTGCGCGAGCCGCGCGCGCATCTCGCTCGCGGTGACGACGCGGTCCTTCAGGTTCGCGCCCTCGCCGATGGCCATGACCTCGAGCAAGCGAGGCACGATCCCGCGCTCCCACGACCAGCGCACCAGCGCCTCGACCTCGGTGTCGTTCTCGCCTCGTACGATCACGGCGTTGAGCTTGATCTCGTCGAAGCCAGCCTCGAGCGCGGCGTCGATCCCGCGCATCACGACGTCGAGGCGGCCTCCTCGCGTCATGCGTGCGAAGCGCTCGGCGTCGAGGCTGTCGAGCGAGATGTTCACGCGCCGGAGCCCCGCGTCGCGGAGCGGCCGGGCGAGCCTCTCGAGGCGCGTGGCGTTCGTCGTCACGGCGACGTCGTCGAGCCCGAGCGTGTCGAGGAAGCGAACGACCGCGACGACCTCGCGATGGAGGAGCGGCTCACCGCCGGTGAGTCGCACCCGGCGCACGCCGGCGGCGACCAGGCCGCGCACCATCGTCTGCCACGCCTCGAGGTCGAGCTTCTCCTCGAAGTAGCCCTCCTTGCCTGCCGGACGGCAGTAGATGCACGCGAGATCGCAGCGATCCGTCAGCGACAGGCGCACCGAGCGCGGCTGCACCTGAGGTGCGGCCGCAGGGCGGTTCTGGAGGACGGGGAGGGCGACCATCGAGAGGGCCAATACTAGCGGAAATCGGGGGAGCGTGGCGGCCCGGCCGAGCCCATGAAGTCTACGCGACGACGCCACCCACGGTTTCGCTCTCGACCTACCGCGAGTAGCATCCCGCGTCATGTCGCCTCGCGTCATCACGGTCACGGTCAGCGATACCCGCACGGCCGCCGACGATCTCTCCGGCCGCGCCCTCGCGGAAGAGCTCGTCAGCTTCCAGCACGTGCGCCACGTCATCGTGCCGGACGAGCCCGAGCGGATTCACGCCGTCCTTCGGGAGGTGATGGAGAACGACGAGGCCGACGCGATCGTCCTCTCCGGCGGCACCGGCATCGCGCCGCGCGATCGCACGTACGAGGCGCTCGAGGCGCTCTTCGACAAGAGGCTCGAGGGCTTCGGCGAGGCCTTTCGTCGGCTCTCCTGGGAGCAGGTCGGGGTGCGGTCGATCCTCTCGCGCGCGACCGCGGGCACCATCGGCACGCGCATCGTTTTCTCGCTACCAGGAAGCGAGAAGGCCGTGCGGCTCGGCGCGAGGGAGCTCATCGCGCCGATCCTCGCGCACGCCGTCGATCTCCTCCACGGACGCGCGGGTCATGCCGCCCATCCGACGAAGGAGCACGGTTGAAGCTCACCGTCCTCTACTTTGCCGCCGTGCGCGACCTCGTCGGCAAGGAGGAGGAGAGCCTGGACGTCCCGGCGACCGTCTCCACGGTCGAGGCGCTCGGCAAGCACCTCGCGTTTCTCCACCCCGAGCTCGGCGGTCGTCTCGGATACGTGCGTTTTGCACGTAACGAGGAGTTTGCGCAGCCCGCCGACCTGCTCGCCG
>JANXVA010000044.1 GCA_025351875.1 Myxococcales bacterium | reverse complement strand
TCACGGAGCTGCTCCTCGAGGCGCGCCGTGTCGGCGGCGTGGGAGTCGTCGGCGGGCGGGTGGCTCGCGCTGGCGTCGAGCTCCGCGTTGAGCGTGGCGATCAGGTCGTCTCGCTCGAGGAAGTCCGCGAGGGCGCAGGGGCGACCGCGCACGTCTTCGAAGCGGCGCCTGCCATGCCCGGCGTCGCCCCCGAGGAGGTCGCGCGACTTCGACGCAAGCTCGACGATCTCGCGCTGCAGGTCGCGCGTCGCGAAGGCGAGCTCGTCGCGCAGGCGTGGCGGATCTCGGAGCTCGAAAACGAAAAGGCGCGTCTCGTCGTCGCGCTCGAGCGAGAGGTGCGTCTCCAGACTCCCGCGCGAGCCGCCCCGCCGCCGGCGCCCAAGGCTCGTCTCGAGGCGGCCGGCTCCGACCCCGAGGCGGAGCTCGCGCGGACACGCGACGAGATCGACGCACTGCGACAGGCTTTGACGCAGGAGCATGCCGCACGGGTCGCTGCGGAGTCGGGCGAGGAGCTCTCACGCGCGCGCGAGGAGCTTGCGCGGCAGGCTGCGCTGCTCGAACAGATGAAGGGGCGCGTAACGCACCCCGAAGGCTAGAATCGTCGCAGCTGGTGAGCTGAGCCGTAGGCCCGTTGACACGGAATATCCACGTCTTACCTTGCCGCGGCAGTCGCTGCGCGTGACCTCGTCGTCCAGTCTGGGCCCGGGGAGATTGACGGACCAGGTTGTATGTCTGAAAAGCGCGATTACTACGAAGTCCTGAGCGTCGAGCGCGGTGCCAGCGCCGATGAGATCCGCAAGGCGTACAAGCGCGAAGCGCTGAAGCATCACCCCGATCGCAATCCGGGCGACAACGACGCCGAGGCCAAATTCAAGGCCTGCAACGAGGCCTACCAGGTCCTCTCCGACGACGAGAAACGGCGCATCTACGATCAGTTCGGCCATGCCGGCCTCGAGGGCGGCGGCGGCGGCTTCAGCGGTGCATCGGACGTCTTCGCCCACATGCAGGACCTCTTCGCGGAGATGTTCTCCGGAGGCGGCGGGTTCGGCGGCGGGGGCGGTCAGAGGCGGCAGGCGCGCGGCGGCGACCTGCGGATGCAGGCCCGCCTCACCTTGCGCGAGGCCGCCTTCGGCGTGAAGCGCGAGGTCACGGTCCACGCTCCCGTTCGTTGCGACGACTGCAGCGGGACGGGCGCCAAGGCCGGCACGAAGCCGGAGACCTGCGGACACTGCCGCGGTAGCGGTCACGTCTCGAACGCCCGCGGCTTCGTCATGTTCACGACTCCGTGCCCGAAGTGCGGTGGGCAGGGCGTCGTCATCAAGCACCACTGCAAGTCGTGCGAAGGCCGAGGCGCCGTCGAGAAGTCGCGCAAGGTCGTCGTCGCGTTCCCCGCCGGCATCGACGCCGGTCAGCGCCTGCGCGTTCCTGGTCAGGGCATGCCTGGCCCGCAGGGCGCCCCCGCCGGCGATCTCTACGTCGAGCTCGACGTGGAGGAGGACACGCGCTTCGAACGCGACGGCGCGGATCTCGTCACGCGCTTCCACGTGTCGTTTGCGGACGCCGCGCTCGGTGCGGAGGTCGGCGTCCCCGCGCTGGGTGACGCCGACACGGAAGAGGCGCAGCCCACCGTCGCCCTCAAGATCCCCGCGGGAACGCAGTCCGGCTCGGTCTTCACGATCAAGAGCCAGGGCATTCCCCGGCTCGACGGCCGCGGGCGCGGCTCGCTCATCGGCGTCGTCCAGGTCGACGTCCCCACATCGCTCAGCGATCGCGCGAAGAAGCTCATCCAGGAGCTCCACGAGGAGCTCGCACCCGCTTCGACGGTAGGCGACGCAGGCGAGCCCGCGCGCGTCGCCGCCGCGAAGTAGGCGCCAGGGACATGGCCCTTCGCTCGTGAGCTCGCCCCTCGATGCCCTGAAGGCGAAGCTGGCCGCGACGCCTGCGCTCCACGCGACCGGCCGGGTGCTGGCCGTTACCGGCCTCAGCCTCCGCTTCAGCATGCCGGGCGTGCGCGTCGGAGATGTTGTGCGCGTGCTTCGAAAGGGCGAGCCTCTCGCGTGCGAGGTGGTCGGTTTCGATCGCGGCGAGGCCGTGGGCATGCCGCTCGGTGCGCTCGCCGGTGTCGGCCCCGACGACGAGGTCGAGGCGACGGGCGGCGGCTTCCTCGTGCGCGCTTCGGATGCGCTCCTCGGTCGCGTCGTCGACGGGCTGGGTCGCCCGCTCGACGGTCGCGGTGCGATCGAGGGCGGCGAGCTCGTGCCGGTCGACCGCGACCCGGAGGCGGCGCTCGCGCGTCGCCCGGTGAGCCGCCCGCTCGCGACGGGTGTGCGAGTCCTCGACGGTCTGCTGACGCTCGGTGAGGGACAGCGTGTGGGTCTGTTCGCAGGATCCGGCGTAGGCAAGAGCACGCTTCTCGGCGCCATCGCGCGCGGGACCGAGGCCGACGTGGTCGTCGTCGCGCTCGTCGGAGAGCGCGGTCGCGAGGTCGGCGAGTTCCTCGAGCATGCGCTGGGCGCAGCGGGTCTCGCACGGAGCGTCGTCGTGGTCGCGACGAGCGACGTCGCTGCGCTCGAGCGTCTCCGCGCGGCCCAGGTTGCCACCGCCTACGCAGAGCACTTCCGCGATCAGGGCAAGAGCGTCATGCTCCTCGTCGACTCGGTCACACGCTTCGCGCGCGCGCAGCGTGAGGTGGGGCTGGCCGCAGGCGAGCCGCCGGCGCGTCGCGGCTATCCCCCGAGCGTCTTTGCGATGCTGCCGCGCCTCCTCGAGCGCTCCGGCCAGGGCTCGCGCGGCTCGATCACCGCGGTCTATACGGTGCTCGTCGAGGGTGGCGACATGGACGAGCCGATCGCCGACGAGGTGCGCGGCATCCTCGACGGTCACGTCGTGCTCGACCGCACGATAGCCGCGCGAGGGCGCTATCCCGCGGTCGACCCCACGGTCTCTCTCTCGCGCGTCATGGACGCCGTGGTCGGTCCCGAGCATCGCGATGCCGCGCGCAAGCTGCGTTCGCTCGTCGCCCACTACGAGGCCAAGCGTGATCTCGTCATGCTCGGCGCCTACGCCAAGGGCTCGGATCGCCAGCTCGACGAAGCCCTCGCACGCATGCCGAAGATCGAGCAGTTCCTCGCGCAGTCGCCGCACGACCGCGTCTCGATGGATGACACCGTGGCGCTGCTGAAGCAGGTCGTCGCCTGAGCTGAGCTTGCTCATCGGAAGGTCGGCGGCGGCGTCAACGTCGTGATCGACACGGCAAGCGAGGGGGCCGGCAGCTCCTCACCCGCGACCACGAACGCAGCGCACGAGATGTTGTCCGGGCCCCCGCGCTCGTTGGCGAGCGCGACGAGCCGCTCACACGCGACGCTGAGGTTGCGGTCCGAGGTACGGAGGAGATCGCGGATCTCGGCATCGTCGACCACCCCGAAGAGGCCGTCCGAGCAGACGAGCACGATGTCGTCCTGCGCGAGCGGGGTCCGCGTGACCACGACCTCGAGCCGCGTGGAGCTCCCGAGTGCCTGGAGAATCACGTTCGGTCCGACGATCGACGCGATCTGCTCCGGCGGTACCGCGCCTGTCTTCCGGAGAAACTCCGCCATCGTCTGATCCTCCGTCAGCTGGACGAGGTTGTCGCCGCGGAGCACGTAGGCGCGGCTGTCGCCGATCTGTGCGCAGAGCAGCGCGCCGTGGACCACCGTCGCGAGCGTCGCCGTCGTGCCCATGCGAGCGAAGATGGGCTCCTCGCGCGCGGTCTGCTTGATGCGCGCGGACGCAGCTTCGAAGCTCGCGATGAGGGCGAGCCCGATGCGCGCTTCGTCGATCGCAACCGACCCCGCGGGCTCGGCGTTGCGCTGCATCCAGCGGGCGCGCATCGCGCCTGCGATCGTCTCGACGGCCAGCTGGCTCGCGACGGCGCCGCCGGCCTCTCCGCCCATTCCGTCGCAGACCAGCGCGTAGAAGCCGGCAGACGGGTCGACCGCCATCGCGAGCGCCGCGGGAGCCTCCCAGGCGAGCCCCCCGGCCGCGCTGGCGACGACGACACGGTCCTGGTTGTCGCTCCGTTGCTGGCCCTGATCGGTGCTCGCGGCGGCCGAAATGAGCATTTTCGGCGGAGATTGCCCGGCAGGGTGGGTCGGAAAGGGGTCGGGTTCGGCTCGGTAGAATCTCATGACAACAACATGAAACAGAAACTATAGTTGTCAACTGATGTCACCTGAGCGGATGACGGGGGGAGCGTTCCCGGCTAGATTGAGCGACGTGACGCGCCGCGAGACGGTCCCCACTGACGACGCCCCGGAGGACTGGCAGACCCGGCTCGGGCAGGCGATGGAGTCGCGCGCCCTGAGCGGCGGCGAGCTCGCGAGGCGCGCCGGATTCACGTCGCAGTACGTCAACTCGCTCCGCTCCGGCGACCGGGGCGCCCGCCTGCCGCTCGATACGGCGCGCAAGCTCGCGCACGCGCTCGGCGTCTCCGTCGACTGGCTCACGAAGGGCGAAGGACCGCGCGAACGGCTGAGCGACGTGTTCGTCGTCGGCTCGTCGGGCACGGCAACGCCCTATCGTCCGCCCGCTCCCTCGGATCTCTACCCGAGCCGCGCCGAGGCCATCGCCCTGCTCGTGAACGTCGCGCCGCCCGAGGTCATCGAGGCGCTCCGCGCGGTGGTCCCGGAGACGGAGGGCGACCCTGGTCGCGAGTTCTGGATCGCGTACGCAAAGGACCTCGCCAGGGACCTCCGCCGGATCACGAACGACCCCGATCTGAACGCACGTCGCGATCGCGATGCCCCGCCGAAGTCAGCCTACGTCCCCACGGTGAAGAAGAAGCTCCCTTGAGGCCGCGCTAGCCGCAACGGCAGTGACCTCGCGCGCAGCAACGGCTATATCGCTCGCTCGATGACGGTCCTCCAGGTCGCGGACCTGCGTTTCGGTTACGCCGGCGACACGCTGTTCGAGGGCGTCACGTTCACGCTCGCCATCGGCGAACGCGCCGCGCTCGTCGCCCCGAACGGCGCCGGCAAGTCGACCCTCCTGCGCCTCCTCGCGAAGGAGGTCGACCCGGACGGCGGCTCGGTCGTGGTGAAGAAGGAGGTGTCGGTCGGCTACTACCGGCAGTCGCACGAGCTCGTCGCGAAGGGCGACGTCCTCTCCGCGTTCCTCGCAGGTTTCGGCGACATCGTCGAGCTCCGCGAGCAGCTGGCGGCCGCCCAGCACGAGGCGGCGAGCGGCGACGAGCGCGCCCTCGCGCACCTCGCGCACGTCACCGATCGCTACCACGTCGCGCGCGGTGACGACCTCGAGCACCGCGTGGCGGCCATCGCCGCGAAGCTCGGGTTCTCGCAAGCCGACCTCGCGCGCCCCGTCGCGTCGCTCTCGGGCGGTGAGCGTGGGCGCTTGCATCTCGGCGTCATTCTCGCGCTCGAGCCCGACCTGCTCATGCTCGACGAGCCCACGAACCACCTCGATCTCGACACGATCTCGTGGCTCGAGAGCTGGCTTCGTGGTTATCGCGGCGCCGTGCTCGTCGTCTCCCATGATCGAGCGTTCCTCGACGCCGTCTCCACGCAGACGCTCGAGCTGGGCAGCCGCGGTCTGCGGGTCTACCCGCTGCGCTACAGCGAGTACGCGGTGGCGCGCCAGGGCGATCTCGCCCGCGAACGCGCGATCATGGAGCGTCAGCAAGCCTTCGTCGACAAGACCGAGGACTTCATCCGCAAGAACATGGCGGGGCAGAAGTCGCGGCAAGCCCAGAGCCGCCGCAAGATGCTCGACAAGCTCGATCGCGTCGCGGGTCCCGAGGACGTGTGGGCCGTCGCCGATCGCATCAGCTTTCGCTTCGCCGAGGCCGCGCGCTCGGGCGACATCGTGCTCGACGCCAAAGGGCTCGCCGCCTCGCGCGGCGGGCGCGTCCTCTTCGAGGGGGTCGATCTCCTCGTGCGCCGCGGCGAGCGCATCGGGATCGTCGGGCCGAACGGCGCCGGCAAGTCGACCTTCATCAAGCTCCTTGCCGGCAAGGGTGACCGAGAGCTCGACACCGGCCACGTGAAGCGCGGCACGAACCTGCAAGAGGGCTACTTCGATCAGCACCTCGGCGCCGTGAACCCATCGAACACCGCCATCGAGGAGGTTCGCAGCATCCGTGGCGACCTGAACGCGGAGGGAGCGCGCCAGTACCTCGCGCGCTTTCGTTTCTGGGGCGACGATCCGCTGCGCGTCGTCGCCGGCTTCTCCGGCGGCGAGCGCTCACGCCTCGCGCTCGCGAAGCTCCTCCTCGAGCCGAGGAACCTGCTCTTCCTCGACGAGCCCACCAACCATCTCGACATCCCTGCAGCGGAGATCCTCGAGGAGGCCCTGGTCGGGTTCGACGGCACGGTGCTGCTCGTCTCTCACGACCGACGTTTCCTCGAGACCGTGACCACACGGATCGTCAGCGTTCGGGACGGCAACGTGGAGCTCTACCCGGGCGGGTTCTCCGACTTCGCCGCGGCGCACGCCCCGCCGAAGGCCGAACCGCGGAAGGACCGCAAGGCCGAGGCCCGCGAGGCTCGCGAGGCGAAGAAGAGCGATCTTCCGCCCGCGCTGTCGGATGCGGCGAAGAAGCCGCAGCACGAGGCGCAGAAGCAGTCGTCGCGTGAGCGCGAGAAGCGCGAGCGTCGCTTCAAGGACCTCGAGGGGCTCATCGGCGCCGGCGAAAAACAGCTCGCCGACATGCGCGACAAGCTCCGTGAAGACCCCGCCGGCGACTGGGCGAAGCTTGCCAAGATGGCCGCGGAGGAGCAGGCGCTCGCGAAGCGGGTCGACCTCCTCATGACGGAATGGACCAAGCTCGGCGAAGAGCTCTCCGGCTGAGCTTGTATGCAAACGCCGGACACTGCATCCTCGGGCGTGGTGCGCTCCTCTCGTAGCCTCACGGCCCGCGTCCTCCTTCTCGCGTGCGTCCTCGCGCTGTGCGGCCTGGTCGCGGCCGTCGGTGGTTGCAAGCGCAAGCCCGATGCCGTCGCCGAGGCGTCGCCCGATCCGCCCGTCGTCCGCGACATGACCGACGGACTGCAGCTCACGTGGATCGACGAGAAGGGCGAGTTCCACGTGGAGCAGCGCGTGGCCGACGTGCCTCCCGCAGCGCGCGACGTCGTGCGGGTGCGAGCGCTCGACCCCGCGGCGGACACACCGACCGGCGATCGCGTGTTCGTCGTCGACCTCCGCACCGCCGGCACCGACGGCACCTACGCCGTGCGCACCGTGCCGCGCACCGAGTTCGAGGACGTCGCCGTCGCGCGTCGCACGAAGAGCGGCACCGCCGTGCTCGCGCCGAAGGCTGCGCCGTCGGCCCCGACAGCCGCGGGCGTAGCGGGTGACGTTGCCGGGAGACCCGCTGTCATCATCTACGGCGCTTCATGGTGTGGGCCGTGTCATCAAGCCGCGGCGTACCTGAAGCAGAAGGGCGTGGCCTTCGTCGAGCACGACATCGAGCGCGACAGCGGAAAGCAGCGCGAGATGCAGGCGAAGCTCGCCAAAGCGGGAGTGCGCGGCGGCTCGATTCCCGTTCTCGACGTGCGTGGCCGCATCCTCGTCGGCTTCGACGCACGTGCGGTCGATCAGGCGCTCGGTCCCGCGCTCTAGATCCCCGAGCGAAGCGCGGTTCGATTCAAGCGCGCCGGCTCGACTTGCGGCGTACCACGCGCTCGTAGATCTCGCGGCGGGGCCTGCCGCACCACGCAGCGACGACGTCGGCGACCGTCTTCGCATGCGTGCCCCCTTCGAGCTCGCGATCGATTCGCGCGTCGATCGCGACGTCGTCGATCACCTCGGTTCGCATGTCGGGCGTCCAGCCACCGAGCACGATCGCGATCTCGCCGCGCCACCCATCGCGGTCCTTCGCGAGCGAGGCTAGCGTCCCGCGCACCACCTCCTCGTGCAGCTTCGTGAGCTCGCGCGCGACGCATGCCGGGCGCTCGGGCATCGCGTCGGCGAGCTCGGCAAGCGTCGCCTGCGTCCGCTCGGGGGACTCGAAGACAATGACGGGCTCGGCTGTCGCGCAGATCGTCGCGACGCCGTCGCGCCTCGCGGCGCCGTCACGCGGCAAGAACCCGACGAAGCGAAACCCGACGCCGCTAGCGAGGCCGCTGGCCACGAGCGCTGCGAGCACCGCGCTCGCGCCAGGGATCGGCACGACGCGCACGTTCGCCGTGATCGCGGCCTTCACGAGCGCATCGCCTGGGTCGCTGACCGCGGGAGTTCCCGCGTCGGTCACGAGGGCGATCGACTCACCGGACTCGAGCCGCTCGACGAGCTTGGCCACGTCGCGAGTGCTCGAGTGCGCGTGCAGCGCGTCGAGCGGCTTACCCTCGATCCCGAGGTGCGAGAGCAGCTGGCGCGTGCGTCGCGTGTCCTCCGCGGCGATGCGATGGCTGGTCTTGAGAGTCTCGATCGCGCGGAGCGTCAGGTCGGCGAGGTTGCCGATCGGAGTCGCGACGACGTAGAGGATACCCGCCACGAGCCAGGCTCAGAGCGAGTCCGTTGCGTCGCCCATCTCGCGCTTCAGGTAGTCGCGCAAGCGACCGAGGAGGCGCTGCTCGAGCTGGCGCACGCGCTCGCGCGAAATCCCGAAGCGATCGCCGAGGTCCTGGAGGGTGAGCGGGTCGTCGGCGACGAGGCGCAGATCGAAGATCGCGAGGTCCTTCTCCTTGCCCACGAGCGTGCCGCGGAACTCGGCGAGCTTGTCCTTCACGAGCGCCTGGAGCTCGTTGTCGGCCATCTGCGCCTCGGGGCCGGCGCCGACGCTCGGCATCATGTCGACCTTGGCGATCGAGCGGCCGTCGGAGTCGCCGACCGGTGCGTCGAGCGATTTTTCGCTCTGCGCGAGGCGCACGTCCATCTCGGCGACGTCGCTCTCGGGCACGTTGAGCTGTTTGGCGATCTCCTCGTTCGTGGGATCGATGCCCATCGCCTGGAGCTCGGAGCGCTTCTTGCGCAGGTTGAAGAAGAGCTTCCGCTGGGCCTGCGTGGTGCCGAGCTTCACGAGGCGCCAGTTGTTCAGGATGAAGCGGAGGATGTACGCGCGGATCCACCACGCGGCGTACGACGAGAGCTTCACGCCGCGGTACGGGTCGTACCGCTTCACCGCCTGCATGAGGCCGATGTTGCCCTCCTGCACGAGGTCCATGATGTTCTTGTAGGCGCGGCGATACTCGTACGCGATCTTCACCACGAGCCGCAGGTTCGACGTCACGAGGCGCGCGGCGAGCTTCGGATCCTGAGTGGCGATGAATCGCGAGGCGAGGGCGTGCGTCTCCTCCGGAGTCAGCAGCGGGTGTCGCTGGATCTCCCGCAGGTAGGCGGCCATCGGGTCGAGTCGCTCCATCGAGCCGCTCGTCGCCCGTGCCAGGTCGCGCGAGAGCGGGACCGAGTGCCGGTCGTCGGCGTCGGCGTCCACGACCTCGACGTCACTGTCGCGTGGCTCCGCGAACGCGTCGTCGTCGGGAGTGGCGACGGGCTCGGAGTCCCGGGCGCCTGTCACGCTGGCGGGCGCGTCCTCGTCCGCGTCATCCTCCGCGCCCTCGGCCTTGGCCGCAGCGGCGCCGTCCAGCTCGTCGGCCTCATCGCCTGTCGTCGCGTTCGTGGTCGGCGCGGCAGCCTTGCCGCGAGCCTTCTTCGCGCGCGTCGCGCCCGTCTTGGGCGGGCCCGCGGGACCTGTGGCACCTGCGGAGGTCTTGGGCGGTCGAGGCACGAAGGCGGATCTACCACGGTTGTTCGTTCGAGTCAGCGGACCCTCGGAGGGCGCTCACCGGTAAAAGAAGGCCGTCGCGCCCATCGCGACGGCCATGATCAAGGCGAGCAACACCTCGTGCCCGAAGGTCATTCCGCGTGCCCGCGGGGGCACGACGGCGTAGCTCGCAGGCTCCGAGGGGTGCGACTCAGCGGGGGCAGGGACGGCCAGCGGCATGAACCTCAGCATGGGGACGATAACGCGTTGCGTCAAGTGGCGGCCGTGCCAGCGCAAATGCTGAAATTCTAGGCACTTGTGCCGCCGCGCCGTTGACCGAGCCAGGCTGGCCCCGTATCTTCGACGGTGTGAAGGCCGCCGCGCCGGAAGGCGCTCCCGCCGCGTTCGCCGAGCTCGCCCTGTCGAGCGCCGATTTCGACGCCTTCCTCGAGCCGATCAACCCGCCGTCGCGCGGCGGACATTCCGGCCGCGGTGCGAGCCATGCCCGCGGCGGCTTCACCGCAGAGGCCTCGACTCCCGCGGCGCAACGGCGTGGCCTCCGCGAGCGCATCGAGGTCTGGGCTCGCGGCATCGTCCCGAGGCTCGAGCAGCTCGGGCTCGCGCTCGAGGTCGTCGTGCCGGACGAGGTGGAGCAGCACCTCTCGTCGCGCGCGCCGCGATCCATCGCGCAGCGCGTGATCTTCGTCCGCGACCAGTTCGGGCGCTCCGGCGTGCCGCGCAGCGAGTCGGACGTCGACCCGCTGCGCGCGCATGCGTATCTCGCGCTCACGATCGACAGCGTCCACGTCGAGGTGAGCCTCGAGGTGTGTCCGGAGGCCGAGGCCGACGTGAAGAACCTGCGGGCGCGCCTCGGCGATCCGCCGCGCCTCCTCGAGCTCACGACGCTCTTCGAGACCCTCCCGCAGGAGTTCGCGATCGGCGTCATCGGGGTCCCGAGCTTTCCGAGCGCCGAGAACGCCAGCGCCGACGACGTACGCGCGCTGCTCGACGACAGTCAGCGAAGCCGGCGAGCTTTGTGGGTCGGCTGGAGCGTGAAGCGCGAGATCGCGCTCGCCCACTCGAGCGAGCTCGACGAGCAGCTTGCCGACGCGCTCGTGGTGCTGGCGCATGCGTACAAGCTCGTCGCGTGGGCTCCCGACAACGACCTCATCGGCTCGGGGCGTCGCGGGGCGTGGCGCGCCGGGCGCGCACGCAACGAGGAGCGACGCGAGCGTGGCCGCGAGGAGCGTCGCAAGCGAAGGAGCGTCCACAAGAAGCCCGTTCGCATCGAGGGATCGCGGCGCGAGCGCGAGGACGCGCGGCGCCTGCTCACCGTCGCCGAGCGCGAGGGTGCCGGACCGGCGTCGCGAGCCGGCACCAAGACTCCCGCCGGCGAGGATGCGTCGACCTCGGAGGCCACGGAGCGCGGCCGCGGCGAGGGCCGTTCGGTGCCCGCCCGCCGGCCGATGCTCCAGACGATGATGCGGGCGAGGGGCGCCCGGCCGGCGCTGTCCACCGAGGTCGACCCCAAGATTGCCATCGAAAAAGGCACGCGCGTTCGTGTTCTCGCCGGCGCTTTCGCGAACAAGGTCGGCATCGTGCAAGAGCTCGACTCGAAGGGCCGCGCCCGGGTGCGGCTCGGCCTCCTCGCCGCGACGCTCGATCTCAAGGACCTCGTCGCGAGCACCGAGGGCACGCGCCCGATGCTTGCGAGCTCCCACCGAAGGCCCCGCAACGTACGCAAGACCTGAGCATCCAAGCCCCAAGCCCGGATCTCCTGGTATGAATCGGTCCGCCTCGTGTCCCGCGAAACCCCGTCAAACGACTCCGTAGACGCCTCCGGACCCGCCGGCTTTCCGGTCTCCCTCGGCGGCCAGTTCAGGCGGCACTTGCCCCGGTACGTTGCGGGGACGCTCGTGCTCGGGCTGTTCCAGCTCTCGCTGAATCGCATCGACTGGATGTCGAAGGCTGCGATCGACGCGGTCTTCGGTGGCGCTCCGGATCGGGTGACGCGCCCTGCGGTCATCATCCTTGGACTCGCCGTCATCGCGTTCGTCGCGCGCGTGGCGAGCCGCTGGTTCATCTTCAATGCCGGGCGCGACGCCGAGTACGAGCTGCGCGCCCTCCTGTTGCATCGGCTGCACCGACTCGGCACCGCGTTCTATCGGACGATGTCGGCGGGCGAGATCATGAGCCGCTCGACGGGCGATCTCCAGCAGGTTCGCCTGCTCCTCGGCTTCGGCATCCTGAACGTGGTCAACGTGACGCTCGCGTTCGCGAGCGCGCTGCAGGTCATGCTCACAGTCAGCTTGAAGCTCTCGCTCGTCTCGTTCGTGATGCTGCCGTTCATGATCGTCATCACGCGATCCTTCTCGCGCACGATGTTCGCGAGGACACGCTCGAACCAGGAGACGCTAGGCAAGCTGAGCGAGGTGCTCCAGACGAACCTTGCCGGCGTACGGATCGTCCGTAGCTTCGCCCTCGAGAAGCGCGAGCGAAGCCGGTTCCAGAAGGCGAATAACGCGTACCTCGAGGCGAGCCTCGCGCTCGCGCGGATCCGCGGTCTCATGTTCCCGATGGTCGGCGCCGTGAGCTCACTCGGGGTGCTCGCGTTCTTCTGGTACGGCGCGTCGCTCCTGCAGCGCGGCGCCGATGCAGGCGGCATCACCCGCGGCGACTTCTTCGCGTTCTGGCTCGCCTACGGCCGCATGATGTGGCCGATGATCGCCCTGGGTTTCTCGATCTCGATCGTCCAGCGCGGCCGTGCCGGCTACGAGCGCCTCAAGCAGATCTTCGACGCGATCCCCGAGGTGACGGACGGACCGTTGCCCGCTCCCGCCGAGGTCCGCGGCGCCATCGGCGTGCACGGCCTCTCGTTCGCCTACGGCGACCGCAAGGTCGTCGACGACGTGTCCTTCGAGGTGCCGGCGGGCGGCTCGATCGCGATCGTCGGTCGCACGGGGTCAGGCAAGTCGACGCTCGCGATGCTCCTCGCGCGCCTCCTGCCCACGCCGGCGGGGGCGGTGACGATCGACGGCAACGACGTCTGCCAGCTGCCGCTCTCCGCGGTCCGGGAGTCGATCGGATATGCGCAGCAGGACGCGTTCCTCTTCTCGACGACCGTCTCGCGAAACATCGGCTTCTGTCTCGATGAGCCCGAGTCCGAGGAGGGCACCGCGCGGATCCGCATCGCCTCGCGCGAGGCGCAGGTCCTCGAGGAGGCCCTCGGGTTGCCCGAGCAGTTCGATACGGTGGTCGGCGAGCGCGGCGTGCAGCTCTCGGGCGGGCAGAAGCAGCGTATCGCGCTGGCGCGCGCGCTGGTCCGCGAGCCGAAGGTGCTCGTGCTCGACGACCCGCTCTCCGCGGTCGACGCGAAGACGGAGTCGGCCATCCTCGACGCCGTGGAGCGTCAGGCCGAGGCGCGCACGGTCATCCTCATCACGCATCGCGTCGCCGCGGCAGCGCGCTGCGACCAGATCATCGTGCTCGACGAGGGGCGCGTCATCGAGCGCGGAACGCACGACGAGCTCGCGGCGGGGGGCGGGCTCTACGCGAAGTTCGCCGCGGAGCAGTCCGCGAAGTCCGAGCTCGAGGCCGTCGACATCGACGAGCCGCTGGCGGGCGCGCCCGCCGTGGTGCCGGCATGACGACGCTCCGCGACTTCCACGAGGAGGAGCGCCTCGGACGTGCTTACGACTCGCAGCTCCTCGGTCGCCTCTGGCCGTTCATGAGGCCGCACGCGAAGTTCCTCGTGGCGTCGCTCTCGATGATCCTCGTCGCGGCGATCCTCGGGCTGGTGCGTCCGGTGGTGATGGGGCGTCTCGTCGCCAACGCCCAGAACGACCACCCCGAAGGCCTGATGCGGTACGGCATCATGCTCTCGTTGCTCGTCGTCGGCACTCAGGTGCTGACGTTCTTGCAGGCGTACACGATGCAGATCGCCGGCGCGCGCTCGATGGCCGACCTGCGGACCCACCTGTTCGAGTTCATGCAGCGGCTCGAGCTCCGCTACTACGATCGCACGCCCGTCGGTCGGCTCGTCACGCGCGCCACGAACGACGTCGACGCGGTCGGTGAGCTCTTCGCCTCTGGTGTGCTCAACGCCATCGGTGATCTCGTCGCGCTGATCGGCATCGTCATCATGATGCTCGTCCTCGACGTGCGCATGTCACTCATCGCCTTCTGCGCGCTCCCGGTCGTGGGCGTCGTCGTCTGGTACGTGCGCGGTCGAGCGCGGCAGGCCTATCGGGCCATCCGCGTGAAGACGGCGCGGCTCAACGCGTTCCTGGCCGAGCAGGTGAGCGGCATGGGCGTGGTCCAGGCCTACTCCCGCGAGGAGGCGGCGCGCGCCGAGTTCGACGCCATCAACGTCGCCTACCGCGACGCCAATTTTCAGTCGATCGCCCTCGACTCCACGCTTGACGCCGCGGTCGAGATGGTGTCGTCGATCTGCGTCGCGGCGATGATCTGGTACGCGGGCGCCCACGTGGTCAGCGAGCGGGTGTCGTTTGGCACGCTGGTCGCGTTCATCGCTTACATCGAGCAGTTCTTCGGACCCATCCGCGATCTGTCGGCGCGCTACACCCAGATCCAGTCGTCGATGACCGGCGCCGAGCGGATCTTCCTCCTGCTCGAGAACAAGGACGTGGACGCGCCCGCGGTGGCGGCCAAGAGGGACGGTTC
>JANXVA010000038.1 GCA_025351875.1 Myxococcales bacterium | reverse complement strand
TTCGCGGTCGTTCGGGCGCTCGGCGATCGGGTCGCCCCGGGTCACGCCGCGTGGACGGGTCTCCTCTCCGTCGACAAGCTCGCGGTCGACCTGCTCATGGCGATGGTGTCCGCGGGCATCGGCCTCCACCTGTCGCTCCGCGCGATCCTCGGCTCGAGCGCGCGCGCGGTCGCGGTCGGCGGCGGCGCATCGGCGTGCACCGCGCTCGTCACGCTCGCGATGATCGCCGCGGCATCGCGCGGCGCTCCGCTCGTTGCCGCCGCGATCGGTGGCGCGACCGTGCTCGGGACGTTCCTCCTTCATCGCACCATGACGCGCGGCGAGGTGCGCGCGGCGCTCGTCCGCCGCCACTTCGACGACGGCGAGACGGTCACGCTCGCGGAAGCGACGTCGATCCTCGACGCGGTCGAGCGCGAAGGCGCGTTCGACGATGCTTTCCTGCGCAAGCTCCTCGATCAGCTGAGCCCCGCGATCGGCGAGCTGATTCCCGCGCGAACCAGCCCGCTTCCGCACGGAGAGGGTTG
The DNA here is from genome assembly GCA_025351875.1 of Myxococcales bacterium. Classification (GTDB taxonomy): domain Bacteria; phylum Myxococcota_A; class Polyangia; order Polyangiales; family Polyangiaceae; genus Labilithrix. Next base: position 9,040 of record JANXVA010000038.1, on the reverse strand, counting down.
TCGCTGGGTGACGTATTGGGAGGGCAAGTCGGGCTGGGCGCTCGTCGCGATCGTGCGCGAGCCTGGCTCGATGACGCCCATCCACGCGCATCCGCATCGCCTCCTCGGCAAGGCCATCGAGGGCGTGCTCGAGGAGATGCGCTTCAGGGAGGTCGAGCAGGGCGCCGTCGAGCTCCTCTCGCGCGAGGTGCTCGGACACGAACAGCTCGTCGAGACGGACGGGCTGAACACGATCCATGTCGTGCGGGTCTACGGCGCGGTGCCGGCCATCGACCTCCAGATGCGCGGTCCCGAGAGCGGCAAGCCTGGGCGCCGCATGAAGCTCCGGACGCCCGTCGACCTCACGCTCGTCGACGTAGGCACTCGCATCGAGGTGCTCGAAGAGATCGACGATCGCCCCGGCCACGGCGGCGAAGGCGCCTCTGTCGGCCGCATCCCTCCGTCGTGACGAAGATCTGATACGCTCGGCTTCGTGGGAGAACGCGCCCTTTTGGGGGGCCGCTACGAGCTCGGCCAAGCCCTCGGATCGGGTGGCTTCGCGACCGTGTTCCGCGCGCGCGATCGCCAGGACAACACCGAGGTCGCGGTCAAGCTCGTGCCCCCGGGGTTCGACGCGGTGCGCCTCGGCGAGCGGCTCCGCAGCGAGGCGTCGATCCTCGAGCGGCTGAAGCGTATGAGCTCACGCCACGTCGCGCGCGTATTCGAGCTCGGTGAGGATCCGCAGGGCGTGTGGCTCGTCACCGAGCTCATCGACGGCGTGTGGCTCTCGGTCGAGGGCCTCGGCCGCGCGCTCCTGCCCCACGAGATCCTTCGCGTCGCGCGTGGTGTGCTCGAGGGCCTCTCCGTCGCGCACGCGGCCGGCGTCATCCACGCCGACGTGAAGCCGTCGAACATTCTTGTGCCGCGTACCGAGAAGGCGCTCGATGGCCCGAAGCTCATCGACTTCGGACTCGCGCGCATGACCTCTCGCGCCGAGCTCGCGCAGGAGCTCGGCGAGAGCGGACCACCGAGCGCACCGCAGAGCGGCGTCGTCATCGGCTCGGTGAGGTGGATGGCTCCTGAGGTCCTCGCGGGTCATGCTCCCGACATGCGCGCGGACGTCTACTCCGCCGGCCTCGTCCTCTTCGAGCTGCTCGGAGACGGCGACCTGTTCGCGCCCACCGACCGTCGCGAGCAGCTTCGCGCACGGATGACGACCGAGCCGGTCCTCGAGGGTCGCGTGCCGCCGCCCCTCTCGTCGGTGCTCGCGCGCATGCTCGCGCGCGACCCGTCGAAGCGTTATCGCGACGCGAGCGAGGCGCTCTCTGCCGTGATCGACCTCGATACCGCGCCGGTCTCGACGGTCGGAGACGACGCACCTCCGGCGAGCATGCGCGGCGGGCGCGCGGGCTTCACGTTCACGACGTCGACCGCACCGCCGCCCGCGGGGCGGACCTCGACGGCGGCGCCCGCGCAGCCGCCCGCGTCGATGCGTGTGCCGTCGGTGAGCGTCGTGCCGTCGTCTCTCGCTCCGACTCCGATCCTCACGCAGTCGCCCAGTCGTCATCCGTCGTACGCGCCGGCCGCCAGGCACAGCTCGGTGCCGTTCTCGTCGCGCACGCTGAGCACGCGTCCACCTCCGGCGACCCGCCTTCGCGCCTTGCCGGAGAGCGGCTCCGACGGTCTGCGCGAGACGCTGCGCCACCTCGACCTCCCCATGCTCGACGCGCTCGCACGTCGCGAGCGAGGGAATCCGACGGGACGTGTCGCTCGTGCCGTGGCGCTCGCGCTGCGTCTCGAGCTCGACGCCGCGGCGTTGATCCTCGAGCCCCTCGCGCTCTCCAGCGACATCGCGCGCGCGGTCGGCGCGACGATCCTCGCGCCACGTGCTCGCCGCGTGACACGAGCGCGCATCGACTCCGATCGCGAGGACAAGTGGGTCGATACCGTGCCGGCCGAGCTCGGGGCGTTGCTCGCCTCGTTCGCCGCGGCGCTCTCGGGTCGCGACGACGCCGCGCGAGACATCTCACGCTGTACGCGGTCCCTCGAACGCCTCGACCGCGCGGATGCCGCTGCCGACGTGGAGGCGCGCGGGCGTATCGAGTCCGCGCGCGTCACGCTGCGGATCGCCGTGGCGGCAGCGCGCGTGCGCTCGGGCGAGCTCACGTCCGGCGCGGGGCTCGACCTCGTCGCTCCCCTCGAGACCGGCGACGGGCGCGCACGGAGCGCGTTCGACCGCGTCGTGCGCCCGCTCCTCGCGGCGGCGATCGGCGTCCGCGTCGACGAAGGGCGTGCACGCGACGATCTGGAGCGCGCCGTCCGCGCCTCCAACGAGAGTGGCGCGCCGCTGCTCGAGGCATGCGCCTCCGCAGCGTGGGGACGACTCCTCGTCGATGCACCGCGTCGTGCCGAGCAAGGGCTGGCCGTGCTCGAGCGCGCGACGACGCTGCTCGCGCACGGTGACGCGCCGAGCCTCGAGCACGAGGCCGAGCATCATCGCGCGGCGGCGCTCATCGTCCAGGGTCGATGGAAGGACGCCGTTGCCCCGCTCCAGGCCGCACGCGAGGCCGCGCATGCGGAGCGCGCCATCGAGGCCGAGGTGCTCTCCGCGTCCCTCGAGGTGGTCGCGCACCTCGCGCTCGGCGATCACGACCCCGCGCGCGAGGCCGCCGCGGCGCTCGGCGAGGCGCGCATCGGTTCGGCGCGCGGTCGCGCGGCCGCGCTGGCGTGGGTGGCCAAGTGTCTCGAGGCGCTCGCGTCCGGGGAGCGCGAGGCTGCCGAGGACGCCCTCGCGGAGGCGAGCGCTCGCTCGCGCGAGGCCGGCGCCGACAGTGTCGACGCCTACGTGCTCGTCGAGGTGCTCAACATGCTCTTCGATGCGGCAAGGGGATCACTTCCCGACGTGGTGGCGCCGGCCGCCGAGCTCGAACGGTTCGCGGCGGAGCGAGGCTTCACGTCGTTCCACTGGTTCGACGTGCTGCGCAGCGTGCTCCAGCGGGTCGACGACCCCGCGGTTCGCGCCCCGATGCAGGACGTCCTCGAGCGCATCGCGCTGCTCCTGGGACCCGCGAGCCGCATCGCGCGGGACCGGCGTACCAGCGCGCCGCCTTCGATGTAGCGTGCCTGGCGCGCACCTCTTGTCGGATCGACCTTCGACGAGGGTACCGGCGGCGCAAAACGGGTTGCAACGGCGCGGCGCCGGTGGGATGCCCAGGCGGCCTCTTTCCAGGAGTAATTCAATGGCTTCCATTCGCTTCGTCATCGGCACGGTCCTCACGGCATCTTCGCTCGCGCTCGCGGTCGCCTGCTCCAGCAGCTCGACCGGAAGCGGCGCCGACGGGGGCACTTCGGGCACGTCGGGTACCTCCGGCACGTCGGGCACCTCCGGCACGTCGGGCACGTCGGGTACCTCCGGCACCTCCGGCAGCAGCATCAACAAGTGCGGAACCGGCACCACGAACAGCTGCACGGAAGCCGAGAACAAGACCTACAGCGACTGCATCCTGACGGCGTGCGACAGCAAGTACACCGAGTGCTACGGCGCCGGCTGGAAGAGCGGCACGTTCAGCGGGCCGTGCGGTCCGTACATCACGTGCGTGCAGGCATGCGCATGCAACGACACGGCGTGCTTCACGAAGTGCACCAAGCCCACGGCCGAGTGCACGACGTGCCTCTCTGGTTCGACGACGTGCGCGCAGGGCTGCACGGCGCCCGCCTGCGCGAGCACGAGCGGCGGCACGAGCGGCACGAGCGGCACGAGCGGCAAGACGTGCGCGGACCTCGCCACGTGCTGCGCGGCGATCACCGACGCGAGCATCAAGAGCGCGTGTGACCAGGCGCACGGGGCGGCCGGTACCAGCGACTCGACGTGCAACACCTATTACAACTCGTTCAAGAGCTACTGCCCCTGAGCGATGCCCCGAAGGGCAGGGTGCGATTGTCGTCCCTCGACTCGCACTCTGCCCTGTTGCTTCTACCCTTCCGAGGCGCCGCCACCGGCACTTCGTGCGGTCGACGCAGACCGTGCGCGTGCCGCTGGCGTCGCACGCGCTGGAGGCCGCTGCCTACACGTGCTATTTCGCCATCATGGCGGCCGATCACAGCGGGATTCTGGGCTACGACAGCTTCCACTTCGTCGTCGAGAACCTCGATCGGAGCCGCAAGTTCTATACTGAGAACTTCGACTTCAAGGAGGTCGCCCGCGCGAGCGACGAGCTCGTCGAGCGGAGCGGCCAGCAGTCGGTCGTCTTCGGCGCCGGTGACGTGCGCGTTTGCGTGTCGACCCCGCTGCGCCAGCAGTCGAAGGCGTCACGCTATCTCCAGCGGCATCCGGCCGGCGTGATGAGCCTCAGCTTCCGCGTGAAGGACCTCGATCAAACGATGGCCTTCCTCGAGAAGCGCGGGGGCACGTTCCTCGCAGAGCCCCTGGACGTGAAGGACGGCGGCGGCCGCTATCGCTCCGTCGAGATCGCGACGCCGCTCGGCGACGTCGCCTTTCGCTTCATCGAACGCACCGAGTTCTCGAAGTTCGCGCCCGGCTTCATCGACTCGGGCGTCGGCAATGCCGGGCAGCCGAAGAACCTCTACGGAATCCGAACCATCGACCACGTGACCGCGAACGGGCTCACCATGCAGCCCATCGTCGCCTGGTACCGCGACGTCCTCGGCTTCGAGCCGTTCTGGGACATCAGCTTCCACACGAAGGACATCGCGAGCGACGGGCGGCAGAACCTCCAGCAGGCCGCCCAGAACCGAGGCTCTGGCCTCCGCTCGATCGTCATGTGGGATCCGGTCAGCAACGTGAAATTCGCGACCAACGAGCCGCTGCGCCCGAACTTCCGCGACTCGCAGATCACGAAGTTCGTCGACGACAACGGCGCCGCCGGCATCCAGCACATCGCGATGGCCGTCGACAACATCGTCTGGAGCATCGAGGAGCTGAAGCGCCGCGGCGTCGACTTCATGGATACGCCGAAGGCCTACTACCAGGCGCTCCCGGAGCGCCTCGCCAAGCTCGGCATCACGAACGTGGCGCAGGAGCTCGCCGAGCTCGAGCGCCTGCAGATCCTCGTCGACGGCGCCGAGGACAAGTACATGCTCCAGATCTTCCTGCGCGAGGCGAAGGCGCTCCACGACGATCTCCGCGCGGGTCCGTTCTTCTACGAGGTCATCCAGCGCTGCGGCGACGAGGGCTTCGGGTACGGAAACTTCCGGGCGCTCTTCGAGAGCATCGAGCGCTTCCAGCAGACGGGAACCGGCGCCAGCGCCGCGGCCAAGGCATGATCGACCGCATGAGCTGCGGGCTCATGCCCGCCAAGCCCCACACCGTCCTGCGCGACGTCGACGGCAACCTCCTCCACGAGGAGATGCTCACGCGTGGCGGCTTCGGCGGCGCGTTCAGCTACCTCTATCACCGCTACCCGACGACGGCGGCCGTCGAGGTCACGGAGTCGACGCGCGGACACGCCATCGCCGCCGAGGACCCGCGCGGCAGGACGCCTCTCAAGCGCCGCCTCTACGACACGCGCAAGCTCGCGCCGAAGGGCATGCCCTTCGAGTGCCGCGTGCCGTTGCTCTTCAACCATGACCTCACCGTGTACTTCGCGTGTCCGACCACGTCGGACGACGTGTACTTCGCCAACGGCGATGGCGACGAGCTCTGGTTCATCGAGGAGGGCTCCGCGCGCATCGAGTCGGTGTGCGGCTGGCTCCCCGTGAAGGCCGGCGACTACGTATGGATCCCGCGCTCGATGATCCACCGCTGGCACCTCGACGCAACGACCGCAGCCATGCGGATGATGTGCTTCGAGGGTCACGGCGGCGTGATGATCCCGAACGATTTCCGCAACCCGGTTGGCCAGCTGAAGATGGATGCGCCCTACACGCATCGTGACTTCGTGCGACCCGAGGGCCCCATCGGCGTCCTCGACGGCCCGCGCGAGCTCATCGTCAAGAAGGGCGGCAAGTTCACGCGGCTCTTGCTCGAGCGTCCCCCGATGGACGTGGTCGGCTGGGACGGCTTCGTCTACCCCTTGGCGTTCGCGATCGAGAAGTACCAGCCGAAGACTGGCCTCGTTCACCTGCCGCCGACGATCCACTCGACGTTCGCGGGGCCTGGGTTCCTCGTGTGCTCGTTCGTTCCGCGCGTCACGGACACCCACCCTCAGGCGATCCCGTGCCCGTACCCGCACTCGAGCGTCGATTGCGACGAGGTGATCCTCTACGTGAAGGGGAACTTCACGAGTCGCCGTGGGGTCGGCCCGGGGGCGATTTCGTTGCATCCTGCAGGTATCGCGCACGGCCCGCATCCGGGTGCGTACGAGGGGAGCATCGGCTCGACGCGCACCGATGAGATGGCGGTCATGGTCGATACGTATCTTCCGCTCGCACCTACCGTGGAGGCCGTGAACCTCGAGGATGCCGGCTACCACGACTCGTGGCGCACGAACCCACAACAAGATCGCGGAACGAAGGCCTGACTTGCTCCGCACCGCTCTCGCAGGGGTCGCCGCGCTCTCGCTCGCGCTGCTCCCCAAGGCCTGCACGAAGCAGCCGCCGCCGCCGCCGCCCGAGGTGGACGTGGCTCCGCTTCCGCCGTTGCCGAGCGGCGCCACGACGCCGCCGATCTGGGCACCGCCGCAGGGGCCTGTCACCGCATCGCCGCCGAGCAGCGGATCGGCGACGCCTCCCGTCCCGACGGCGAGCCCCGATCTCGTGAAGGCGCGCGCCGCCGCGGAGGCGAAGGACTTCAAGAAGGTGAAGGCGCTGCTCGAGAAGAAGGTGAAGAGCGGCAAGGGAACGCCAGAGGAGAACCAGCTCGTGTTCCGCGCCTGCACGCAGACGAAGGACAAGGCATGTGCCGCCGACGTGCGGGCAAAGCACCCTGACGACATCGGCGACGGCTCGGGCGGCCCCTGAACGCCTGGACCGACCTCGCGAAGGAGCACGCGAAGTGCGGCCTCGCGAAGCAGTCGTGAAGACGATCACAGCCCGGCGTCGTCCTCGTGAGTTCATCCCCGGTGATGAGTGGGTCATCACGGGCGATGAACGGCTCGCCTGCAGGAGTGCACGGTCGACCGCAACGCATGGCTGCGCGCATCAACCGTTGCTCGGCGTCGATGAGTTTCGGTGCGACAGGGCGAGCACGACCCCATGGGCGATGTCGGTTGGCGCGGCGCAAAGTTTGGGCGCCTTTGGGGCGTTCGCAGTAACCTCGCCTGCGTCGATTGGAAGTGTTTCCCCACCGTCGGAGCCCCATGTCTCATCTCCTTCTGCGACCCCATCGCCTCCGTCTCTCGCTCTTGTGTGCGGGTGCCGCGTTCGCCGTATCCTCCGCGACCGCCGTGTCGGACGCCGCTCCGGTGCCCACGCCAACCGTCACCCTCACCAATCCCACGCCCATCCCTGCCGGAATTGCTGCCGGCAAAGCGCTCGGCGTGGCCCCGGTGCGCGTGGTCGGAACGTCCACGGTCTTGAGCGGCCTCCTCAGGTACGCCGACGGCACCATCAGCGCGAAGACCGGGACGCCCTTCGAGCGCACGCTCGCGGCGCGGCTCGACCGGGTCCCCAACGCGAAATTTCACGCCACCAACGCTGTCTCCCCGTTTCGTAACGCGGCCCCCGCTGAACGTCAGCGCATTCTTCCGGGAGTCACGGCAACGACAGTCGGCGCGGGTCCGCTGAATCGAATCGACGTTCGTAAGGCGGCCTCACAGAACGTCGCCGTCCCCAACTTCGGACAGTTCGAAGTCGCGAACGGACCGTTCATTCCCGCGCCAGACGCGCCGCCGATCACGTACCACCTCGATTTTGCCGGCGTACGGTGCAACACGCCGCCGCAAAGCGGGATCGCGCCGCTGGTCGTCATCAACGAAATCGAGACCACCGGGACCTCCTACGTCACGACCACGCAAGCCGTCCCCTCGTCCGGTACCGGCACATCCATCGCCGCGGGCGCCGTCTCCACGAGCGGCGCGGCACCGCATCTTCGATGCACCGAGTCGGAGCCTCACCACGCTCGGTACCGGCAATAGCGGCGTCTTGTTGGTTACCGCCGTGCTCCAGCCGACCTCGGCGGCGGACGCGCAGGCGCAGCGCGATCGCCTGAATCTTCTCCTGGCAACGGCAGAGGTCTATGCGGCCGGGTTGAGCGGCGGAAGCACGCTCGCGAACATGCAGACCGCCGTGACGTTCACCATGGGCGTCATCGCTCTGAGCGGCGCCGGCTACCCGAGCAACGCGGTTCAATCCAAGTTGTTCACGGCAGGCGACTACGCGCAGGTCTATACCGCCGAGCCCTCCGTCGCCGGGGGCGTGCAGTACAAATGGCCGATCGCGCACGCCATGGGCGCAAACGGGGACTACACCATCTTCGTCAACGCGCCGACCTACCGCGCACCCCCGAAATTCGCGTGGGACCTCATCATCTCGATGAAGCGCCCCAACGTCACCACCGTTCCGATTTACGATTCGTGGAACACCTGGACCACGGTGGAGACGACCATCGGGAGCGACTGGACGGGCTACGCCCATGCCGACATGCCCTACACGGACCCGCCGTCAGCGAGGCCGTGGATCAACACCGCGCCGACGCTTGTCGTACGTCGACGGTCGTACAATCGCGCACCCTTGCACGTGAAGATCGCGCTGGTTGCATATGGCTCTGGCACGTCGACCCCGCCTCGCATTCTGACGCCGTACCAAAGCAGCCCTTCGAAGCGCGGCACCTGGTGCGGCTGGGACGCGACCGGGATCGTGTTCAACCCGGACTACGTTTACTTCGACTGGGTCGGGGTTTGTCCCGACTTGCCGGGTGGCCTCCCGAGCCCGGCGCAGGTCGATGTTGCCTCGAAGACCACCGCCACGGCGATCGAGCTCGACGTCACGTCGGACGGGCACATCAGCGGCGATGTGACGGGCGGGCTCGAGCAGGACTTCACGCAGTGTGGCCTCACCACACCGACGGCGTGTGTGACGTTCCGCGTGAAGTCGACGCTGTAGAGAGAGCCTCGCTCAGAATCGCCCTGACCAGCGACGACTCCGCGATCGACATCGTCGCGCG
>JANXVA010000008.1 GCA_025351875.1 Myxococcales bacterium | reverse complement strand
GGAATCCCCGGCGTTCTTGCGCGGACACGCGCGCGCGGCGGCAATCTGAGGACTGCGTCGTTACCTAAAACACCAGCTCATACGCTAGGTTAAGTGCCGGCAACCCTCGATTGACGCCGAACCCTTCAACGCCACGAACGGGCCCACCCCGAATACCGATTACGCGGTTCATTCGACTTCGATCGTCGACTATCTGGCCTCCAAGAACATCAATGTCATTCGGCTCCTCTTCTCGTGGGAGCGCATGCAGTCGACGCTCGGCGGCCCCATCCCCGCCGCCAGCTCCGGTAACTACAAGACGTACTTCGATGACTTCAAGCGCATCGTCGACTACGCGACGAACGTGAAGGGAATGAACGTCATCATGGAGCCCTGGCAGGCCGGCCCCAGCGGTGACACGGGCGGGCCGAGCTGGCGCGGCAACCGCGTCGGAGACGGCACGGTGACGAGCGCACACTTCGCGGATTTCTGGTCGAAGATGGCCGCGCTCTTCGCGAGCAATCCCCGCGCCTCTATCGGCCTCGTCAACGAGCCCAACTCGATGAGCACGATGACCTGGTTCGCCGCCGCGCAGGCCGCCGTCACGTCGATCCGCGCGGCCGGCTTCGGCGGCGACATCCTCGTCCCGGGCAACGGCTGGACCGGCGCGGGCGACTGGACCTCAGGGAGCTACGACACGAGCACGTCGCAGCGCTCGAACGCGTACGGCTGGCTCAACGCACGCGGCCCCGGCCTTCCTCTCCTCGATCCTCTGGGCAGGGTCGTCGTCGGCGTCCACTCGTATGCAGACACGAACGCCGGCGGCAGCGGCACCGAGGTCGCCTCGAGCACCGTCTCTCGCGATCGCATCAAGGTCACCGTCGACTGGGCGCGCGCGAACGGCCTCAAGGTGTTCGTCGGCGAGATCGGCATGTACGCGGGCGCCGCGAACGCGAGCGCCAACTGGGCAAATTTCGTCTCGTATCTCGACGCCAACGCCGACACGCTCGCCGGCTTCGCGTGGTGGGGCTGCGGCAAGCCCGGCTGGTGGGACGACGTCGCGGCCGCGGCCGGCGGCCACTTCTCGATCACGCCGACGAACAACTACTCGACCGACACGGTCAACATGAAGATGATCGCGAGCGCGTTCTAGTCTAGGCCGCGCGCGGAGACGATGGGTCTGCTAGAAGCCCTGACGTGAGCGCTCACGCTGGACGAAGGCCCGCCGGAATCGCGCCAAAGCTCCTCTTCGAGCAGGTGAAGAACACGGCTCCTTGGGCGATCGCCCTCGAACCGCCGCTCGCTTCGATCGCGATCCTAGAGAAGGCCCCGGAGCTCGAGCTTCGGTGGAAGAAGGGCGAGGACGCCGAGGGCTACTTCGTCGCCCTCCTCTCGGCGCACTTCACGACCGTCGCGACCTTCGTGCCGACAGACGTGGACCAGCGCATCCGCCAGCACGCGTGGTCCGAGCTCTCCGGAAAGCGCCTCGCCTCCGCGGTCGACCGCGTGGAGGAGGTGGCGCGCTGGGACATGCGGCCGGTGTCGGAGCGCACCGTGACGATCGACGGCGAGGTGCTCGCGGGACATCAGGGAGAGTGGCTCAGCGTCATGGCTGGCGCCCTCGGTCGCGCGCTCGCGCTGTCGGACACCCCGGTCATCGAGCGCGCCACCTCCTTCATCGAAGCGGAGCTCACGCGGGAAGCGAGGCTCGTCACGCGCGCGCGGAAGAAGAGCAGCGACCAGGAGCTTCTTTCGCTCGTGACCACGGTGGCTCACAACCTCGGCGACCTCTCGCGCGTGGTCGACACATGGCGCCCCGCGCACGCGGCCTCCGAGCTCGGACTCCGCTACCAGCGCCTCGGCCACGAGGGCGGCGCGCGCTTCGACAGCGCGTTCGTGTTCGCGGGCGAGCTCAACAAGCTCCTCATGGCGAAGGAGAATCACCGCTTCCTGCCGCTTCGTGTCCCGCGCTCGCTGCGCCGTGACCGCGCGTTCCTCCTGCCGTTCGGTCCTTATTTCTACGAGTGGGGCCGCGTCATCGGGAGCTCCAAGCTCCTCGACGACGCCGAGCGCGCGGAGATCCTGCTCGCGCTTCTCCGCGTGCACGAGCGGCGCACCGACGAGCACGGTTGCCTGCGCGCGATCGCCGGCATCCACAGCGTGGTCAACGGTGGGGTCGAGAAGCTCGCGCGGCTCCTGCCCGCGGGCCAGGGCGTCGGCATGCAGCGACCCGGTGTCCGCGCCGCGCTCCGTCTCGCCGAGAAGGACTTCGTGAAGAAGTTCCACGCGGACGTGAAACGCTGACTCAGGCGCCACCCAGCGGGGGCCCCAGGTCGCCTGCGATTACCGTAGGAAGAGGAGATTCCTTTCACGCTGCACGCCGGCCGAGGGAAGCGCTAAGGGGCGGTTGCACGGCGCAAGGATCCTCGTACACAAGGAGGGCTCCAACGTCGCCTCACCCCCAACCGTCGAGCCTCCCATGACCTTCGCTGACGACGACGACGGCATCATCGACCTCCGCGCGCTCGCCTCGACGCCGCCTCCTCGAGGCGCCTTCGCGATGCCATCGCCGTTCGCGAGCGAGCCGCCTCCGGCGTTCACTCGGGACGCGGACGACGTCGACGACACGGGCAGCCGTCCGCGCGCGCGCGGCTCGAAGGGCCGGACGATCGGCATCGTCGTCGCGACGGCTGCGGCCCTCGCGCTCGGCTGCGTCGGCATCGGGTTCGCGTTCCGCGGTGCGACGGCGGCGCCGCCGCGCGCGGCTGCGGCAGCCCTCGCCGCGCCGCCGCCCGCCCCGCCGCCGGTCGTCTCCCCGCCGACGGCCGCTCCCGAGCCCGCACCCGCCTTGGTCGCCGCGATTGCGGACGACAGCGCGACCGCCGCAGACACGACGACAACGAAGAAGGCCAAGGGCGGAAAGGCGCGCGCAGGCGCAGCGAAGGCCACGAAGGCGGCGGCGGCGCCCGCCAAGCCGGCCGTCTCCAAGGCGACGTCGACCGACGCCTGCAACTGCCGCGGCGACTTCCAGTGCAACATCCGTTGCGCTGCGAACAAGTAGCCGCGCTACGCCATCCTTCGAGAAACCTAGTCCGAGGGCGCGTCGAAGGCCGCATCGCCGCCGGCATCGGCAACGGGCGCTGCCGCGACCACGCAGATCGCCGACCGGCAACGGGCAACGGCGGCCGTACGCGAGCTGCACGCACCGGACACCGCGGCCTCACGCTGGCACGTGGGCGTCTTCTGCGCCTCCTTCTGCGCCGCGGAATACTTCGGCGCATCCTTCGCGGAGAGCGCAGCGGGGTCGCACGGCACGCAGCCCTCGGCGGCGACGAGGGCGCAGTCGGAGTCGATCGCGCAGCTCTGGTCGTAGCTCGCGAGCTTCGGAGGTGGCTGGTCGGCGGCCGTGCTGCCGCTCCCGGCGCAGCCGATGGCGACCGCGACGAAGGATGTCGCCGCGAGGTACCTGACGGTTCGTGCGTTCTTCATGTCCGCTTCCGATGCTAGCTCGTATCGCCCTGATGCTCCCTCAGTTGCGCCGCTGGGTGCTGAGTGGATGACCGACCCACACTCACGGGGGCGCCACCAGGCCGACGTGCACGAGGCCTGGCAGAACGACGTCCCGCACGGCAGCGTCGACGACGTCGTCTTGCTCGACTGCGCTGAGATGACCATGCGCCGGAATGCCTGCCGCCGGCAGGAACGCGTCCCGCTTCTTCCACTCCGCCACGTTCACGCGGAGCAGCCTCGGCGCCCACGCGGCGAGCGATCTCTTCAGCACGGGGCCGACAGCGGCCGAGGCGAGGTGCGCCCAGCCGAGCCGCGCGTGATCGATCTCGTCCTGAAGGTGGGCCTTGTTCGCGGCGACGGCCGCGGGGGACGTCGCGACCTGCCAGCACGAACGGATCCACTCCGACGCGACCGACTCGTTGATGCAGCACATGCCGAGCGCGAGGAGCGCTATCTCGGTCGGCTCGTCGCCCGTTCCGAAGTCGGGCAACGCCGTCGAGCGCGCCTCGGGAACGGTGACCGCAGTCTCGCCGAGATAACGCGCTGCGAGGCGCGCGCAGAGCTCGCCGTGACGCCGCTCGTCGTCGATCGCCTTGTCGGCGAGCGCGAGGACCACGTCGGCGGCACCGACGTCACGCAGGCGCGGACGGAACGCCTCGAACGCGACGGCGACGCCGAGCTCCGCGGACGCGCGATGGAACCAGTGCCCAGCGATGGCCCGTCGCTCCGGCTCGGCGAGGAGATCGATCGTCGCGTCGTCCGGCAGCTCGATCCGATTCGCGTGTGCGCGAGACGGAGCGCGCACGCTACTTGATGAGCGCGCAGGGAGGGGTCGGGATCTCCGAGTCCGGAGGACAGGCGGCGTCCTTCGGCTCGTTCGCATCGGCCGCATCGGCCGTTGGCTGCCCGGTGTCGCCTGTCGTCGCGTCGGTGCCCGGGCCCGGGCCGCTCGCCGCATCGGCGCTTCCGGGGACGCTCTCGGTGCTACCGCAAGCGCCGGCCGACGTCAGCGACGCACCCGCCAGGACCACGGCGGAGAAGAGCGGTGACCTTCGAAGGCTGCGCATCGTCGGCTCAGGCTATCACCGCCCACCGCGATGTGAAGGCGTCGTGACGAGAACGAGGTGAACCTCGATGCTACGTTTCACGCATGCTCCGGATCGCTCACGCCCTCGCCTTCAGGACGATCCGCGTCTCGCTCCCCTGAGCACGCGCCCTGAAGCGCGCGCCGCGCCGGGGCCCGGCGGCGGCACACGGTGGCTCACGCGAAGGCCCACGATTTACAGCCCTCCATGGTGTTTCGCGCGCTCTCAGGGCTGGCACCCAAGCTGCACTCAGGCTCGGCATGGACTCACGCGCCTCTGCCGCTCTCCTTGGTTGCATTGCCGTCCTCGCGGGCTGCTCGAGCGGCGCCTCCTCATCGGAGGCGAAGACCACCGAGGCCGACCCGGCCTCGTTCACGGTGAGCTACCGAAACCGCGTGCGCCTGCCCGACGACGGCGCGGCGCTCACCGCAGAGGCATACGCCACGCAGATCCGCGCGAAGGATCCGGTCTCGCAGATCCGTTGCGGCGCCGAGGACTCGGCCGCGTACAGCGACATCTCCGCGTTCCTCGGTGGCATCTCGTGGAGCCACCCCGTCGCCATCGTGAAGGACTCGAGCCTCCCGCCGCTCTACGACGCGAAGTACACGCAGCAAACCTTCGCGGAGAGCCCCTCGGCCGGCGCGTCCGACTCGAGCGCCGCGCCCACCATCGAGCGCCCCGATCTCGTCGGCGTGCAGAACGGCATCGCGATCTTCCTCTCGAAGCAGCACGGGCTCATGGCCGTCGATGCGCGAGGCGCGACGCCGGTGCTCAGCTGCTCGATGAAGCTCCCCGGCGAGCCGAAGAACTTCCTCTTCCACGGAAACGAGCTGGTCGTCGTCGTCAACGCGCGCTCGGGCAACCGCTCCGCGCTCCTGCGTTACTCGTTCGACGGCGCGAAGTTCCACTTCGTCGACTCCGTTCGCTTCGAGGACCAGACCGTCCAGGACGCTCGCCTCTTCGACTCCACCATCGTTGCGTACACGTCGTGGTCCAAGCCGCAGCCTCCGCCCGCGCAGCCCAACCCGACGACGGGGCCCGGCTCCGGCTCCGGCGGCACGCCGGCGGGCGCGCCCGCATACCAGCCGTACGGCGGCGACAACCACCTCGGCTCGAAGGTCCTCGTCATCCAGTGGGACAGCGAGCTCAAGATCGACTGGGAGGACTCTCTCCTCGACGACGTCGCCAAGCAGGACCCGATGGAGGGCTCCGCGCCCGGCACGCAGTACACGGCCGGTCAGCTCGTGAGCGAGCGGAAGACGTGGAAGACGTTCGTGACCGCGAGCGACCGGTACATCGTCGTGCCGCGCGACGTGCAGAAGACGAAGTTCTCGAACTACGAGACCTACAACTACCAGGTCTGCACGAGCTACAACCCGCAGCATCACCAGATCAACCAGTGCAGCGTCACCTACGAGAAGCGCGCGAATCCCGACTACCGCGCCCCCGATCCGGCGACCGGCGACTACTCGTGTAACGGCAAGAAGCTCGCGGATTGCATCGTTGCGGCTGCGCCTGTGGTCAGTCAGTACATCTACGCGCCCGTCGGTCAGACCTGCGCGCTCGTCTGGCAGGGCCAGTGCGAGAAGTACGAGAACCGCACAGAGACCTACCCGCGCTTCACCACCGAGAACGAGACCGAGCTCACGATCTATCGCTTCGAGGGCGGGACGTTCACGAAGCTCGACTCCTCCCTCTCCACGCTGGTCGAGAAGGCCGGCGCCATCGCGTTCACGACGAGCCCTCTCTCGGTGAAGGGCCAGATCTCGAACAAGAACCAGATCCAGTTCCAGAACGGTCACCTCTACGTCTTCGCGGACGAGGCGCTGCAGACGATGGCGGTCGCGGGCAACTCGATCTCGTACCTCCATCGCCTCGGGATCGCGTCGAGCACCAACAACAACCCGTCGATCGCGTTCTCTGCCGACCGCGCGATGATCTCCGCGGTCGAGAACACCTATCCGAACCCGGCTTCGACTGTGACGATGCTGGACCTCTCCACGCCGTCGCAGCCCGCGCAGCTCAACGCGTTCTCGATGCCTGGCGTCTCGACGCAGCTCATCCTCGCGAACGGCGGCATCCTCGGACCGGGACAGGTCTCGTTCGGCAACGCGCAGGTGCAGCGCAACCTCCAGAAGGTCACGCTCTTCTCGAAGGACGCGGGCGGCGAGCTCGACAACCTCCTGCTCGGCACCGAGTACGACACGCTCGAGAGCTCCTGGCTCGACGCGTCGGATGACCAGCGGCTGCGCCTCGGCGCGAACGGCACGCGCCTCTTCCTCCCCTACTCGGGCCGCCATCACGCGGATCCGTACGAGCCCACCGCCCACCGCCTCAGCATCTCGCGCATCGACGCCGGCCGCCTCGTCTCCGAGCGGAGCTTCGCGGTGAGCGACGACATCATCCGCACCGCGCCGCTCGACGACGCCCGCTCCCTCGTCTTCGGCAACTCGGCCGCGTACCTCGTCGATCACAGCAGCGGCGACTGGGCGCTCGAAACGCTGCGCGAGCTCTTCGTGCCGTTCGCCACCTATCGGTTGAGCGACGCCAACCTGCACGCGCGGATCGCGCGAGTCGGCTCGAAGTGCCGCATCACGACCCATGCGGATGACGCCCAGATCTTCGGCGAGTCGAGCCTCGCGCAGGCCGAGGTCCCCTGCCCCGAGTACGGCGCACCGCTCGGCTTCGGCTCCAGCCTCCTCTTCGCGGAGACGCGCACCGGCGTCCGCATCAGCCCGGACGGCCACACCATCGAGACGCTCGACGCGACGACGGTCGCGGCGCTCGTCGCGAAGGTCCCGACCGGCACCTACTGCTACACGCCGAGCGCCGACGGCGCGAAGAACGGCTCCCTCGTCCCGTTCCTCGACGAGGTCCCGGCTCGCATCCTCTGCGTCGCCCTCGACTCCTCCGGCGGCGGCGTCGCGACCGGCGGCGGCACCAGCGCGCCGTCGCCCTGAGGCTTACTTGCCCCGCTGACCGACGAGGCGGTCGAGCGAGTAGGCGCCGCCGCCCTCGAGCATCACGACCAGCGCGAGACCGATCGCGAGCACCTGGTACTCGATGCCGTTGCCCGCCTGGGCGCCCGTCCAGTTGATGAAGAAGCCGTACTGCGCGTGCACCATGAGCGCGGCGACCGCCATCGTCGCGGCGATGCCGAACGCGGCGATGCGGGAGAGCCCGCCGACGATGAGACCGATCGCGCCGAGGAACTCCGCGGCGATGGCGAGCGCGGCGAACACCGCCGGGATGTGGAGCTGGCCCGTGAAGAAACCCATCGTCCCTGTCAGGCCATAGCCGCCGAACCAGCCGAGCGCCTTCTGGGCGCCGTGGGGGAAGATGGCCAGGCCGAGCGCGACCCTCGCGACGAGCGGCCCCATGTCGGCGCTCGTGGCGGTGATGCGGGTGAGGAGGCCCCGCCCCGGAGCGGCGGAGCTCTCCGAGGTCTCGAGGGTGGAAAGGTCGCGAACGCTGGAAGACTGACCAGTCATGATGATCTCCTTGGGTGACGGAGAGCATGCGCCGCGCTTCGCCCTTGCAGTAGGCCTGCCGTCGTTGCAACACTGTTGCCCATGTGGAAACAATCGAGCCTGATCGAGATCGCAGATCTCACGCTCTTTGCGCGCGTCGTCGAGCTGCGCTCGTTCTCGGCGGCTGCCAGGGCCGCGGGCACGACCACCTCCGCCGCGAGCAAGCGCGTCGCGCGCCTCGAGGATCGGCTCGGCGCCCGCCTCCTCGAGCGCACGACGCGCCGGGTGCGCCCGACCGAGGCCGGCGCCGCGTTCTACGCGCGCGCGGCGCGCATCCTCTCGGACGTCGACGACGCCGAGAACGAGATCGCCAACCTTGGCGGCAAGCCCCGCGGGACGCTGCGCGTCAGCGCGCCGGTCATCTTCGGCGAACGGCACCTCGCGCCGCTCTTGCCCGAGTTCCTCACCCGCCACCCCGAGCTACGGATCGATCTCTCGCTGAGCGATCAGTTCGTGAACCTGCTCGCCGAGCGGATCGACGTCGCGCTACGCGTCGGGCCGCTGGTCGACTCGACGCTCGTGCGCTCGCGGGTCGGCGCCTACCAGAGCATCGTCGTGGCCTCGCCCGGCTATCTGGCGCGCGTCGGTCACCCCGAGACCCCGCGCGACCTCTCACGTCACAACTGTGTCCGCTACTCGAACGTCACGGCCGCGCGCGAGTGGCGCTTTCGAGGACGGCGCGGCGAGGTGTCGATCCCCGTCATTGGCAGCCTCGAGGTGAACCACGGCGGCGCGATGCGCGCGGCTGCTCTCGCCGGCATCGGGGTAGCGAAGCTTCCCGACTTCATGGTCGGCGACGCGCTTCGTGCTGGCGACCTCGTCCGGCTGCTCGAGGAGTTCGAGCTGCCGCCGACGGGCATCCACATCGTCTACCCGAGCGGAGCCACGGCGCTGCCGAAGCTCGAGGTGTTCGTCGCCGAGATCGGCGCCGCGCTGAAGAGCCGCCTGGCGCTGGGCCGTGGCCGCGGCCTCCGTCCGGGTGGACCTGGGCGCGCGTGAGCTCGGGGGCGCGCGGCAGCCGCGGCAAATCCAGTTGCGACCCGCAGATTTCGATGCCACGGATAGCCGATGCGCCTCCTCCTCGGCTCGCTGTTCGTCTGCGCCTCCTTCCTCGCGTGCGCCGGGAGTGAGACCGTGATCGTGGTCAGCGGCGACGGTGGTGCCGGCACCGGTGACGCGTCGACCTCGAGCTGCACCGTCCAGCCCGACAGCGATCGCGCGCAGCTGTGCGGTTCGGCGACCAGCAGCACTCTCTTGTCATGCAAGGGCGGTACCCCGCCGCCCTCCGCCGCGTGCACGAAGGCGCTCCTGCCGGACAGCTATTGCTGCACCGGCGAAGGCCTGCCCGCGGACGCCGGCAAGGATACGGGCAGCGGCTCGAGCCTGAACCCTTACGGCGTTCCGTATCCGACGGATCACCTCGGCATCAACGCGCGGAGCGGGTCGACCCGCGGTGACCGCGTCAAGAACCTGACCTTCCAGGGCTACGAGCCGAGCTCGACGACGCTCGGCAGCGTCTCGCTCGCCGCGCTCTACGATCCCGACGGGATGACCCACGACGTCGTCTTCCTCGTCGGCGGGACGCAGTGGTCCGCCCCGGACCAGACGACGCTCACCTCGATCAAGGCGTCCAGCAAGCGCATCGCAACCCTCGCCGTTCTCGGCGAGGGAACGAGCCCCGGTCAAGCTGCGACGCTCACGAACCTCTCGAGCTTCCGCACGAAGAACTCCTTTGCGACGACCGCGCTCGACTCCGGATTCACGATTCTCGGGGTGTTCTTCGACGCCTCCGCGGTGCCCTTCGTCATGGTGATCGATGCGCGCACCATGGAGATTGCCTCGGCCGGCGTCGGTGGGCTGACCACGGTGAGCCAGGTCGACTCGGCGGTCACCGCCGTGACGAGCCGCGCGGCCGCCTACTGAGCGCGATGCGGTCCCCGAGCGCGCTCGCCGCGGCTCTCCTCCTCCTCGTCGCAGCGTGCGCTCCGACGCGCCCCGCCACGCCGCCTGCATCGCCCGCCGCCGAGAGCGACGACGATGCGGACGACGACGAGACCCCGCCGCCGAGCGGTGCCAGGCCGCCGGCGCAGCATCCCCACGCGACCACGAGCGGCCCGTGCCAGAAGGACCTCGCCCACTGCACGCCGATCGGCTGCGCGAAGGCGAACAGTCCGCACGCGCTCTTCAACCAGCTGAAGCGACGCACGACCGACCGCACCGGTGCCGAGATCACGCGCGAGGGCGCGCGCACGATCACCTTCAAGGATCTCCACGAGCTACAGGTCGCGGCCGACGCGGCGCTGCCCAACTCGAAGGATCTGACCAGGGCGCAGCGCGAGCAGCTGGT
Source organism: Myxococcales bacterium (assembly GCA_025351875.1). Lineage (GTDB taxonomy): Bacteria > Myxococcota_A > Polyangia > Polyangiales > Polyangiaceae > Labilithrix. Next base: position 22,489 of record JANXVA010000008.1, on the reverse strand, counting down.
CGCGCTCGGCGTGCCCGGCGGGACCTTCGGAGAGGGCACCGGCGTTCGGCTGGTCGGCTTCATCGCACCGGACAGCGGCGCGGCGTCCTCGGGCGCTCACCCCGGCGGCGTCGAGTCGGTCAACTGCCGCCTCTCGAAGTCCGAGGAGCGAGATGTCCACGTCCCGGTCGTCGCAAGGCCGGATCAGCCCGAGTGCGAGGGCGTCGTCGTCGAGCCGATCCCGCAGACGCGCGCCGAGCATCCGAGCTGGACCTCGAGCGGGCTCCGACACCTCGCACGCCAGAAGAAGCTCGTCATGTTCGTCGGCCCGCTGTTCTGGGACAACGAGCACGAGGTGAACCGCGACTGTGGGCACCTGAAGAGCGGGCAGCCGAAGCGCATGAGCCTCTGGGAAATCCACCCCGTCACGGACCTCTACGTCTGCGACGCGGGGACGTGCAGCGCGGACGATAGGACCGGTTGGCGCAAGGTCGACTAGCCTCCGGCGGGATACTGTTTGCGAAGCGTTGCCACCGCGGCGGGCACGGCGTCACCGATCACGCCGAAGCAGTCACCGAGGAGGATCGCGATGTCGTCGTCGGTCCCGCCGGTGACCGCAGTGCGCAGGCCCATCGCCTTCTGCATGAACGCGGGATCGGCCGTCATGCTGGTCTGGAAGTGCGTAGCCGCGGCCGTGGCGGCGGCGGCGTCCAGGCCGAGCAGCGCCCCGAGCACCTCGCCCGCGCGCGCCGTGTCGCCGCCCATCACTGCGCCGGCGAAATCGCGAAATGTGAGCTGCGCCATGCAGCCATCCTACGCTAGAGCGTGGTGACATGACGCCTCGTCGTCCACCGGTCGTGCTGCTGACGTGCCTCGCGCTCGTCGGCTTCGCGGCGAACTCGCTGCTCTGTCGCGCCGCGCTGCGCACGGGCGACATCGATCCGGCATCGTTCACGTCGATCCGGCTCGCGGCAGGCGCCATCGCGCTGGCGGCGATCGTCCGCCTGCGAGGCCGAGCCGCCCGGTCGTCGGGGAGCCTCGCCTCCGCCGCCGCGCTCTTCACCTACGCGATCGCGTTCTCGTTCGCCTACGTGCGCCTCGACTCCGGCACCGGCGCGCTCCTGCTGTTCGGTGCCGTGCAGCTCACGATGGTCGGCTGGGCGATGGTGCGCGGTGAGAGACCTGGCGCGCGCGAGTGGCTCGGGCTGCTCGCCGCGCTCGGCGGCCTCGTGATCCTCGTCTTCCCCAGCCTCGCGTCGCCTCCTCCGCTCGCGGCGGCCTCGATGCTCGCGGCGGGCACCTCGTGGGGCATCTACTCGCTCCGCGGGAGAGGGACCGCCGATCCGCTGGCCGCCACCTCGTCGAACTTCGCACGAGCGGTCCCCTTCGCCATCGTCGTCTCGGCGATCGCATGGCTGGTCTCGCGCTCAGCGCATGTTGCGCCACGTGGCGCGATCTGCGCGGTCGCCTCGGGAGCGGTCGCCTCAGGTATCGGCTACAGCCTCTGGTATGCAGCGCTGCGCGACCTGACTGCGACGCGCGTGGGCATCGTGCAGCTCTCGGTCCCGGTGGCGGCCGCGCTCGGAGGCGTGCTCATCCTCGGGGAGCACCCGACGAGCCGCCTCGCGATCGCCTCGTGCGTGATCCTCGGCGGCATCGCCTTCGCGATGCTGCGACCGCGGCGGTGACCGGCCACTCAGCGCCTGACGGGCTCCTTGAGCTCGGGCGCCGCGGCGCCCTCGGTCACCTTCACGAACTTGTTCACCGGGATCCCGACGAGCTCCTGCGTCGTCGGAGGGTTCGTCGGCCACTGGATCGTGAGCTTGTCGATCTTCGTGATCTTGCCGAGCCCGAAGTGCGCATACGCCGGGTCCGCGGCGCCGAACGTCCCGCGGCCGCCGACGATCTCGCGCGTCTGCGTCACGCAGCCCGCCGTGAGCGTCACGCGCGCGCCGATGCCGAGCGCGTTGGATTTCAGGCCCTTCAGCGTCACGTGGAGGAAATTCTGCTGCGCGCCGATCTTGTTCACGAACATGTGCAGGTGCTCGACACCACCCGGAGGCTTCACGCCGTTCGCGTCGACCGACCCCATCAAGATGTCGAGGTCGCCGTCACCGTCGAAGTCGTCGACGGTGAGCCCGTTCGACATCGACATCGCCGCGAGCACTCCCGAGGCCTTGGTCACGTCCTCGAACGTGTGGTCGGGGAGCTGGTGAAAGAGGTACGCGCGATTGCCGGGATACGCGCTCTGCTCGATGACGAGGTCGAGGAGCCCGTCGTTGTCGAAGTCGAGCCACGAGGCGCCGTGATCTCCCTCGTTGCCTTGCTCCTGCTTGTCGATGTCGCGGTTGATGCCGGTCTCGGTGAACGGCGGGCGCTCGAACGCGAAACCACCGGCGGCGCCGGTGTTGCGCAGGATGCGTGACCGGTCGGCGCTGCTTCGCGGGGCGTCCGCGTGCGTGGTCTCGGTGTTGAAGACGTCGAGATCGCCGTCGTTGTCGTAATCGGCGCACGCCGCGGCAAATGTGTTGCCACCTTGTCGCCAGTCGGGTTCGGCCGGGTTCGGCTGGTCGTCCTGATCGAACTTCGTCGCCTTCGACATGTTCGCGAACGTGCCGTCACCGTTGTTCTGCCAGAGGTCGTCGAGACAGAGCGCGTAGCTCGAGACGAGGAGATCCTGCCAGCCGTCGTTGTTCCAGTCGCAGGCGGTCGCGCCGTAGGTCGGCTTCGGGAAGTTGCCGCTGATGGCGCCGAGCGCGTCCGGGGTGAGGAGGCCGGCCGCCTTGGTGACGCGCGTGAACGTGCCGTCGCCGTTCCCCTTGAAGAGCTCGTCCTGGTACGACGTCGTGTCCGGGTAGTCCTTCATGAACGCGCCGACGTAGAGGTCGACCTTGCCGTCCTTGTCGGCGTCGAAGAACACGGCAGACGACGTGGTGAGCGGCCAGGGCATGTCGATCCCGGCGTCCGCCTTGAGCGTGAACACACCGTGGCCGTCGTTCAGGTAGAGCTCGTTCGGCGTGGTGACGAGCTTGGCGCCGCTCGAAGCCTGCGAGTAGCTGCCCTGGAAGAGATCGAGATCGCCGTCGTTGTCGACGTCGGCGAAGGCCACCATCAGCGCCGTCTGCTGGACGCCCGGCGTGCGGCTCGTGAGGATGCCGGACGACGCCGTCGTGTCGACGAAGAGCGTCGAGCCGTCGGGCTGGGGCGTGTTGATCCAGAGGTGCTGGAGGCCGGGCGTCACGCCGGTCTCGATCGCGATGAAGTCGGGGAGCCCGTCGCCGTTCACGTCGCCGAACGTCACGCGACGTCCGCGCGCGGCGTCCATCCCGAGCAGCGCGTAGTCGTCGCCGAAGAAGCCGGTGCCGAGATCGAGATCGCCGAGGCGCGTAACGGTGCCGTCGCAGACGGGCGCGCCCGCATCCGGATCGGTCGGGGCGCTCGGGGCGGCATCCTCGCTCTTGCCGCAGCCGGAAGCGAGCGCCGCGCCAAGGATGAAGAGCGCGACGAAGGAGGTGCGGGGACGGGACATCGGGCGGCACGTTAGCACCGGAAACCGAACTGTCCCGTATGCCGGCGAGGAGCCGTCCGAGCCTGTTTTCCCCTGCCGGGCGTGCGTGTTAGCGTGCGGCATGCGAACGTTCTCTGCTGCGCGCCGCGCCCTCGTCCTCTGCTCGCTCACCCTCGCCGCGGGATGTGACGACAAGCCGGCGGTGGTCGCGGCCGATGCCGCCGCGTCGGCGATGCCCGCCGCCTCCGCCGCACCGGGCGCCTCCGCCGCGACCGACATGGACGCGGGCGCCACGGCCAAGCCGACCGGAAAGACGGTCGACACCCCGGCCGGCACGATGGCCGAGGTCGGCGACGAGATCCACCTCTCCGGCAAGACGATCTATCCGCCGCCCGAGTGCGCCGCCGGCGGCAAGGACGGCTGCGCCAAGGTGAAGGCCCTTCGCGCCAAGAGCGACGGCGTGAAGCTTCTCCGCCACTTCGACGGACCCGGCGGCCAGAAGAGCATCCTCCTCTTCCAGGTCTCCCCGAGCGACAAGGCGTGCGAGGGCGGCTCGCTCTTCTTCGTTCGCGTCTCGAGCAGCGCCGCACCGCAGTACTCGGACGTCTTCGAGCACTGCGGCCCGCCCGACCCGATGGTCGGCGCGATGCCCGACAAGATCCTCGTCAACGTCCCCGCGCATCCGGCGAAGACCGGAGGAGCTCCGGTCGCGGCGAAGAGCTGGGAGATGGACATCGCGACAGGCGCGTTCGTCGCGTCGGCGCCCGCCGCGCCGGGCAGCAAGAAGAAGCGCTAGCGGCTCCGCTCGTCTACTTCAGGTTCTGCGTGATGGCCTGCGAGGTCTCGTTGAGCTTCTTGAGGAGGTTCGAGAGGGTCTCCACGCACTTCGCTCGTCGATCCATCATCTTCTGAAGGCGCAGCTCCTCGAGGGCCGAGAACGTCGAACTGCGGAACGCTTGCAACCGCTACCGGCCGCACCCGCGTCGCAGGTTCGGCCGGGGCCCCCGAAGTTCAGGAAACGCTCGCGAGGAAGATGAACGCGGCCCCACGGTGCATCCGCACATCGTACCAGAACGTCAGTCCGCGAGGCCGAGGTCCACGAAGGCGTGGTCGTTCATGACCACGAAGGGGCGCTCCTGGAAGGAGAGGTTCCCCTTTCCGTCGTGCTCGACCACCTGCAGTTTGCCCATCCCGTAGCCCATCGGGCCGCGCGAGTAGTAGTGCGCCTGCAGCTTGTAGGGGCCCGCACGCTCGGCCTTGGAGCCGCGCACCGTGAAGCACTCGGGGCCGTAGCCGGTCGTCACGTCGGCGTAGAGCTCACCGCCGGTAGGGAGCGACTTGTGGCTGTAGAATGCATGGTTTCCATCGCCGTCGTAGATGTGGAAGTCGACGTCGTTCGCGTCGGTCTCCCAGACGAGGACGAAGCGGATCGACGGGCTGTCCTCGTCGGAGCCGCCGGAGGAGCGGAGCAGGTTCCGGATCTCGTCCTCACGCTTCGGGTCCGTGCGGATCCACATCGCGGCCGCGAGGCCGAGATCTTCGCGCAGGATCCGGTCGACACCGCGGAAGCGGTTGCTCGGATACTGGCGCTGGAGCCCAGCCACGAGGACCTCGAACGCCTTCTGCGGCTGGCGCGCGCGGAGGTATGCCATCGCGAGCAAGCGATGGCTCGCGGGGTGGTCGGGCCGATCGGCGCGCGCCTTCTCGAAGGTGTCGATCGCGAGGTCGAGCGAGGCGGCGTCGCCGAGACGCTCGAGGCGCTCGCCGGCGAAGCGGCGTAGGTCGGCACGGTTCGGGAACAGATCGACGATCGAGCCGTAGGCGCGAGCGGCGAGGCGCGGCGCGCCCAGCGCCTCGGCCGTCTCGCCGAGCGCGATGAGGGCCATCACGTCCGCAGGCTCCTCGCTCCGCCAGCCGCTCGCGGCCTCGAACGCGCCCTTCACGTCCTTCACGGCGAGCTGATCCATGACGTCCTTGAACCGCCCCGTATAGGCGGCCACGCGATCGCGATCCTCGTCGGCGCGGGCCTCGGCGCGCCGGCGACGCTCGTCGAGATCGCCACGGTCTCCGCGGTCGCGCGGCGGAGCGGTGCGCGAGGTCTCGGTGCGCGAAGGAGGAGGAGGCGCGGCGTGTCCGCCCTCGTTCTCGAAGGCCCGTCCGTCGACCTGCGCCTCGGCCTGTGCGCGCTGGAGCACATCGCGTGCGCGCCGCTCCTCGTCCGCGGACGCGGAGGGGTCGCCCGCCGGGCCGCGGACTGGCTTCTTCGCGGCGACGGCCTTGGGCGCTGCCGCGGGCGCGGCGTCTGCGGGCGACGACGCACGGCTCGCCGCGACGGGCGCGGGTGCGGCGGTGGCCGCGGGCATGGGCGCGGCGGCGCGCGGTGCGGGACGAGCCGCCGGCGTCGACGGCGACGCGCTGCCGCCAGCGCCCTTACCTGCCCCGAGCGATCCGACGGCGCCGGGCTGCGAGGGCGCGCCCGACGCGGCGGCGAGCGCGCCTCCGAAGGTGTCGCCATCCGAGCCCATGTCCGCCTTCTTGACCGGCGCGGGAGATCGTTGGGCCGGCGCGGTGTTCTGCGCTTGCACCCGAGGCGGCGACGGCGGCGGTGTGCTCCGCGACGGCCTCGGCCGCTCCTTCATGTCCTTCTGCTTCGTCACCACCGTCGTGCTCGGCTCCACGAGGTCGATCGGCGCCATCGCGGGCGCACCGAGGAAGGAGCGCGCGACGCGGATGATCTTCCCCTCGTCGATCGCGAGGACGACCGGTGGCGTGCGACGGTCGATGTGAAAGCGCGCGTAATCCGCCTCGGTCTCGAGGACGAGCATCGCGGTGTATGGAGTGAGGACCCGCTGCCGTACGGCGAGCGCCGTGATCTCCGTCTTCAGATCCTGGTGGCTGAGCAGCTCGCGCTCGAGCATGCTCGCGACTTGCGCCTGCGCAACGACGCGCTCGACGAGCGGCCGCGCGGTGGCCCGCGGAGCGACGACGACGGCGGGCTTGCCGTCGAGGACGACCTTCACGAGCTGCGACGTCGGTACCTCGGCGTAGACCGAGATCTCGTCTCCGGCCTGCACGCCGTCGAGCTTCGTCGGCCACGACCACGTCGCCCCTTCGACCTGCACGGCGATCCCGGACCGTGTCGACTCGTCGAGACGCCGGGCGATCGTCGACGGGAGCTCCGTCGCCTGCACGACGACGCCGTCGTGCGGGAGCTGGTTACGCACGAGCCTGAGGAGCCCGGCGTCGTCGCGAATGCCTCCGGTCGCGATCGCGTCGACGCGCTCGATCCCCGAGGCGCGCAGCGCGGTGACCGTCGCGGTGAGGCCCTTCGCGTCGATCGCGCCGGCGGTCGCGACGCCGTCGGTGACGAGAACGATGCGCTTCTTCCCGCTCTTCTTCGCGGTCGCACCGGCCCACTCGAGCGCGGCCTGGAGGTTCGAGGCGCCGAGCGCGCCGTGGTTCCGGAGCCGCGCCATATCGGCATCGCCGAAGGACGTCGCAGCACCGTCGAAGAGCGGGGTGACGACCTGATCGAACGTCGCGACGGTGAGCTGCCCCTTCGCGGCCGCGGCGCGGCTGACGACGAGGGCCACGCTGCGCAGCTCCTCCTCGAAGCCGAGGCCGCGCGAGGCGCTGGTGTCGACGAGCACGATGGTCGTCGCGAGCGGATCGGGCTTCGATTCGGCCTGCGGCTTGACGCGCGCGACGACGAGCTCGCCGGAGCGGATCGCTGTGATCTTCTCGGCGCTGTTGCCTGCCGTGTCGACGACGAAGTCGGTCGTGGGCTTGTCGTCCGAGAGCGTCATGCGGGGCGCTTGCTTCGTCGACCCGACGACGGTGACCTGCGCGTCGAGGCGGCCGACCTCGGGGAGACCTCGCAGCGGGAGGACATACGACGGCTGCCGGAGCTCCTGCACGTAGGAGATGATGAGCTCCTTGCGGGCGTTCGCGGGGATCGGGAAGACGCGCGCCGAGAACTCGTTGCCGGCGGCGTTCTCGAGGAGCGCGGGGTCCTGCTTGCGATGGAGGGCGTCCTCGTAGGCCTCGCGGGCGGCCGTGAGCTCGACGACCTCGCTCTCCTGCCACATGTTGCCGATCTTCATCGCGAAGCGCTGGAGCGAGGCGCCCGACGGAAGAGCGATCTTGAAGCGACCCTCGAGCGTGCGGGACTCGGGGTTGTCGAACGTGAGCCGGAGCTCGGTGAACGCGACCGAGCCGTCGACGACGGCCTGGGCCGTGAGCGCCGCGAGCTTCAGGCCGGTGCCGTCGGAGGCCGTGAGCGCGAGGGTCGGCTCGGGCTTCATCGAGAAGCGGATCGCGGGTGCCCCCACATCGAGGTCACCCGCCCCGCCGGCGATCCCAAGCGTTGGGGCCACGGCCGGGCGCGACGCCCCTTCGTGACATGCGGAGACGACGCCACACAAGACGACTCCGGCGACGAGGGCAACCGCTCGAAAGGCCATGGGGCACCGCATCATGAAGCTCCTCCCGCTAGCTGCGCTCTGGAGGCGCAGCTCGACGAGATCTCAGCGTACGGCCGAGCTGGCCGAAGGATCTCGAGAAATTCGGGCAACCCCGGCTTTGGCCTCGCGGGCATCCGTGACAAAGTTCCCGCGTGAGTGAGGCTCCTGCCGTGAACGGGCACCGGAAGGTGCCAGAGGTCGCCCTCGCATTCTGGGTGATGAAGATCTGCGCGACGACGCTCGGGGAGACCGCCGGGGATCTCTTCTCGATGACGCTGAAGGTCGGGTACGCGGTCAGCTCGATCATCCTGGTGTCGGCCTTCGTGGTGAGCCTCGTGTCTCAGCTCGTGTCGAAGCACTACCGGCCGGCGATCTACTGGACGGTCATCCTCACCACGAGCACCGCCGGCACGACGATGTCGGACTACATGGACCGGACCTTGGGCCTCGGCTACGCCAAGGGCTCGGCGATCCTGGTCGGGCTCCTCCTCTGCGTGCTCGCGGCGTGGCGGCGTTCGACGGGCTCCCTTTCGGTCGACCGAATCGACACCCGCAAGGGTGAGATCTTTTACTGGGTCGCCATCCTGATGTCGAACACGCTCGGCACCGCGCTCGGAGACTTCCTCGCCGACAGCTCAGGTCTCGGCTTCGTGGGCGGCGCGCTGCTGGTGGGCGGAGCGCTGGCGCTGGTGGTCGGCGCGACGCTGCTCACCCGCATTTCGCGCGTCGCGCTGTTCTGGATCGCGTTCGTGCTGACGCGACCGCTCGGAGCGACCGTCGGCGACGTGCTCACGAAGTCCAAGGAAAAGGGCGGGCTCGACTTCGGCACGGTCGGGTCGTCGGTGATTCTCCTCACCATCCTCGTGGCGCTCGTCGTGTGGTCGATGGTGAAGCAGAAGCGCGCACGAGCTGAAGCACACTGAGCTACGCTCCCCCGCCATGGCAGCCAAGAAGACGACGAAGAAGAGCGCCTCGCCGACGACGAAGAAGACCGCCGCCCCCGAGAAGACTGCCGCGGCTGCGACGAAGAAGAAGACTGCCGTAACCCCCGCGAAGAAGAAGACCGCCGCTGCCGCCCCCAAGAAGACAGCCGCCGCAAAGAAGTCCGCCGCCCCCAAGAAGACAGCCGCCGCAAAGAAGTCGGCCGCCGCCGCCCCGAAGAAGACAGCCGCGCCGGCAGCGAAGAAGGCCGCAGCGCCGGCAGCGAAGAAGACCGCAGCAGCCGCCCCGAAGAAGACCGCAGCAGCCGCCCCGAAGAAGACCGCAGCAGCCGCCCCGAAGAAGGCCGCAGCAGCCGCCCCGAAGAAGACCGCAGCAGCCGCCCCGAAGAAGACCGCGCCGCCCTCACCTTCGACGAGCGCCGTCGCCGCGAGCTGGGCGCGCATCGAGGGCTGGTTCAAGATCCACCACCCGAAGCTTTCCCTCGGCCTGCGCCCGGGCGCGAGCGCCAAGGAGATCGCGGCCGCGGAGAAGAAACTCGGTGTCACCTTCCCCGCGGACTTCCGCGACTCGCTCCTCGTCCACGACGGTCAGGAGGACAAGCCGGGCGTCCGCATCTTCCCGATCGCGCAGCGCCTCGCCTCGCTCGAGTCCTTCGTCACCTGCTGGGCCGACGACCGGAGCGCCTACGACGAGAAGGAGATGGCGGTCCGCTTCGACTGGGTCGGCGACGACGAACGCGTGCGTCAGGTCCACTTCCACCCGAAGCACATCCCGATCGGAGGGAGCCCTTTCTGGGACGACGACCGCCTGCTCCTCGACTTCGTCCCCGGGCCGCAGGGCACAGCGGGCCAGGTCATCGCGCGCGACGACATCGAGTTCGAGTTCCTCACCCCGAGCTTCGGCGATCTCCTCGCGAAGATCGCCAAGGGCCTCGAAGAGGGCACCATCGCCGTGAGCCAGACGACCTACGACAGCGAGCTCGTCTTCCACGCGCCGAACAGCACCAAGCCGATCAGCGAGTACAAGTACTTCGCCTGAGCGAGCCTGCCGGAGCTACGCGCCGACGTGGCGAACCGGCACGTACGCCGGGTCCCACACCGCGGCGCGTACCGTCGACTCGATCTTGTCCGCGTCGATCCGGCGCCCGAGGTCGTTCTCGCTCGCGTACTTGACGACCGCGCACGCGATCTCGAAGCTCACGTGCCGCAGCTCGCTCTGGTGCGGGTAGATCGCGCCGACGTCGAGCCGTTCCTGACCGACCAGACGCGCGAGGGTCGCCGACGCGATGTGGAACATCTCCGTCGTGACCTCTCTCACCTCCGCGATCGCCGCGCCCAGACCCACGCCGGGAAAGATGAACACGTTGTTCGCCTGCCCGATGACGTGACGCTTGCCCGCATACTCCACGTCGGCGAACGGGCTGCCCGTCGCGACGATGGCACGGCCGCCCGTCCACTGGATGGCCTCCTCCGCCGTGCACTCGGCCTTGCTCGTCGGATTGCTCAGCGGCATGACGATCGGTCGGTCCGTGGTCTTCGCCATCGTCTCGAGCATCTCTCGCGTGAACGTGCCGGCTCGCGCCGTCGCGCCCACGAGGATCGTCGGCTTGACGGCGCGGATCGCGTCGAGCGGCGTGTGGACGGCGGCCGGGTCGAGGCCGAGCTCCATCATGACGGCGCGCGGCACCGCGAGCTCACGCTTGTGCGCCTCGTCCATCGTGCGGCCGTCGTGCAGCAGGCCCTGACTGTCGAGCGCGAAGATCGAGCGGCGAACGGTCGCTTCGTCGGCGCCGTCGGCGCGCATCGCGATGGCGCACAGCCGCGCGATCCCGGTACACGCCGCGCCTGCACCGACGAACACGATGCGCTGCGAAGCCATCTTCTGCTGGGTGATGCGCAGCGCGGCGAGCAGCCCCCCGACGGCGACGCTCGCGGTGCCCTGGATGTCGTCGTTGAAGGACGGCAGGCGGCGGACGTACCGCTCGAGCAAGAGGAAGGCGCGATCCTTGTGGAAGTCCTCCCACTGGAGGATGGCACGCGGGTACACCTCGCGAACACCGCGCACGAACGCCTCGATGAACTCGTCGTAGGCGCGGCCGCGCAGGCGCTTCTTCGGGTAGCCGAGGTAGAGAGGGTCGTTCAGGAGCGCGGGGTTGTCGGTGCCGACGTCGAGGCTGATGGGGAGGCACCTCGACGGATGGATGCCCGCGCCGGCGACGTAGAGCGCCAGCTTACCGATCGGAATGCCCATGCCGCCGCAGCCCAGGTCGCCAAGGCCGAGGATGCGCTCGTTGTCGGTCGCCACGATCAGGCGGATGTCCTTGAAAGGCGAGTTCCGCAGCACGCTCGGGATGTCGTGCACGTCATCGGGTGTGATCCAGAGCCCGCGCGCGCTCCTGTAGATGGCGCTGAACTTCTGGCACGCCTCTCCGACGGTCGGCGTGTACACGACGGGCATCAGCTCCGCGATGTTGTCGACGAGCACGCGGTAGAACAGCACCTCGTTGCGATCGTGCAGGCTCGCCATCCCGATGTACTGCTCGAGCGGCTCGCTCTTCGCGCGAATCTGGCCAATCGCCGCGGTCGCCTGCTCCTCGAGCGTCGACACTCGATAGGGCACCATTCCGCGAATGCGGAGCTCGTCGCGCTGTTCGCGGTCGAACGCCGTCGCCCTGTTGGTCGACGGGTTCTGGAGCAGCCACACCCCCGCCTTGCGCGTTTCGATGACCTCCGTACCCGACAGATCTTCGAGTGAGTCGTGCATTTGTCCGAACGTACTCCTCGGCCCGAACCGACGCTACGGGCCGCGAAAACGCCTCCGACGAGCGCAGTTCTTGCGCGTCAGCGATCGCGAGAGCGACGCCTGCGCGAGCGAAGCACGAACGCGAGCGCGAGGCCGAGCGAGCCGACGATGACGGCCCACGAGCCCCCTCGCCCCGAGGCGTGCGACACCGCGCAGAGAAGCCCCGTGCCCTCGATCACACCCTGGTCGACAGGCGCGCTGGGCGTGACGCCCGCATCATCCATCGGTGGAGTCACGACCACGCCCGCGTCGGGCATCCTGTCGTTGTCCAGATAATCGGCAATGCCGTCCTTGTCCGTGTCGCCCCGGCCCTCGTCGCGATCACTCTTGCCGTCGCCGTCGGCATCGGTGTCGTAGTAGTTTTTCAGGCCGTCGCCGTCGACGTCGTCGCTCACGCGAGCGTTGACCGCATCATTCACCTCGACCTTCGTCGCGATGCCGTCTCCGTCGTCGTCCGCGTCGCGGAAGTTCGCGAGGCCGTCCATGTCGACGTCCGCGGCGCCCTCGTTGGCATCGGTGATGCCGTCGTTGTCGCTGTCCGTGTCGAGCGCGTCGATCGTTCCATCACCGTCGCTGTCGACCTTCTCCGTCGGCCCGCCGCCGGGAGGCGTGAGCTCGACGAGGTCGTCGATCCCGTCACCGTCGGTGTCCTTCTTCGTCGGGTCGGTGCCGAGCAGCTTCTCGACCGTGTCGTTCACCCCGTCGCCGTCGGTATCCACGTCGGTGCACGCGCCCGTCGGGACGTCGCACGTCGGTCCGGTGTGTGCACCTGCGCAGTCGGCGTTGCTCGCGCACTTGCCGCACTCGCCGGCCGTCGCGCCGGTGAGCGTGCAGTAAGGGCTCGTCGTCGCCGGGCAAGCGTGGTTGGAACCACCCCCACGATCGCCGTTGCACGGCTGGCAGGTCCCGGAGGCCGCCTCGCAGGTAGGCTCGGACGTGGAGCAGCGCGCCGTCTTCTTCGGAGTGCACTGCGTGCACTGGCCGGCGAGCGCGCCCGCGGGGTTGCACACCGGGAAGAACGCGCTCGAGCAGACCGCGCTCGTCGCCGCGCCGTTGTCGCCGTTGCACGAGGCGCACGAGCCGGTCGTCGTCTCGCAAGCCGCTCCCGAGGCCGGAGTGCAGAGCGAGGCCTCGGCTGCCGTGCACGCCGTGCACTGACCTGCGAGCGGTCCCGCGAGCTGGCATGCGGGCAACGCGGCGAGCTGACACGGCGCGGTGCCTGCGGAGTTTCGGTTCGCGTTGCATGCGTGGCACGTCCCGTCCGTCGTGCGACAGACCGGGGTCGCCGCGGCGCAGTTCGCAGACGCGTTGACGCTCGGCACCGAGGCATTCCGGTAGCCGACCGCCCCCTCGACCATGTCCGACGAGCAGTCGTTGTCGGAGTCCTTGTCGAGCGCGTCGCGGACGCCGTCGCCGTCCGAGTCGGGCCCGGTGTAGGGCCCGAAGGGGCCGGCGCCGCCGCTGAGCTCGATGTTGTCGCGAATGCCGTCGCCGTCGGTGTCGACGTTCGTCGGGCTCGTTCCCAGCGCCGTTTCGACGCTGTCGGGAACGCCGTCGCCGTCGGTGTCGGCCAAGCAGCCCGTGTCGGTGCAGACGTACGGATCGCTCCACGTCCCGATCAGCGCGCCGGCGGCATCCGTGGTCGCCTGGTCGGTACCGATGTGGAAACCGCTCGCGGACGTTCCGCACGCAAAGCGCATCGGCGCACCGGCAACGACCGCCGGGGCTGCGGGAGGTCCGACGACACCGGCGCGGATGATCGTCCACGGGACCGCGAGGTCGACGAACCAGTCGGCGTTGCTGCTGAACTGGGGCGCGCTCATCGCGTCGATGGTGCGCGCGTTGGTCGAGGTCGCGATGGAGCCGACCAGGACCTCCGCCGGTTCGTTCGGGACGTTCGCGCCGACCGACTGCACGGCGTTGTAACGCCACTGCACCTGGCTCTGCGAACCGGAGAGCACGGCCATGAACTCGTAGGTGGTGAGGGCGCCGTCGGTGTCGATGAGACAGCCCCACAGCGCGCTCTTCCACGAGCTGTCCGCGTTCGTCGGCTTGTCGTTCACGCGGACGCGAAGGTAGAGGTCCGTCGCATCGGACCACACGAACACCGCGGGATTGGCGGCGCTCCCGACGACGTCCGTCTCGCTGGTTCCGGGGCCGACCACGTCCCCTACCGCGGAGCCGCCGCGCCCGAGCGCGACCCACGCCGCCGTGTCGAAGCTCTGGGCGTGAGCGATACCCGCGACCACGGTACCGGCGACGAACGCCGCGAGGGCGAGAGGGCGAGAGGGCGAGAGGCGCATGGTCATTTCCTGCTTCCTACGTTCAGGGCGCCGCGGGCGTGGCTGCGCTGCCCGTCTCGATGTGGAGCTCGACGCGACGGTTGAGCACGCGGCCCCCCTCGGTGTCGTTCGAGTCGATGGGACGATCGGCACCGAAGCCGACGCTCGACAGGCGAGACTCGGCGATGCCGTGAGCGACGAGCCATTTGCGGACGGCGAGAGCGCGCGCGAGGCCGAGGGCCTGGTTCACGCGTGGGGCTCCGCGATTGTCGGTGTGCCCTTCGATGCGCAGCTTGATCTCGGGGCGCGCGACGAGGATGGCCTTCACCGCGTCGAGGATGTCCTCGCTGTCCTTGCCGGGGAGGATGTCGGCGCTGGCTGTCCGGAACTTCACCTGCTCGCTGATGCGGATCTGCCCACCTCGCACGTAGGCGGTGGGGCAGCCGTTCTTCCGCGGGTCGGGGTCGGGCTTGCCGGCGTCGTTGGGGCACGCGTCGGTGTCGTTCGGGACGCCGTCGTGATCGCGGTCGGGATCGGCCGTGGACGCCTCAGGGCAGCCGTTCGTCTGCGGGTCGTTCGTCTTCACGCCGGGTACGTCGGGACACGCGTCGACCTCGTCGAGGATGCCGTCCTCGTCCTCATCGCGGGGCGGGCAGCCGTTCTTGTTCGGGTCGGACGAAGGCGGGCCTGCCTCGAAGGGGCAGTGATCGAGCGGATCCATCAGGCCGTCGCCGTCGCGGTCGATGCAGCCGTTGGTGCGCGGATCGTTCGTGCGCTGCCCGAGGACGTCGGGACATGCGTCCTCCGCGTCGGGGATGTCGTCGCCGTCGGTGTCGGCGGGCTTCGGCGGCGGACAGCCGTTCAGCTCCGGATCGGCCGATGCAACACCGCGGACCTTCTTGCACGCGTCGGACGAGTCGGGGATGCCATCGCCGTCCTCGTCGTCCGCCGCTGCATCGGGCACGTACTCGAGGCTCGCGACGAAGCGCGCGACGGGCGAGCCGTATCCAGCGACGAGACCCGTTCCCACGCCGGCGCCCACGCGCACATGGTTGTCGAACGCGAGATGCCCTCCGAGCAGGAGCTCGAGCGGCGAAGCGCGCGTCTTGAAGGCGTCCTTGAGGATTGTGGTGCCGTAGAGCTCGGGGCCCACGACGAGCTTGCCTTGCATCGCGCGAAGGCCGCCAGAGACGCCGTAGAGGAGCTCGTGGTCGATGGGGCTGCCGGCGAAGTCATGAGCCTTCGCGTTGCGGAGCGTGACGCCGACGTGTGCGGCGTAGACGACGGAGCCGACGACACCGGCCGCGCGGAGGTGGGGGCCGGCGTGCACGCCGCCGTCGCCCGTGTAGCTCGAGGTCGAGCCCGTCGGGAGCCAGAGGCTGCCACCAATCGCCATCGTGAGGACATCGGCCGAGGTGCCGAACATCCGGAGATCGACGCTCAGGCGCGCGTCGCCGAGGGCCTGCCCGCTGCTCGGGGCCGCGTACGTGACGCCGCGAAGCGTGCCTGGCTCACCTTCCGTGTAGAGGACGACCGGGAGGTTCGCACCGAGCCGGAGGCGATCCCAGAGGATGACCGAACCGCCGACGTGCGCCGTCAGGACGTGACCGACCACCGCTGCGCGTACCGAGCCGTCCGCTTCGTACACGGCGAGCGGTCGGTACTGGTCGTCGAAGACGGCGCCGACGGCGGGACGGCCGGAGCCACGAAGGTCGAGCGAGTCGAGGACGAACCACTGGCTTCCCCGCTCCGAAGGCTCGAAGCGGTTCACGGAGAATCCTGGCGGTGCGGCGAGCGCACGCGACGTGTGCGCGACGCACGCTACCGTGACGAGGAGGAGAAGGAGAAGGAGAGCGACTCGAGCGCGCCTGAAGGTCGGCATGGGGTGTCTCGCGGTGCGAGGACGACTTCAAAGAGGAGGGCGGGAGGGTTCTCCCAAGCTCGAGCATGGTAGGCCAGCCAAGTGCGATCGGATCGTCCAATCGCGTGGCTCCCCTCGAGAGGGGACATGCCCCGATCCCTGCCCGCGGCGAGGACGCCCGCCCTACGCGGACGGGCGAAAACGGGCCCGCAGCCGCAGGAGCGGCCTCTCGATCGCGGCGTGTGCGGCGGTCGCGAGGGCGACGCTGAGCGCGAGGCCGAGGACGAACACGAACGGCTGTGGGACGAGCCGCTTCGCCAGCTGGATGGCCGGCACGTTCAGCATGTACACGCCGTAGCTCACGAGGCCGACGTGGCGTAGCGGGCGCGCGCCGAGGACGGACGCGAGCGAGTGGTCCTCGCGGAGGCAACACGCGACGACGAGCCCGACCATGAGCACCTGCACCGCGAGGAGCGACCACGGCACGACGGCGCCGCAGACGACGAGACCGAAGAGCACGAGCGAGCTCTCGCGACGGCCGAGCACGAGATCGAACGAACGGAAGAGCCTGGTCCGGAGCGCGAGCGCCGCGAGCGAGCCGAGCGCGATGGGCGTCGCGAGGCTCCGGAGCATGCGCATCGCGAGCGGCCCGAAGGACAGCCAGTCACGCTCCGCGGCCTGGTCCACGACGACGACCGCCGCCATGAAGAGCGCCGCCGGGACGACCCCCCTCGAGATCCGGAGGAGCCAAGGGAAGCCGAGATAGAACTGCTCCTCCGTGGCGAGCGACCACGCGAAAGAGAACACCACCGCGTGCGGCACGGCATTGTCGACGAACCAGTTCGACGTGTACGTCGCGTACCAGGGGAGCGAGCGGAGAAAGTGATCACGCACCGGTCCCGCATCGCGCAGGAGAAGCGCGTGGAGGGCGAAGCCGCCGAGCACGAGGTAGTAGAGGGGGAAAATGCGAAGGCTCCGGCGCGCGTAGAACGCTCCGAGCGCGATCGTCCCGTGCTTCTCGCGTTCGCGGAGCAGCAGCGTCGTGATGAGGAAGCCGCTGATCGCGAAGAAGAGATCGACGCCCAGCGGCCCGCGCCCGAGGACGCCCTGCACTGGCCCGCTCGTTGCGTGATGCCACACCACCGGGAGGATCGAGAGAGCGCGCAGACCATCGAGCGAGCCGAAATACGACGTTCGCCGGAAGGCCTCGGACCGCTCCACGCGCGAGAGCCTACTTCGAGACCGATGCACTCGAAGTGCAAACGGCTGCCACCTGCACTTCGAACGGCCCCGGTGCACCCGTGAAATACGGCGTTTCCGGGATGGCGCGGCGCATGCTCTCCACCCTCCCGGACCATGCGAAAGACGCTTGCTGCAGGTACGACACTCCTCCTCACCCTGGGCTTCGCGGCCGGATGTGCCGGCACCCGGCCGGCAGCCGCCGTGGCCACGCCGACGGCCGGAGCGTCGGGGAGCGCCTCGTGCAAGGTGCGCTCGATCGCGAGGCCGCTCGGCCAGACGCGCGTCGGATCGACCGTCGCGCTCGCGAAGCTCGGGACCAGGAGCGTCGCCCTCGTCGCCGACGAGGACGCACGCGCGATCGAGATGATCGATCTCGAGACCCAGAAGGAGATCTCGACCACGCCGCTCGACGGCGCGCCCTCGCAGCTCCTCGTGACCACCGACGGTCGCATCCTCGTCCTCCTTCGCGACCGGTCACAGCTCCAGGTCCTCGAGGCCGAGAGCGCGAGCGGTCCGCTCGCCGCGCGCTGCATGATCGACACCGCCCCCGAGCCCGTCGCCCTCGCCGCCACGCCCGACGACTCGACCGTGCTCGTGACGAGCGGCTGGGGACGCAGGCTCGCGGCCTACGAGAGCGAACGCATGGCGCGCGCGTACGAGGTCGCCCTACCGCGAGAGCCGCGCGCTGTCGTGGTGTCGGACGACGGCGCGACCGCGTTCGTGTCGCACGCCATGGGCGCCGTCATCAGCGCCGTCGACCTGAGGAAGCCCGCCCATCCGACGCGCGCCATCGCGATGATGGGCAATGAAGCCACCACGAAGGCCATGCTGCGCGCGACGAGGAAGCGAGTCGCCGAGATGAAGGCGACGGGGCAGCTCTCCGAGGCACAAGTCTCCGCGTTCGAGAAATCGCTGCATACGCAAGAGCGCATCGGTTGCCAGGGCTTCGCGCTCGCGAAATCCGTCGCGCCGTCCGGCCGGGTCCTCGCGCCACAGGTGTTCGTCGACCCGGGCGTGGCCGAGCAGCGCCCCGAGGGATATGGCAGCAGCCAGCAGGCCACGGAATCGCCGTCGGTCGCGGTGCTCGACGACACCACCACCGAGCCCTTCGAGACGTCGCTGACGCTGCAGCGCAACCTCGACTGGCGCGGCGACAAGAGCGCACGCGACCACCGTGAGGAGTGCCTCCTCCCCCGCGCAGCCGCGGTCGATCCGCGGAGCCGCATGCTCCTCGTGTCGTGCTTCGGCATCGACAACGTGATCGCCTACGACGCCGCGTCCGCCGATCCCCAGGCTTCTGAACGCCGGCGCTGGTCGGTTGGTGCCGGACCGTCCGGCATCGCCGTCGACCCGGAGCAGCCTCGCGCCTTCGTCTGGTCGCAGTTCGATCGCACGCTCAGCGTACTCGCGCTCGGCGGCAGCGACCTGACCGACGAGAAGGCTTCTCCCTCGCCGCGCCCGACCACGATCGCGCTCGCGCCGCTCGCCAAGAAGGTCCCCATCGATTTCGCGCTCGGTCGCATCGTCTTCCACTCGGCGGGCGACACGCGCATCTCGAAGGACGGACGCGCGTGCGCGAGCTGCCACCCGGACGGCCGCGACGACGCGATCACCTGGGCGACGCCGGAGGGTCCTCGTCGCTCCATCATGCTGGCGGGGCGGGTCACGACGGCGGCGCCCTACGCGTGGAACGGCGCGAGCAAGACGCTCGACGAGCACCTCCGCACGACGTTCGACCGCCTCGACGGTACGGGACTGAAGAGCCTCGAGCTCGAGGGGCTCGTCGCCTACGTGTCGACGATGCGGCCGCCGGTGGCGAAGCAGGAGGCCCTGGCCGCAGACCCGAAGGTGGCGCGCGGCGCGCAGGTCTTCGCGTCCAAGGAGGCGGGCTGCGCGAGCTGCCACAGCGGCGCGAGCTTCACCGACGGCAACACCCACGACGTGAAGAGCAAGACGGAGAGCGACCGCGGCTCGAGCTTCAAGACGCCCTCGCTCCATTTCGTCGGCGGCACGGGGCCCTACTTCCACGACGGGAGATACAAGACGCTGCACGATCTCCTCCGCGACATCGACGGGAAGATGGGTCACACGAAGCAACTCTCCGAAGCGGATCTCGACTCGCTCGAGGCCTACATGAGGACGCTATGAAGAGCTCTCTTCGCAAGGTCATGGCGGTCGCCTTCGCGACGCTCGCCGCGCTCGCGACGGTCACGGATGCCGCTGCCGAGGGCGGCGACCCGGGCGTGACGAGCACGACCGTGTCGAAGCTGCCTTCCGCAAAGCTCCTGCTGCCGACGAAGGCCAAGGTGCCGGCGACGATCTCCGCTGGCGAGAAGAGCGCGGGGTTCGTCATCGCGATGCGTAAGGGAAGCAACGGCTACTTCGCGATCGTCGGGAGCGCGAAGGCCGCAAAGGAAGAGAACACCGGCGCCATCGACGGTGCCGCGGCTCCGCGCGAGGCTTGCTTCGCCGAGGACAGCCCGGTCTTTCGAGGCTTCGGCGGCGAGCGCGACGAGTCGCCATGGAGGTCGAATCTGCAGGAGCGAATGCACATGTCCCCGAGCCAGCGCGGCGGCCAGCGGGCGCCCGTTTCGGCGGTCCACTCCGAGCGCATCGCAGAGGAGAATGGCCGCGTGTCGCTCGAGGTGGTCGATGCCTGGGTGGATCCGAACACACGCGGCGTACGCCTCATCGGTCGCGCGACCTTGCCGCTCGAGCTCGTCGCGACCGTCCTCGGAGGCACGAAACTCTACGCGGCGCGTGACGGCCAGAGCGTGCACGTGATCCTCGTCCGACCGAACGATCGCAAGCGCGGCGGACACGACCCGATCTTCGCGACCGCAGACAATACGGCCTTCAACAGCTCGTGCGATCACATCGGCGTGACGGTGAAGGCCGAGAAGGGTTCCGCGCAGACGGCCACGGTCATCAGCAGCGTCGAGCTCCCCTCCGTGGCGACGACGGAGCCCGTCGAGCCGAAGCCCGATGCGGACGGCGCGACGCCTTCGCGCCCGGCTCTCCGGGAGGTGCGCGTACGTCCCGTCCACGTGCAGGCGAGCGTCATGTGGGCGAGCCGGGACAAGGAGCCCGTGCTCACGATCTCCGCGGGCTGGGACTCGCGCGAGCGCACCGGCGTCGGGCTCTAGGCAGTCCGTGGTGAGCACGTGAGGGAGAGGCCTACGGGAAGTCGACCGACGATGATGCGGCGCACGCCAGGAAACTGAAGAAGGCAACGGGCACCGCGGCGGCGACGATCTTCGCGCGAATCGATCTCATCCGCCATGCATCATGCCGATCAGCGGGCCGCGGAGCGCTTTCTCGCAGGTCGCGGTGCGGCTCTTCGGGTCGATCAGCGCGCGTCGAAATCGATGCCTGGCAGGGCCGCCATCCAGCGTTCGTCCGAGCGACCCTCGGAGGCTCGTGTCGTGGGATTCGCACGATGACCGATGGGCTGAGCGATGATCGTGTCGCGCCAGTACTTGCCGCTGCGTTCCTCGAAGCCGAAGGCGGCGAAGCGCGGCGCGATCTCGGAGAAGCGTCGCAGGTCGCGCAGGGTCGCCTGGAGATGCCAGCGGGGCGGCTCGTTCGCGTTGCGGGTGCAGCTGATGTTGTCGACGAAGCTCGTCTCCGTCACGAGCTCCGCGAGCGCGGCGAGCGGTGACGCGAGGAGCGCGCGCATGCCGGCGTCCGGGGCGTCGACCTTGGCGACTGTGACGTGCAGCGCGGTGCTACCGCCGAAGAGGCGGTAGGCGGACACGGCGAACGCGCCGGACCGCTCGCGCCACTCGGTGCCCGCGGCGACCTCGTCGAGCTCGGTGGCCTTCTCCTCGAAGGCGCCTTGCGGGCAGACGCCGCGGACGACAGCGCGGAGCTCTTCGAGCTTGTCGGCGCGGAGCTCCGCGATGAGCAGGCGCGTCGCGCGGGCGGTGCTGCCCTCGTGGAAGAGCGCCTCGTGCAAGACGACGCAGGCGTCGAACGGCGCGAAGAGTGCTTCGAGGCGAGGGTCTCCGCGAAGGAGCGCGGGCGAGAGAGCGAGCGCAGGTCCGTCGACGACCGCATCGTCGGGCGCATCTGCGAGCCTCATGAACGTCGAGCTCGGCGAGACGAGGACTGCATCGGGCGTCCACGCTAGCAGCCCGTGAGGTGGGCGGGCGGCGACCCAGGTCCGACCCGGATCTCCCCCACAAGGCTCCTCTCGTCCCCAGCGGTCACCGATGAAGCGACCATTTTTTCGGCCGATTAGGCGGCAGCTGCCAAGAGCCCACATGGGCACACGTCGTGCGTACAATCGACCGTGGCCAGGCTGCGCGCGCTCCTCCTCTCTCTCGCCGTCGCGACCGCCGCTTGCGCGAACGAGGCCGCATCCCTCGACGTGGGCCAGGAAGACGAGTTCAAGGCGAGCGATTTCGCCGAAGGCGACGTCCTCCCCTACGCCGGAGACTGGCTCGACGCGCCCAGGGCGCTCGCCGGCATCGGGCAGTTCGATCGCTTGAAGGGCACCATCCACGACGACGCAAAGTGCAGCACGATGGTGGCGGTCGCCGCCGCGATCATCGGAGGACGCGAGCGCTTCACGACCTTCCTCGATGCCGTCGCCCGGCTCCGTGCCGGGAGGAACGACGATCTAGCGATCCTCGACGACGTCCGTCAGGCCTCGGCCGACAGGCGCCTCACTCCTCGCCACATTCACACGCTCACCGAGGTCGTCGTACGCGCGTACGGCGTCGCGAACGGCGCCTTCGACGGACAGATCTCGCGGATGGTCCGCGCCAGCGGATACGCCGCGGTGCCAGTCGGCGGGAGGCTGCCGAGCGTGCTCATCGCTCACCTCCAGCCCCATGACGTGGTTCCTCTGGCGACGATCGCCGACGACGAGGCTCACATCACGCTGCTCTGGATGGACGGTCGCGGCACCGTTCGGCTCTACGACTCGGACGACATCAAGGGCCACGTCCTGGCGCGCGGCTCGACTGCGTATCGGGTGCGCGTCGAGGACCCGCGCTCCGGCTGGGACCTCGCGCAAATCTATCGCTGAGCGTTAGGGAACCGACCGGCCCGTGCTCGGCTCACTGGTCGAACACGTCGCGCGCGCGCGTGATGGCGATCTCGATCCGGATCCAGCCGGCATCGTCGGCCATTCCCTCTTCATCCGGGGGCATCAGCTCGATGATCGCGCGCGCGACCGCGATCAAGGCAGCGCGTTTGGGATTCTCGAAGCGATCCGCGATGGCTCCTGCGAGACCGGCCGTCCTGAACAGGAGCGGCTGCATCGTCGCGTTCCACGCGCTTCGCTCGAACCCGCGGAGCTTGGTGATGATCGCGAAGTCCGTCGCGAGAGTCGTGAGCATGGCCTCCGTGGTCGGAGGGTCGAGGAGCTTGCGGCCTAGCGGTCGACTCATGCGCTTGGTCG
>JANXVA010000749.1 GCA_025351875.1 Myxococcales bacterium | reverse complement strand
ATACGCTCTGTCGAACGTGCAAGGTCGCGTCGACGCGGTCGCCCAACTCGCGCAGCATGTCGGCGCCACCTCCATTCATGTGTTCGTTCGCGACGTCGACCTGGGCATCCTGCTTTCGGCGCCTGGGATGCCGCAGACCGTCCCCGACCACCCGTCGTGGAACGCCTTGCTGGCCGCGTGCGAGGAGGCGGGCGTGCACCGCGCCGACGTTCTCGACGTCGCCTCGGGCACCGTCGCGCCGGCGACTGCGTACGTCGGGGAGGACGGAACTGTCGTGGCCCTCGTCGGCGCGTCCTCCGCGACGCTCGATCCCGCCGACCTAGCACTTCCGCTGCTCGGAGCCCTGTTTCGCGCCGAGCAGCGGGCTGGCGCGGCAACGGGGGAGGCCCACGCGTCCAAGGAAGCCGCCCGTCATGCGAGCGCGCTGACGGCAGCACTCGAGCGCTCGCGCGTCGATCTCGAGCGCGTCGTTCAAGCGAAGCGGGAGCTTCTGAGGGAGCACGAGATGCTTCTCGGCATCGTCGGTCATGACCTGCGCAGTCCTCTCAACAGCGTCGTCATGGGAACCGCGCTGCTGCTCGAGCACAGCGAGCTTCCGCCCGCTCAGGTCAAGATCCTCCTGCGCGTCAAGTCGAGCAGCCTTCGGATGGCGCGCATGATCGCCGATCTGCTCGACTTCGAGCGCAGCCGGCAGGGGGGCATTCCGATCGTGCGTACGAGCGTCGCTCTTCGAGGCGTCGTTGCCCAGGTCGTCGATGAGATGGATCTGATCCATCCGACGCGGACCATCGAGTTCTCCGAAAACGGCGAGGCCATGGGTCGATGGGACGCCGATCGGTTCGCGCAGGTCGCGTCGAACCTCATCGGCAATGCGATCCAGCATAGTCCCCCGAATACGACAGTCGGCGTGTCCTTGACGGAGACGCGCGACACCATCGTCATCGAGGTATCGAATGAGCACGCGAGCCCAATCCTGGCGGATGATCTAGGCCGCCTCTTCGAGCCGTTCCGTCGCGGCGAGCAGAGCACCGGTCTTGGTCTCGGTCTGTTCATCGTGAAGCAGATCGCCGACGCCCACGGCGGCTCCGTCACTGCCGTCTCGTTGGCGAACCGCACGTCGGTCACCGTCACACTCCCCAGAACCAACGCTTCGTGATGACCGGCGCCGCAGTCACGGCCGGGGGGCGGGGCTGATGCGTGCATAATGCACGCACCATGCGGCCGCCTCGGCGCGGGTGGCGGGGCGTGCGGGGTCGACGAGGGCGTCGGTGGCGAGGCGGGCCAGGTCCTTGGTGGCCGCGGGCCGCTTCGCCTTCATGAGCTTCGCGAGGCATGACGCGAGGACGTCACGACGCACAGACGTCGAGGCGGTCGAAGGCCCCCCGAGCAACGCGGCAACGTCGCCGGCAGGAACCTGGAACGAGCCTGCGAGCAGCGCGCCGGCGTCGGCGCGGGTGATCGCCGCGGTCGGGCAGAACAGCGGAGGCGCGGCGCTACAGCCGCTCGTCAGGTGCGCTGCGCGAAGGGCCTGGATCTCGGCGTACGCTTCATCACCGAGACGGACGTCCCAGAAATAAGGGTCGAAGGTGCCCTCGAGAGCTGCGTCCGACGGCGTGAGCTTTCGCGCGGCGCCGATGAACGCGTCGTAACCGGCGCGCGCTACGGGAGGGTTGGAGGTATCGAGCAGCGCCCAGTCGCGCGACGGATCAGCGTCCGAGAGATCGAACGGGATGACGCCGGCGTAGGCACTCTCGGAGGCGAGCCGTTCGACGAGCGTCTTGAACCACGCGCCGCGATCGTCGCCTGCGACGGTGCGCGAGCCGGTCTGAAGCACGACGAAGCGGCCTCGCTGCCACGCCAGGGCATACGCGAGATCGGTCATCAGCGTCTTCGAAGGGGCGATCACCGCGGCGTCGACGGAGTCGGTCCCGCTCCGATAAGCGCTCATCCCGAGCAGATCGACCGCGTCGTGGCCTGGATAGTACGCCGCCGCGCTCCCGCATCCGCCCGACGACACCGAGTTCGGCGCGTACACCCAGCGAAGGCGCCGGGCATCGATCGCGCGAACCGACAGCGCCTTCGTCATCGCATCGTGCATCTTTCGCGTGACGGCGACGAAGGCGGTCGCGCTCACGTTCTTGCATCCCCACTCTGTCCACGTGCCGTTCATCTCGGCGCCGAACGAGAGCAGCAGCCTGCCGTGGGGGTTGGCTACGAGCGCATCGGCGACGGCGTCGGCGCTCGTCGTGAGATCCGAGAGGACGGCGGGATCCGTGGCGATGCTCGCGAGCTGCTCCGCCGAGTACCCGAGCGGCTCGAAGTACAGATGCGCGACCGCGCCGTGCTTCCAGATTTCCCCGAGCTCCTGCTTCGCGCGCGCTGCGCCGAGCGCGCTCGTGGAGCGATAGGTCTGCACGACGGAGAGGGGGCGTCCGAGATCCTTCTCGATCCTGGCGACGTGCCCGCCGCCCGCGAGATCTGCGCCACCGCCGGGCGGGAACACGCCGACGAAGAGCGACGGCGCGCAGTCCTCGTCGATCAGCCCGTCGCCGTCGTCATCGATCCCATTGCCGCACTCCTCGACGCCCGACGCCCACGGCGCGTCGTCTCCGCCCGTCGCAGTCGGCGCCGCGGCATCGGTACCCTCCATGGGCGGCGCCGCCATCGCCGCGTCCGGCGGCCCTCGTTCCGCGCTGCCACCCGCGTCGGTCGCAGGCGCGCATCCTCCTCCGAGCGCGAGCGCGGCGACCGCCATGGATACGAGAAGCCGCGCACACCGCATGCCTCATCATCCAGCGGCCTTCGCGCGGGGGTCGTCTCGGTTGCGTCTAGGTTTGCGGGTAGGCGAATCGGCGTCAGCGCGAGGCTACTTGGCGTGTTCTTGTGACGCCCACCGCGTTGACCCTCGTTCCCGCTCGGCCTCCGTCACGGCGTGCTGCCGCTTCGGACCAGCGGGGTGACAGGGGTGATGTGAAACGGCGACAGGCATAGCGAGGGGAGCGCGTTGAACGCCGGCAAGAGGCTCGCGTAGCTCGTGAACACCACACCACCCTGCGCGTCGCCGGTGAGGTTGATGAAGTAGGTGCGCGCCATGGCCATGCTGGCGGAGCGATAGGCTTGCACGTCGCTCGGCTCGTTGCCGAAGCCGAAGTGCGCTGGCCCCGTAACCGCGGCGATCTGCGCCAGCATTGTCGCTTTGAACGCCACCGCGGCGGCGCCGGTCAGTCCCGCCGCGGTCGTCGTCGTGTGCAGCACGCCAAGCGGGAAGCCTTTCGCGTTCAGCCACTCACGCGTGGCTGTGACCATCCACTCGGGACGTGTCGCGACATACACGATCACGTAGCCCTTTTCCGCGAGCGCCTTGAGCACCGCCGCCGCGCCGGGATGCGCGGAGACGGCGGCTCCCACAGTGGTGCTGGCGACGGAAAACTCGACCGCGGTGAGCGTGCCATCGACGTCGGTCACGACGACCTTGGCGGACTTAGCGACCACCTGCACGAACGCGTCGGCGTACGTGCCGTCGCCGCGCACCACGAACCGCACGCGGTGGCGCCCTTCGGGCAGGCCGGGCAGGTCCACGTTCACCTTGCCAGCGACATCCGTGGTGAGCGTCGCCCGCTTCGAAGACCACAGGGTGCCGCAACCCGTGAGCACGTAGACGTCGACGCTCTCGCCCTCGAGATCCTGGCTGGCCGGACCATACGCGAACGTCGCCCTCAGCTTCGCTACGTCGCCGGTGGCCACCAGCACATCCTGAACGTGATGACGCGCTGCTCCGGATTGTGCGAGGAGGCGGGATCGCAAAAGGTGGTCCCACGTCTTCTCGATATTGGTGGTCAGCGTGGGCACCACGCACGGCGGTTGGAGCCCACAATCGGCGTGTGCAGCTCGGCTCACCCCGATCATCCCGAGAACGACGAGCATCGCGAGCACACGTTTCCACATCGCCATTGCGCCTCCCCCGACCTCGAACGAATCAGCTCGAGTGCGAGAAGCGTAACGCTCGCGAGAACGAGATGGCGAAGCGTTCTCGGTAGAAACGTGCGGAGATCCAAGGCGCTGGTGGTCACGTTCAGCAGCAGCCACTGCTCTCGAGCACGTGAGAGAACCGAACCGACCTCGTCGCTCGCCTGGCGAGCTACCAGAAGACGCCCTCCTGAACCACCTGGGCAACGCCGACCACCATTTCGGCGCCCGTTTGACGACCGCTCCAGCAGCACCGAGGCCGCAGCTGAGCAGCCCGATGAAGAACATCACCTTCCAGAACAGCGCGACCCCGGTCTCCAGGAGCGCGCGGCCTCCTCGCTGCTTTCGCTTGACCGGCGAGGGTCTCGGACTCGCCATCGGGGTCACTATCGACCGGCGAGCGGCCGATGGCGAGTCGGAGTTCGATTCGTGGCGAGCTTCACGTCGGACGCGTTGGATGACGATGACCCGTGATGGCCGGCGCGTTCGATTTGTATTTGACGTTTTAGTTAAATAACGTATGTGTTAACAATGACGTCGTCCACGAAGCTCGACGACATCTTCGGCGCACTCGCCGATCCCACGCGTCGCGCGATCGTGGCGCGGCTCGCCAGCGGTGAGGCCACCGTTCTCGAGCTGGCCGCGCCGTTCGACATCAGCCTCCCGGCGATCTCGCGGCACCTCAAGGTGCTCGAGAATGCGGGGCTCATCTCACGCGGGCGCGACGCGCAGAAGCGGCCGTGCCGGCTCGAGGCGGACGCGCTCGACGAGATCAACCGATGGACGCAGCACACGAAGCTCGCGTGGGAGCAGCGCTTCGACGAGCTCGACGCTTACTTGAAGAAGCGACAGCCGACCCCACCCAAGAGAGAGAAGAAGAGCCATGGTCGCCAAAAACCCTGACACCACCTGGTCGCTGGATCGCGAGATCGTCCTGTCGCGCGTGTTCGAGGCGCCGCGTGCGCTCGTCTACGACGCGTGGACGCAGCCCGATCACCTCACGAAGTGGTTCTGTCCGAAGGGCTTCACCACCACGACGCGCGAGATCGACGTGAGCGTCGGCGGGAAGTGGCGCTTCGACATGGTCGCCGGACCGACGAACCCGATGAAGGTGCCCAATGGCACGATCTTCGGCAATCGAATCGTGTTCCTCGAGATGCGCGCGCCCGAGCTGCTCGTGTTCGATCACGGTTCCGACAAGGACGACGACGAGACGCGCTTCCGTGTGACCGTCACGTTCGACGAGCAGGCCGACAAGAAGACGGTCGTGACGATGCGTCAGCTGCACCCCACGAAGGAGCAGCGCGCGGCCGGCGTCGGCTTCGGAGCGGTCGAGATCGGCTACACGACGATCGACAGCCTCGCCGACTACCTGCGCAAGATTCGCTGAGCACGCGACCTGGCACGTGAGGAGCGGGTCACTGTCGCGTAGCATCGGTGCATGCGACCGACGAACGTGGGGCGGACGATGGCTTTCGCTTCCGTGGCGGCGTGGGCGGCAGCGTGTTCGAGGTCGTCCGGCACACCGCCTCCGCCCCCCAGGGACGCGGCACCAGCAGCCTCGATCGCCTCCGCGGCGCCGCAGAGCTCCGCCCGCGCTCCGGCCCCCGACCAGGAGGCTGTCGACGCGCTCGTCCACGACGAACCCCACGAGCCTACCGTCGGTCCGAGCGCTTCGCTCGAGAGCATCTGCAAAGCTCCCTGCGTCGTGGCCTGGCAGAGGACCACGACGCGCGGGCCCATTCTCGAGGTGGCCATGTTCGCCCCCCGCGAGCCCGGCGATCCGCGCGACGGGCCGGGCCCGCGCTACGAATTTCTGGCGCTGCGAACGGCGCGCGGCTGGTTTGCCGAGCCGCGGTCGGGGCGTCCCGATCCCAACCGATCATCCACTCCGTTCGACCGCGTTCGCGATCTCGACGACGGCGTACTCGTCGCCTTGCGCGACCGAGCCATCCAATCGATCGACGAGCGCGTCCCGCCCCGCATCACTTACTATCCAGAGCGCGAGAGGGTCGTCCACTGCAACACCGACGGCGCGGGCGTCCCCGCCTGCACCCTTCGCATTCCGGTCCGCGAGGAGTGCGCGGGCGGCGCGACGGCCGACGCCGGATGCCGTCTTCCGCGCTGGGTGCGCGTGGACGTGGCCGAAGACAAGGGGCGCACCGGCGACTGACCGTGTCGGAAGTACGCGAGTGCGCGCACGTCAAGGCACCGGTCGGATCTCGGCGAAGTCGCCGTCGTCGAACGTGCCCACGATGCGATGAGGCAAGCCCTGGGTCGCGAAGCGGCTCAGGAGCGCGGCCGCACCGAAGCGCAGCGCGTGGTTGACCGCGGCCTTCGCCTCGCCGCGCGTGCGCTGCCCGGCACGTGCGATCGCGTCGAGCGATGGGCTCTGCAGGAAGCCGTCTCGGGGCGACCACGAGGACGGCTTCAGCCATCGTAAGGACGGGTCGAAGCCGGTCGCGCCCGTGAGGTGGTAGCCCGCGAGGCCGGCGCCGTCTTCGTCCTCGATGCCGTCGAACAGCCCGAAGATCAGCGTATCGATCTCGGTGGGTGCATTCTGCACGATTCCTCGAACCCGCTCAGCCAGGGCTGGAATCTCCTCGCCGAGGTCGAGCTCGGAGAGCGGCTGCACCACCTCCTTGCCGACCGTGCGTCGAGCCCGCACGCAGATTGCGCGCCAGCCTGCCGTCGCCGCATGCGCCTTCCTCGCGACCGCGACGACGTCGTCGAACAGCGCGTCGTGGTCGATGGGGAGAGCCATGAACCTCCCATTCTAGCTCTCGACGAGAGCCTCCACCGCGGCTGAGGAGGCCCCCCGACCACTCCCGCTCGCTAGCGCCGTGAGGACCTTGTAGGTTCGATCGCATGACGACGGCCCATGAATTCACCGCCAAGACGATCACGGGATCCGACAAGAAGCTCGAAGACTACAAGGGGCAGGTGCTCCTGATCGTGAACGTCGCATCGAAGTGCGGGCTCACCCCGCAGTACTTCGGCCTCGAGGCGCTGAACAAGGAGTACCGGGGCCGAGGGC
This sequence comes from Myxococcales bacterium, assembly GCA_025351875.1. Classification (GTDB taxonomy): domain Bacteria; phylum Myxococcota_A; class Polyangia; order Polyangiales; family Polyangiaceae; genus Labilithrix. The sequence continues at coordinate 45,470 of JANXVA010000749.1, read as the reverse complement.
TCCGCATCCTCGGGTTCCCGGCGAACGAGTTTGGCGGCCAGGAACCAGGCAGCGAGAGCGAGATCAAGGCGTTCTGCGAGTCGCGTTACGCGGTGACGTTCGACATGTTCGGCAAGGTCGTCGTCAAGGGCGCGGAGATCCACCCGCTCTTCGCGTGGCTCGCGGGCGAGACAGGCGGCGACATCAAGTGGAACTTCGGCAAATTCCTGGTCGGCAAGAACGGCGAGATCCTCGCGCGCTTCGAGCCCAACATCGAGCCCGACGCCGCCGAGCTGACCCAGGCGATCGAGAAGGCCCTCGACGGCTGACGCCTTCATCGAGCAAGGCGAGGAGTGATTCATGCGCAAGCTGCCCCGTGACAAGGACAACGACCACAGCCGTGAGATGGCGACCGCACGTCGCCAGGTGGTGACCGAGGAGAGCGGCGCCGAGCTCACACACACGGGCACGTATTCCTTCGATCCCGCGGCGTTCCTGCCCGGCAACATCGAGAGCTTCTCCGGCGTGGCACAGGTGCCGCTCGGGTTTGCCGGACCACTCCTCGTCGACGGTGAGCATGCGAAGGGCGACTTCTTCGTGCCGATGGCGACGACGGAAGGCACGCTCGTCGCGAGCTACGGCCGCGGCATGCGACTCACGCGCGAAGCGGGAGGCGTTCGGACCACGGTCATCAAGGACTCGATGCAGCGCGCGCCGGTGTTCGTGTTCAGCAGCGCTCGCGCAGCGCGCGACTTCGGCGACTGGGTGACGGCGAACTTCGAGCAGATCAAGGCCAAGGCCGAGGAGACCACCCGGAGCGGCAAGCTCATCGAGATCGAGCAGCACGCGTCGGCGAAGATGCGATGGCTTCGTTTCAACTACACGTGCGGAGACGCGGCCGGGCAAAACATGGTGAGCAAGGCCACGCGCCATGCCTGCATGTGGATGCTCGAGCAAGGCCTCGTCGAGCTCGAGCACTTCAGCCTCGCGGCCAACCTCGACACCGACAAGAAGCACTCGTTCATCAACAACCTGAATACCCGTGGCAAGCGGGTAATCGCGGAGATCACGCTACCCGCGGAGATGATCACGCGCGTCATGCATACGACGGGCGCAGCGCTTCACCGCCAGAGGCAGCTGTCGAACGCGGGCTCGCTGATGGCGGGAGCGTCCAACAACGGTGCGCATTTCGCCAATGGCATTGCCGCGATGTTCATCGCGTGCGGCCAGGACGTGGCGAACGTCGCCGAGTCCCACGCCGGATTCGTATTCAGTGAATTGAAGGACAATGGCGATTACTACTTTGCAGTGACGATTCCCTCCTTGGTAGTCGCTACCTACGGCGGCGGCACGGGCCTGCCGACGCAAAAGGAGTGTCTCGAAGTGCTTGGCTGCTACGGCAAGGGGCGAGTGAAGAAGCTCGCTGAGATCGTCGCCGCCACCGTGCTCTGCGGTGAGCTCTCGCTCGCCGCGGCGGTCGTCTCGGACCAGTGGGTGTCGAGCCACGACGAGCTCGGGCGCAATCGACCCTGAGCCGGCGTCAGCTGCACGGCCCCGGCGGCGCGCTCAGCCCTCCGCGACCATCCGACGGATCTCGCGGCAGACGCGCTCCCTCTCCTCTTTGCCCGTGCCCGGCGCGAAGGCGATCTCGGAAGGGAGGACCCAACCAATCGACCTGCGGTGCGCGCGGATCGCGCCCCAGCGCCGCTCGTGGCTCGCGACGAAGTCGGCGAACGTTCGAACCGCGATGAGCCCCTCGTTCATCGGAGCGAGGCTACGCCGAAGGTCGCCGGGCGTCCCGCACCTGCGTCAGCCGGCGCTCAGGGCAAGGCGTCGATGCGCACGTCGTCGAGATCGAACGCCACGGCGCTCCCCGCGGCCGCGAATCCCGATCCGAAAAAGACGAGGTTCGGGGCCTTGGCGAACGCCGCCTGCAGCGTCACACGGTCGGCGAACATTTTGCCGTCGTACGAGGCCGTGACCTTCCGAGGCGAGCTCGTGCGATCGAGCTCCATCACGACGTCGATCCAACGGTCTGCGATGACGTTCACCATGCCGCGCTCGGCATACAAGACCTGCGCGCTGTTGACGAACTGCTGCTCGGCAAGAACGAGGTGGTCGCCGTAGAGGACGAGCAAGATGCCGTCCTGGGTCACGCCGTCGTTGACCAGGATCGCCGGACCGTTGACCGCGCGCATCGCCGATCCCACCGGGTTGAACAGCGAGAACGCCAGGCGGACGCGCGAGGTGGAGACCGTGATGTCCTTCGCGAGGACTGCCCTGGTTCCCTCCTCCGGCGCGAGCGAGACCCGCAGGCCCGAAGCACCGGCGCGGCCCGTGGTCGGAACGAGCGTGAGGGAGCTTCCCGCCGACGTACCCTGGGTGGTCCAGTCGCCGACGAGAGTGGTTCGCTCGAAGCGATCGCAGAAGAGCGCGCCGGCGCAAAAATCGCCGCCGTCGCCCTGGGCTCCCGCCTCTCCGTCGGCACCGCTGCTGCCGTCGGGACCGCTGCTGCTGCCGTCAGCGTCCCCGCCCGCGTCGGTGCCTCCGTCACCCTCCGGGACGACCTGGCCCGCAAGCCCGTCGAGCGATGTCGTCAGCGAGCAGCTCGAAGCAAGCGCGGACGCGGCCACCGCACCCGCGACGAGCATCCGACACACACCGGCTCGCCGCGTCACCCGGTGAGCTTAGTGGATGCGGACTGTACGGACCAGCTCAGTCCCGATACGTGCATCTTCCCTGTTTCCTGGCGCGCGCGTGACCGTGGCCGGTCATGAGCGCCTGCGATCGCAGAGCGCAGGCCCCAGTGCGTCTTGACGCGACGAGAGCGCGGTCCGACACTTGACTCCTCCCTTGGATGACCGCTCTCAGGTGCCTGCCGGGCGATCACCCGGTGTCGCTGTCGGCGACGTCATCGCAGGCAAGTACCGCGTGGAGCGTGTCCTCGGCCAAGGCGGCATGGGCATGGTCGTCGCAGCCACGCACATCGATCTCGATCAGCTGGTCGCGATCAAGTTCCTCCTCCCCGCTGCAGCGGAGAACGCGACGGCAGTCGAGCGCTTCGCACGCGAGGCGCGGGCGTCGGCCAAGCTTCGGAGCGACAACGTCGTGCACGTCACGGACGTGGGAACGTTCGACTCCGGCGAGCCCTTCATCGTCATGGAGTACCTCGAGGGCCAGGACCTCGGGCAGCTCATTCGCACCGGCGGCGCGCTCTCGATCGACGACGCCGTCGACTATGTGCTGCAAGCCTGCGCGGCGCTGGCCGAGGCGCATGCCGCGGGGATCATTCACCGTGATCTCAAGCCTGCAAACCTGTTCCTCGCGGAGCGCCAGGACACCGCGAGCGTCGTGAAGGTCGTCGACTTCGGCATCTCGAAAGTGACGACCGGGATACCGACCGGAAAGCTCACGACCACGCAAGATCTGATGGGCTCGCCTCTCTACATGTCGCCCGAGCAGCTCTCGGTCTCGCACGACATCGACGGCCGCTCGGACATCTGGTCGCTCGGCATCATCCTCTACGAGCTCGTCGGCGGACATCCACCGTTCCAGGACGAGGGTCTTCCGCAGCTCTGCACTGCGGTGCTGGTCCGCCCCGCGCCGCCGATCGAACGCGCGGATCTCGCGCCCGGGCTCGCCGCCGTGATCGCAAGGTGCCTCGAGAAGGACGCGGCGAATCGCTACGCAGACGTCGGCGAGCTCGCGAAGGCGCTGGGCGAGTTCGCGCCGGAGCGCTCCGCGACGACGCTCGCGCGCATCGCGCGCCTCGCCGACGTGCCGGAGCGACCGAGCGCCGCGAGCGGAACGAAAATGGTCACGGTGCCGCCGTCACGCCGCGAGGTCCTCACGGGACCGCATGCCGAGACCGCGGCGCCGTGGGCCGCCACCGAGCTGAAGACAGGAACGGGCTCGCGGAGACGCGCATGGGTCGTCGGCGCCGTGGTCATCGCCGCCGTCGCCACGCTCGTGGTGGTGGTCGCACGACCGAACACGCTCGCCGCCTGGACGGCGCGCGAGAGCGCGGCGGTGCCCGCAGCGGGAGCACCGACCGACAGGGCGAGTGACATGGGCGCGCCCTCGTCCGGCCCGAGCGCGAACGTCGCGCGCGGCGTCGCCGCTCCTTCGTCGGTCACGGCGCCGGTCGCGTCGCGCGCGCTTCCTGCAGCAGCGGCCGCTCCTCGCGCGTCCGGTTCCGTCGCCGTCGTGCCCGCTCTGTCGTCGGCGTCCGTCGCCGCGCCGGCGTCCGCATCCGCATCCGCATCCGCATCCGCGTCGCCGTCTGCGCTGCCCTCACCTTCACCTTCGCCCGCTTCGGCGGCGCCATCAGCCTCCGCGTCGGCAGCGCCGCTCGCTCCGCCCGCGGCGACGAGCTCCGGAGCGCCGCTCTCTCCTCCTGAAGTCCCGCTCCCGTAGCCACGGATCGCAGCGCGAGCTGGGCCACGTCTTTCCTCGATTGGACTCCGACTCGGGCACTCGACGGTGGTAGCTTGGTGGCCATGCGAGCTGCCCTCATTGCCTTGGTTCTTGGTGTCGCGGTCGTCGGGTGTGGCGGCGGCGAGACCCATCACGTCAACGACCCTTCGGTGGAGACGACGCACGGCCAGCATCCGGTCGGCGCCGGTGGCGAGCACCGCGACGACAAGAACGACAGGCGCGTCGAGGCCACTACCGGCTGGGAGAAGCTCGGCGAGCGCACCGTGAACGGCAAGGCCGATCACGACACCATCGCGGTGGGCAGCAAGGAAGGGCGCTTCCGCGTCATCCAGATCAAGGTCGAGCACAGCGCGCTCGAGATGTTCGACGTGCTCGTGACGTTCGGCGACGGCACCACATTTTCGCCGCCGACGCGCCTCGTGTTCCACAACGGCGACACCAGCAAGGTCATCGACCTCCCGGGCGACAAGCGCGTCATCCAGAAGGTCGAGTTCAAGTACGGAAATCTCCCGGGCGGCGGCAACGCGCAGGTGGAGCTCTGGGCGAAGTAGCCGGTACGGGCGGCTCGAGCTCTCCTCGTTCTGTCGGCCGCTAGGGTCGGCCACGCCGCCGCACGGCCCCCTGCGCCTTGCAGGCCCCTCGCGAACCGTGGGATGGTAGTAATCTCGGGAACACTCCGGGATCACAATCGGGGCCTTCAATGCGTCTCTCCTTCCTTGCGGCGGCCGTACTCGGCCTCATCGCCTGCAGCAGCGACGTTCCGGGAGACGAGTTTTTCGCGGTCCACCCCGAGGGCGGCATCACCGAGGCGGGCGGTGAGCCGGGCGCAGCGGCGTGCGAGCTCGCGAAGTGCCCGGCCCCCACCAACGAGTGCCAGGACGCGGTGTGCGCTCCGGACGGCAGCTGTGGATTCGCGCCCAAGCCGAACGGAAATCTCGCGACCACGCAGCTGCCCGGCGACTGCAAGAAGACGACATGCGTCGACGGAACCGTCACCCAGCAGACCGACGACACGGACCTCCCTGACGACAAGAACGAGTGCACCTCGGACGCTTGTTCGACGGGCGTTCCCTCCCATGCGCCCAGGGCTCTCAACGCCGTGTGTGGTGTCGGCGGCGCAAGCTTCTGTGACGGATCCGGAACATGCAAGGCGTGCACGACCGCCGCGCAGTGCCCGGGGGTGGACAGCGAGTGCAAGGTGCGCACCTGCAACGTCGGGGTCTGCGGATTCGCCCTGACGCCGAGCGGCTTCCCGGTCGCTGCGCAGACGGTCGGTGACTGCAAGCGCAACGAGTGTGACGGAGCCGGCAGCGTCGTCAGCGTGACCTTCGATGCCGATGTGGAAGACGACGGCCTCGAGTGCACGACGGACAGGTGCAATGCGGGCACGAAGGTGCACACGCCGCTCGCGATCGGGACGGCCTGTCTCGGAGCTGCAGGGCTCAAGTGCAACGCCACGGGCCAGTGCGTCGGCTGCAACGCGCCGAGCGACTGCGCGGTTCCCGGCAATGCATGCCTGCAAGCCACTTGCTCGAACGCAGGCGTCTGCGGAACCAAGGACAAGCCGAACGGCACGAGCTGCTCGGACAACAACGCGTGCTCGCAGACCGACACGTGTCAGGCCGGCGCCTGCACGGGCGCCAATCCCGTCGTCTGCACGGCGCAGGACCAGTGTCACGGAGTGGGCACCTGCAGCGCCGCCACGGGCACGTGCTCGAATCCGGCCGTCGCCAATGGGTCGGCGTGCTCTGACGCGAGCGCCTGCACGCAGAGCGACACATGTCAGGCCGGCTCCTGCGCGGGCGCGAATCCTGTCGTGTGCACCGCAGCCGATCAGTGCCACGACGCCGGCAGCTGCAACCCCGGAACCGGCGCCTGCTCGAATCCGCCCAAGGTCGACGGCACCGTCTGCTCGGACGGGAATGCCTGTACCCAGACGGACACGTGCCAACTCGGAACGTGCTCGGGCCAAAATCCGGTCGCTTGCGCAGCGTCGGATCAATGCCACGCGCTCGGCACGTGCAACGCGGGAACGGGCGTGTGCTCGAACCCCGCCAAGGCCAACGGCTCGACGTGCAACGACGGCGATGCGTGCACGCAGACCGACACGTGCCAGGCAGGCGCGTGCTCCGGCGGCAACCCGGTCGTGTGCGCGGCCTCGGATCAATGCCACGCGGCCGGTACGTGCAACGTGGCGACCGGCGCGTGCTCGAACCCCGCCAAGCCCAACGGCTCGGCGTGCAGCGACGGCAACGCATGCACGCAGACCGACACGTGCCAGGCAGGCGCGTGTACCGGCGCCAATCCCGTCGTGTGCGCGGCCTCGGATCAATGCCACGCGATCGGTACGTGCAAGCCGGCAACTGGCACGTGCTCGAACCCCGCCTCGGCCAACGGCTCGGCCTGCAACGACGGCAACGCGTGCACGCAGACCGACACATGCCAGGGAGGCGCGTGCTCCGGCGCCAATCCCGTCACGTGCGCAGCCTCGGATCAGTGCCACGCGATCGGCACGTGCAACATGGCGACGGGCGCCTGCTCGAACCCCGCCAAGGCCAACGGCTCGGCCTGCAGCGACGGCGACGCGTGCACGCAGACCGACACATGCCAGGCGGGAGCGTGCTCCGGCGCCAATCCCGTCACGTGCGCAGCCTCGGATCAATGCCACGCGATCGGCACGTGCAATGCGGCCACGGGCGTCTGCTCGAACCCGACCAGCGCCGACGGCACAGCTTGCAACGACGGCAACGCATGTACGCAGACGGACACCTGCCAGGCAGGGGCATGCTCCGGCGCCAACCCCGTCGTGTGCCTCGTTCCGCTGGTATGCGCGCCGGTCGACGGCCTCTGCAATTGATCGCGCTCTCTCTGCCGCGATCGCGGGCTCCTCGGGCGAGCTCATGCATTCCGCGTTGCCGCACTTCGCTCGCCAGAGTCTCTCCGCGGGCGCTCCATGTAGAATTGGAGACTGATGGCCGCGCCGCCGAACCAAGCTGATCCCGTGAAGGTCGCCGAAGCCCGCGTGGGCTCGGCGCTGAACGCGAAATGGTCGCTCGACCGGCTCCTCGGCGTCGGCGGCATGGGCGCGGTCTTCGCCGCGAAACATCGCAACGGCACACGCGCCGCGGTGAAGGTGCTCCACGCCGAGTTCGCGCGCGAGACCGAGATCCGGGAGCGCTTCTTGCGTGAGGGGAAGATCGCCAACAGCGTCGACCATCCCGCGCGTGTCCCCGTCACGGATGACGACGTGAGCGACCGCGGCGAGCCGTTCCTCGTCATGGACCTGCTCGAGGGCGAGACGTTCAACGAGCTCCGCCATCGCGCCGGCGGCAAGGTGCCTCTCGAGGAGACGCTGCGGATCTTCGAGACCGTCCTCGATCTGCTGGCGAAGTGTCATACCGTCGGCATCGTCCACCGCGACATCAAGCCGGGGAACATCTTCATCACCCGCGAGGGCAGCGTGAAGGTCCTCGATTTCGGCGTCGCGCGCATGCGTGAGGCGGGGTCGGGGGTCGAGGCCACGCGGATGGGCACGGCGATCGGCACGCCCTCGTACATCGCGCCGGAGCAGGCGCTCGGGCTCGTCTCGCAGGTGGATGGCCGGTCCGACATCTTCTCCGTCGGCGCATGCATGTATGTTGCATTCACCGGAAAGCGTCTGAACCACGCCCGCAGCGAGGCCGAATCGTTCGTCATGGCCGCGACCCAGGCGGCGCCGTCGATCGCCAACCTCGCGCCCGATCTGCCGGTGGAGGTCGTCGCGTGTGTCGATCGCGCGCTGGCCTTCGAGCGTGAGAAGCGCTTCCAGGACGCCGCGTCGATGCGGAGCGAGGTCCTGGGCCTGCTCGCTGCGCTCCGCGCGGGTCAGCTCGTTCGCGTCGCCCCGAAGAAGGAGGGCGGCCTCAAGACGCGCGGCAACGAGGCGATCGAGAGCACCGACGAGCTCTCCCCGGAAGAGACGAAGGACGTCCAGATCCGTCTCGCGGCGGTGTGGAAGCAGATCGGCACATGCCTCGCCGACGTTCGGCAGTACGGGTGGACCCACCCGCACGCGCAGCGCGCGCTCGACGCGGGCCTGCAGCAGGTCTCCGACACGCTCGTCACGCATCCCAACAGTGTTCGGTGGGACGTGGGGCCTGGCGAGTTCCTCTTCCAGGGCGCGCCGGTCTGGGCGCCGGACCGCATCCCGTTCGATCGCATTCCGTACCAGCTCTTCGCAGACGGCGTGCGCCACATCCAGATCAAGGAAGGTTTCACCAAGGACGAGTTCCGTGACCTCGTCGCCATCCTCTTGCGCGACGTCGTCGGTGGCGCCGGCAAGGAGGACGACGCGGTGACCGCGTTCTGGGATCGCCGCTTCGAGCACGTCGCGTACGTCGCGATCGAAGCGTTCGCGGAAGGCGACGGAGGCGGCGAGGCCGACCCTGTGATGAAGGGCAGCGTCGACCTCGCCCGCGAGGTCGCGCAGACCGCGCAGCTCGATCGTGACTGGCATGATGCGTCGCTCGAGGGCCGCGCCATGCGCCTCAACCTCGCCGCGCAGCTCCGCCAGAGCGGCGAGGCAGCGGCGGCGCTCGCGCTCGATCCGCTCCAGCGCGCCACGCTCGGCGCTCAGCTCAACGTGAGCGATGAGCGCTGGCTCGAGCGCTTCGTCGATGCCTTCGCCGACGGCTATGTCGACGCGCGGATCAACCGCGACCACACCCACCTCGAGGACGCGCTGCGCGAGTGGACCGCAGACGAGCTGTCGCTCCACGACCACGGCGAGATTTTCCAGGTCTTCCACGCGCTCTGCGCCGCGCTCGCGCTCCGCGTCCCGAACGAGGCGCGCAAGGCCGAGCACGCGATGGCGCAGATCATGCTGCCGGCGGCCACGCTGTCGACGATCCTCCTGACGATGGATCGCGAAGGCCGCGACCCGCAGCTGTCGAAGGAGATCGACCCCGCGGTGGTGAGCGGGATCGAGAAGGCGCTCACCTCGGTGGGAGACTCCTCGATGCTCGAGCTCGTGTGCGGTGTTCAGGGAACGACGCGCTCCGAGCCTCTGCGCGCTGTGCTCAAGAGCTATCTCTCGCAATGGGCGCGCGGAAACGAGGCGCGCATCGGCAGCGTACTCGAGACGGCGCCGCTCGAGCTCGGCCTGACCATCGTGAACCTCCTGGCGAGCGTTGGCACCAAGGAGGCCGCGAAGGCGCTCGAGTCGGCGCGGAAGAGCCCTCACCTCGCCGTGCGGATCGAGGCGCTCACGAAGGTGTCGAGCGATCGCGAGGACGAGGTCCGCACCGAGGTGCGCAAGATGCTCGACGACCCGTCGGCAGCCGCGCGGCAAGCGGCGCTGGCGCTCGTCGCCGAGCGCCAACTCATCGCCGCAGGTCCGGCCATCGTGCTGCAGATCCAGGCGCCCACGTTCCACGCGCTCACGGCGGACGAGCGACGACAGTGGTTCGGCTGCCTGAACGCGCTGAGCCCGCGACGCGCCATGAGCGTCTGTGCAGAGATCGTGAAGGAGCACCAGATCATCCCTACGGAGGCGGTGGAGGCGACGCGCGCGATGGCCGCCGACCTCCTCGCGGGTATGGCGTCGAAGGAGGCCCTCGAGGCGGCCATGGAGGGCGCGAAGAAGCGGTGGTGGAACACCGCGCCCGTGCGTGAGGCATCGGAGCGCGCGGTCGAGCAGATCCAGAAGCGTCTCGCGGCCGGCGCCGAAGAGCCGATGCAGACGTCGCGGCGCCTCAAGGTGGACCCGTGAGCCAGTCGGGCGGCGGAGAGCGGGTAGACCCGGCGGCGCTCCAGGAGCTTGCCGCAGGCGTCGTGCACTCTGTCTACCGCACGGTGAAGGCGTGTCAGTTCCATGCCGATGTTGCGAATGACGCGGTGACGTCGCTCACCGCGTCAGCCGTTGCGGCGGTCGCCGAGTACTGTGCAGGCGCGGCGACCGACACGGTCGCGCTCTCCTTCCTCGGCGACGCCATCTTCGTCAATCGCCAGATCTTGAAGGGGTCGCGCGACACGCATGCGCTCGCGGTGGAGCTTCGCGATCTACTCGCGACGTGCGAGGTCACCGAGCTCGTCCTGGCGCGCACGATCGATCGCGCCGCCATCTCTGCCTTCTCCAAGCTGCTCGCCGACGTCCAGCGTGACCGGTCGCTCGTTCCGCGTATCACCGGCGGAGAGACCCCCGGGATCACCGCAGGAAAGGCCAAATTTGCCGCCAGCGGCGCCGCGCGCGAGGAGTCCCCTGGCCAGCGCGCGGCGCGCACGTACGCTACGTCGGTCCTCACGGTGCAGGGCGTGCTCGGCGACCTCCGCGCGGGAAAATTCGAGCTGCCGCGTCGGATCAAGCGCGTGGCGCAGCAGGTCGTCGCCCGCGCCGACGACGATGCGCGCCTGCTCGTGGCGCTCGCCGCTACGGGCGGTGTGTCGCTCGATGCCGCGACGATCGCCGTCGGCAGCGCGATCCTCGCGGTGGCGATGGCGCGGCAGCTCACGACCGACCGCGGCGTGCTCGCCAACGCCGCGATGACGGCGCTCCTCTACGACGCTGGGCGTGTGGTGCTTGCCGGCGGCGGTGAGGGTCCGCAACGCGTGCTGAACGACGACGAGCTCGATCGCGTGCCGACGCGGAGCGTCCTTGCGCTCACGGCGCTCGGTCGCATGCATGCTCCAGCGCGCGCGCGCACTGCGCTCCTCTACGAGGTCTGGTCGATGCGACGCGCGCACCGACTCGGTCCCGTCTACAAGGGGCGTCGCCCACCCACGCTCCTCGCCCGCATCATCGGCGTCGCTCGGGCCTTCGCCGAGCTGCGCGCGGCCGGCGCCGACGGCGGACTCAGCATCGACGACGCGCTCCAGGTGCTGGGGAATCGCGCGGGGGACGGGACCGAAAAGGCGCTGGTGAAGCTGCTCATCGGAGCGCTCGGCATCTATCCGGCGGGCACCATGGTGACCCTCAACACCGGAGAGCTGGGCGTCGTGATGGGAACCCCCGCCATGCCGCTCGACTACGTGCGACCCCCGGTGAAGATCCTCTACGACGAGCACACGAACCTGCTCGATACGCCGATCGACGTCGATCTTGCGGCGCCCGCGCCGGGAGAGCCGCCGCGCTTCATCACGAAGAGCATCGACGCCGATGACCAGCAGATGAAGGCGATGCGCTCCTTCGTCATCGCGGCCACGGCCGCCAAGCGACGAGGAGCGCTCGATCCCGAGGCGCTCCCGCTCCACGAGCGGCCGCTCGCGGAGCCGACGCTGCAATCGACCGTAGGGGCAGCGGACGAGCTCGCGGCACGGGTCACGCGTCCACCGGTGGTGCTCGACGAGTCGATACCCACGCATCGGCCGCCGAAGCCCGCGGCCTCGGATCGCGTGGAGCCGTTGCCGGCGTCGCGACGCGCGCCGATCGGGGAGAGCACTCCGATGTCCGCGCAGTTCATGGCGCCAGCCGCGAGCGCGTCCACGGGTGCCGCTCCGCGTGTCGAGCCGCCGCCGTCTGCGCCGCGCTCCGAAGTGAAGCCGTCGTCGCGCCGCGAGCCGCAGCTACGCCGCGATCCGCGCAACGACTCGGCCCCGCCGTCGTCCATGATGGACGAGATCCACCGCCCGGTCCGCGTCGCGCGCGCGGCCCCCGTGCCCACGCCATTGCCGCCCGTGGCCACGCCATCGCCGCCCGTGGCCAAGGCGCCGGCGGCGACGCACGATACGCCAACAGTGCTTCCGCCGCCGTCGGCGGCATCGGCGGCCGCGCCGGTCTCGGGCACGGCGAGGAGCGAGGAGCCGCCCGAGGCCTATACGGAGGCGACGCGCCAGGTGTCGTGGGATAACCTCGCGAGCTTCTGCGCGCCGCCCACCAAGAACGACCGCGCGACCGCGCCGCCGCCACCTTCGGCTCGTGCGCCGAAGGTGGTCGATGCCGAGGCGGAGGCTCTGGCGACCGCCGCGCCGGCCTCTGCGCGTGACGATCTGCTCGCGGCGTTCCTCGCCGACGCGCCGATCGAGGGCAGCATGCCGCCCCCCGCAGTACCCGTTGCCCCGGCGCCCGTTCCGGCCGCCGCTCCCAAGCGAGCCGAGAAGGTCACCGTCAGGAGAGACAAGTGAGCGGCGGCTCCGAGGCGAACCGCTTGCGCGTTCACCTCCTCGCCTTGGTCGCAGTCGCTGCGCTCGGTTCCGCGTGCGCCCTGGCTCCCGCAGCTGCAACGCCGCAGCCGGCGCCCACGCCGACGCTCCCCTGCCCCGTGGCGGCGGGCTCACCCCCGCCCATCGCGAGCGCCAGCGCCCCGCCGCCCGCGGCGCCGCAACCGACGGAGCCCGCGCCACCGTCGCCCGCGCTGAAGGCGGCGCTCGAAGCCGCCACGAAGGCGACCGCCGCCGCCGACTGGGCAGGCGCCGACAAGCACCTCGCTGCCGCCACGACCGCTGCGGGTGATGATCCCCACCTCGCGTATCTCGTCGCTCGCGTGCGAGCCACGAGGTTCGTTACCGCGGGTGACCTCGAGAGCGCGAGTGCAGCGTTCGTCGCGGTGATGCCGTCGCTCGCCGGACATCCCGAGCTTCGCGACGAGTTCTGGGCGCACAACGCGATGATGATGATTCGCGAAGCGCAGGGCGACCCGGCAGGCGCGCTCGCCGAGAACGATCAGGCGACGCTCTCCGCCGCGCGCGGCACGTGGGACGACGAGGAGCGCGAAGACCTGGCCTTCCAGAAGGACCGCTGGCACCGCGCCTACCTCACGCGGATGCTCGCCGAGTCCCGAACGGGCGCGGCGAAACGCGCGCTGATCCAGTACGCAGAGGCGGCGCTCGCCGACTATCGCACGCGCGGCTTCGGCGAATCGGTCGCGGTGCTCGAAGCGTACTTCGCTTCGCTCGACGGCAAGCGCGACGCCGCGGTCGCCGCCGCGCGGCGCGTGGATCCGTCGAAGGACGACGACGTCGAAGATCTCTACCTGGTCGTCGTCGGGCTCGAGGCGGGCGGCGATCACGCGGGCGCGGAGGCCGTTCGACGGGTGATGCGACGCCCCGGCGCGCCGAGCATCTCGCGCGCCATCATGCTCCGCTGGCTCGACGCCGACGCGCGCACGACGCAGCCGCGGACCTTCACTCCCTGGCACGCGACGGCGCGCTGACCGCGCACGCGCGAGAGCTGCTCAGCCGGTCCTGCGCATCGGCATGGCTGCCGGCAGCGTGCGGCAGGCGCCGTCGCCTGGATAGAACCGCTTGTTCGCGCCCGGCGCGGCGTAGCCGTTGATGAGCACGCGGCGCGGCCGGTGCGACTGGTTCGGGACGCTCCCGTGCACGGCGTAAGGACCGAAGAAGAGCACGTCGCCCGCGCGTCCCGTCACCGACACCGCGCGCGACGCGTCGACGCTCTCCTTCACGAGTCGGCACGAGGCGTCCACGGTCACCGCATCCAGGGGGACAAACTCGAGAGGACCGTTCTCGTCGGTCATGTCATCGACGAGGAGGATGGTCTGCACGAACGAGCCGCGGCCGTTGACGTCGCGCCAGGTGTCGCCGCCCTTGTCGCGATGCTGGACGTCCTGGTGCCAGTCGAACGCGACGCCGTCGTTCGGCATCTTGTAGTGCGCCTGGCAGAGGAGCTGTTCGCAGTGCGAGGTGCCGAGGAGCTCGAGAGCAGGGGCGACGAGCCGCGGATCCTCGCTGAGGCGGAGGAGCACGGGCTCCGCGCCTCCCGCCCACACCACGCGCTGCACGACGACCGCGCCGTGCGGAGACTTGCCGAGCGCGAAGAACGCGCCGCCGTGATCGCCGGTGGCGCTCAGCGTCTGCGCCGTGGCGTAGAGCCGTTCGAGCGCAACGCGGGCTGCCTGCACCTCGTCTTCGCCGAAGAGCGCACGCCTGATGACGAACCCATGTTCGTGGAACGCCTTCGTCTCCTCGCTCGAAAACGTCATGGCACGTCCCAGAAGGATAGCGACCCGCCCGCGGCCGCCAAAGTTTCCTAGGGTCGCGGCCTTTTCGGCTCTGCGCCGCGCGGCGACTACGCCAGCTGCGGTACGCCAGCTGTAAGGAGCGGAAAGAACGACGCGTGCTAAGTCCAGCCAGCTTCGCCCTCGCGGGAGCAGGAGATTGGACTTTGAGAAGAATCGTCGCTGCCCTGTCGATTGCGCTCGCGTGTGCGCTCCATGCCGGATGTGGCTCGTCCCGCGCAACGTTCACCGCAGATGATGCGGGCGCCGAAGCTGGTCCGGCCGGGTCCCTCGGCTCGCTCGGCGACGCCGCGGCAAGCGCACCTCCGGACTGCAGCGCCGCGAGCACCAACCTCGCGGGATGCCCGTGCCCCGCGCGCGGGGCGACGCAGCCCTGCTACTCGGGTGCCGTCGGAACGCGGGGCGTTGGCGCATGCAAGGACGGTACGCAGACCTGCACCGGGACCGGTGAGTTCTCGAGCTGGGGCAACTGCGTCGGCGACGTGACGCCGACGCCGCAGGCTTGCACCGGCACCGTGGATGGCAACTGCAACGCCAAGGTCGGCTGCGACGACCCCACATGCGCGAAGGATCCGGTCTGCGACACGGGCTGCACCGCGGGTCAGACGCGCGCTTGTTACGACGGCGCTGCGGGCACCGAGAACCGCGGCGCATGCAAGGACGGACTTCAGACGTGCGTCGCCGGCAAGTGGTCGGCGACGTGCACCGGTCAGGTCGTTCCCGTCGCGGAGGACTGCTGCGGCGCGATCGACAGCAACTGCAACGGCCTCATCGGTTGCTCGGATCTCTTCGCGTGCATCACCGCCGCGTGCTGCCAGAACGCGTGCGCTCCCGCGGGCCTCGATCCGGGCTGCGTTTGCCCGACCGGCTCCGGCGACTCCGCGAAGTGTCCGAACGGCGATCACTCGGTGACGAAGGGCGTCGGTTTCCCGCCATTCCAGGAGTGCTGTCCGTGCACGGCATCGACATGCAATGACCTGGGCTGCTGCGGCGAGACCGTATGCGCCGGCAAAGCGGCGTGCGCGGGGACCCACTGCAAGCCGCTCGCGGCAGCGTGCGGAGGAATGGTCAACGCCGACTGCGACGAGTTCCCCGAGGACTGCGACGAGCCGTGCTGCAAGTGCACGACCTGCCCGCCGTAGCTCTCGTCTCCACCAGGACTGTTCCCCGCGTCAGCTTCAGCGAGAGGACTCGGCAACGACGCGGCCGTGCGCCGTCATCGCGACCTTCACGTGCACAGGCGCGCTCTTGAGGACGCAGTGCGTCTCCCACGCGTCGTGGCTCACCGGCTTGGTCTGCCACGCATTCTCCTGGAGGAGCGCGCCCTCTGGGCTGCGCCACGTGCAGCTCATCGGAACGCTCTCGCCGCTCGGCGCGCTCATGAGCTTCGCCGACAAGCGAAGCTGACCGGCCTCTTCGCTCAGCACCGGCTCTGCCGCCGTGATTCGGGCCACCTTGGCGGCGCTCGCTTGCGTCCAGAGTCCAACACCGACGCCGGCCGAGAGGACCAGCGCGAGAACGCCTGCGCCGAGGAGCAGCGCTCGCTTCTTTCGGCTCTTCTCGAGGGCCTGCGCCTCGCGACGCTCGCGGACCTTCACCGCCGCTTCGTCGAGCTTTTCCGCAGGCAGATCGAGCTCGCGCAGCACCTCGCGCGCCTCACTCCGCGAGACGCCGGCCCCCTCTCGCGCCTCGTCCTTCGCGATTTCTTCGACGACCTCCTCGAGCTCCTCGTCGCTGAGGCGCTGCTGATCGGGCGCTTGCGGCATACCTCATTCTACGTCGTCGAGTCTTCGACGTGGTGCTCGGCTTTGGAGATTTGTAGAGTCCGACCATGGGGAACACAGCGTGAGCGCCGTTTGCGGAATCTGGCGACCGGGCGCGGCAGCAGGGTCCTCGAGAGAGGACGCCGAGCTCGTCTCTTCGATGCTCACGCGCGTCGCCTATCGAGGCGACGCGTCGGAGGTCAAGCAAGGGCCAAACGTGACCCTCGGGATCCACAACTGGGCGTCGAGAGACGACGGAGAGATCATCGCCGACCGCGGCGGTCTCCTCGCCCACGCCGGCTCGGTGATCTCACCTACCGGAAACAGTCTGCATGGACTGCGGCTCGCGCTGGAGACGGCCAGCGCCACGACGGAGCTCGACGGCGCGTTCGCGGTCGCGTGGGTCGACAACGACGGCGCGCGCCTGCGCTTGCTCCGTGATCCCTTCGGCGTGCGGTCGCTGTACTACTTCACCGGGAAGGACGCCGTGTACTTCGCGTCCGAGCTGAAGCAGCTACTGGCCGTTCCGGATTGCTCTCGGGAGATCGATCTCTCCGCGATTCACAAGTACCTGACGTTCTCGTTCGTCCCCGGTGAGGCGGTGCCGATCCGCGGTGTGAAGCGCGTTCTGCCCGGGAACATCGCGACCTTCGAGGAGCTCGGTCCTCCGAAGACGAAGGCGTACTTCGTGCTCGAGGAGAAGGAGCAGGAAGCCTTCCGCGATCGAACGACGGCGGTCGAAGCCCTGCGAGAGGTCGCGAAGGCAGCCGTCACCCATCGCGTCGCCCATGGCGAGCCGGTCGCGCTCTACCTCTCCGGCGGCCTCGACTCTTCGGCCATGGCCGTGTGGCTCAAATCCCGCGGCACGGACACGACGCTGCTCACCCTCGACTTCGGCGCGCACAGCATCGAGCGCGCGGAGGCGGAGCTCGTCGCGAAGACCGTGGGCCAGAAGCATCTGCTCGTCCCGATGAACGGAGGTGACCTCGGCCCCAAGGTCCCCGAGCTCGCGGGGATGCTCGACCTTCCGTTCGGCGACATCGTCACCGGTCCCCAGATGATGCTCGGGCTCGCGGCCAGAGCGCAGGGGCTGAAGCACGTGCTGAACGGCGAAGGTGGCGATCAGCTGTTCGGCGGCTGGACCAACAAGCCGATGATCGCGGCTGAGATCTTCGGCGGCATCGCATCCGCCTCGAACGCCGATGAATCACGCGAGGAGACCTACCTGCGCTCCTACCACCGCTTCTACGGCGCGGAAGATGCACTCTACACGGATTCGTTCCGCGAGGCGGTGGGTGGGCCCGGGCAGCGCCGCGCCCACCTGGCTCCCTACCTCTCGGCCGAGGGTGGCAAGAGCTTCCTCAGCCGGGTCCGCCTCGCCGACATCGCGCTCAAGGGCTCGCAGAACATCTTGCCGCGTGCCGAGCGCATCGCCGCGGGCTTGGGACTCACGGTGTCCGTGCCGCTCTTCGACCGCAAGCTCGCCGAGCTGTCGTTCCACCTTCCGGCGGAGATGAAGCTGAACGGAGCATGCGAGAAGTTCGTTCTGAAGATCGCGATGCAAGGGCGACTGCCGGAGGACATCATCTGGCGGAAGAAGGCCGGCATGAGCGTGCCGATGACCGACTGGCTTGCCGGGCCTCTTCGCGACGTCATGGAGGAGTACGTGGGTGACCGCGCGGTCGCCGCACGCGGCTGGTTTCGCAAGGACCACGTCGCCAAATTGCGTGAGGGGAACGATCGCCCCGGCGAGACACGAAAGCGCCGGATCGGCGAGAAGGTGTGGGCGCTCATCATGCTCGAGGCGTGGGTCCGACACGTCGTGGAAGGGAAGGCCTCGTGAAGTGCATCAAGTGCCAGACGGACTCCAAGTACAGCGAGCGGTCGGGCGGCACCTGTCCCAAGTGCCGGGCGCGTTTCGCCTTCGAGCCGAAGTCGGGCGATCCCTTCACGGACCCGGCCTTCGCCGCCGCCATCGACCGCGTCTCGGCCCATGACGCCGTGCGGTTCACGCACACCAACCTCTATTACGAGCTCGCCCGAGCGGGGAGGCGCACCAATGCCAAGAAGGTCGTCTTCCTGGCCATCGGCTTCTTGGGCCTCGTGCTGGGAACGTTGGCCGCCGTTGGTTCGGGGAGCATCGCGCTCCTCGTCGTAGCGCTTGCGGTCGCGGTGAGTGGCATCGTGCTCGGACTCCGCGCCAAGCCGAACCCGACACCCGCGCTCACCCAGCCCACGTTCTCGTCGTTGCTCGACAAGTGGAGCGCGGCGCATGGAACGCCCTCGAAGCTCGTGCAGCGCGCGGCGCCCGCAAGCGCGACGGGGCGGAAGGCGCCGCTCGCGAAGGAGCTCGCAACGTATTCGTTCGATCGCGCGGTCATCTGCGATCGCCCGGAGACCGTCGATCTCCTGCTCGCGAACAATTTCCACTTCGAGAACAACTGCGCGATCCTCTCGGTGACCGGATATCCGGAGGCCGTCTTCGGGCCGGTGCTCGAGATGCTGCGGCGCAATCCGAAGATCGAGGTCTATGCGCTCCACGACGCGAGCGCCGAGGGCCATGAGCTCGCGCGCAAGCTCGCCACGTCGCCTGAGTGGTTTCGCGGCATCGGGCGCGTCACCGACGTCGGGATCCTCGTGAAGCACGCCGCCAGGTTGCGAGGTCTCTGGAGCGCTTCGCGTCAGACGACGCCGAGGGCATTCGGAGATCTCACCGCGGAGGAGAACGCGTGGCTCTCCGTTTATGCCCTGGAGCTCGCTGCGATTCGCCCGGAGCAGGTCATCAAGCGCCTCTTCCGCGCGATGACCCAGCCCGGGACCCAGGTGACCACGGACGACGGCGGCATCTTCTTCGTGGGCGGCTCCTTCGGCGGCTCGGACGTCGGAACCTCCGACGGCGGAGGCGACAGCTTTGGCTGAGAGCGTCGTCGTTTGCGACGAAGCCACCCTGCGGGCGCTCCCCCCGGCGACCGTGGCGCCGGCGCTCAGCGGAACGTTCTCGGCCGGGCAGACCGCGGTCACCGGTACGATCGACGCGTGCCGGGTAGGCGCGGAGCGCATTCTCTCGCTCTCGCGGCTCCGAGAGATTGCAGCCGCAGACGAGCTCGCCGGTGTGGATGGAGCGTTTCAGCTCGCGGTTCATGAGCCGGACCGTCTGCAACTCGCCCGCGACGCCATCGGGCATCGCACGCTCTTCTACGCACCGAAGAGCCCCGCCGGTTTCGCGTACGCGTCGGACATCAAGACGCTCTTGAACCAGAGCGGCGCGTCGAGGACGCTCGACCCGCGCGCCCTCGCGGCTTACCTGTCTTGCGCCTACATTCCTGGCCGAGGCACGCTCTTCCGCGACGTCAAGGAGCTCCTCCCTGGTCACACGTTGACCTGCACCAGGGATGGCTACGACGAGCGCCGGTTCTTCTCGCTTCCCCCCGAGTGCGACGACGAGACGTGGTCCGAGGAGACGGAGAAGGAGGCGATCCGGGACCTGCGGTCGCTCCTCGAAGCGACCATCCGCGACAACCTCGACCCCGAGCAAGAGGCGGCGGCCTCCCTCTCCGGCGGGATCGACTCGAGCATCGTCGTCGCGCTCGTGCAGCGCGCTCTCGGGCGACCGCTGCATACGCTCTCCATTGCCTTCGGCGCCGAGTACAAGAACGAGCTCGAGTGGAGCTCGATGGTCGCGCGGCACGTCGGGAGCGAGCACACCATCGTGCACCTGACTCCGGAGGCGATTCTCGCGAGCCTCGACGAGACGCACGCGTTCCTCGCGTCTCCCATCGGCGATCCCTTGACCGTTCCGAACGCGATTCTCTTCCGCAAGGCGCGCGAGCTCGCGCCGTACGTCTGGAATGGCGAGGGCGGCGACCCGCTGTTCGGCGGTCCCAAGAACCTGCCGATGGTCCTCGCCGAGCTCTACGGCGACGGGGAGAACGACACCGATGAGTCGAGCCCTCGCGCACGGAGCTACTACCGCGCGCACTTGAAGTGCTTCGACGAGCTCTCGTCGCTGCTCACCGAGCAGGCCCTCGCGGCCGTCGCGGAAGCCCCGCTCGAGCTCGAAGTGAACCCTTACTTCGAGGGAGGCCGCTCGTTCGTCGGAGCGCTCTCGGAGATCAACGTCATCTGGAAGGGCGGCCACCACATCCTGCCCAAGGTGGACCAGCTCTCGCAGGCTGCGGGTGTTCGTCCGCGCTCTCCCCTCTTCACGAAGAGCGTCGTCGAGTTCGCCTCGCGCCTCCCGCCCTCGCTGAAGCTTCGCGGCTCCGTGGAGAAGTACGCGCTCAAGGAGGCCGTCCGTGACCTCCTCCCCTCGGCCATCGTCGACCGCCCGAAGAGCGGCATGATGGTGCCGGTGGAAGGGTGGTTCCAGGGTCCGCTCCTCCCGCACGCGCGCGAACGCTTGCTCGGCGGGGCACTGCCCTGGGACATCCTCCGCAAGAGCGCGGTGGAGGCGCTGGTCGACGGCAAGGTCCTGGGGCTCCGGCCTCGACGCGGCGTGAAGATCTGGCTCCTCGTGGCCCTCGAGTCGTACCTGAGGCAGTTCACGTGAGCGCGCGCCTGGAGTTTCATTGGTGCGTTCCCGTCGCGGGCGACGGCTTGCATCTCGGCCTCCCCTCCTGGGAGCGGCCGCCGACCCTGGACTACGCGGTCGCGATCGCAAGGACCGCAGAGCAGCACGGATTCGTGCATCTGCTGTTCGGCATGGGCTTCGACAACCATGATCTCGAAGCATGGACGCTCGCCACCGCGGTGCTCGCTTCGACGGAACGCATCGGTGCGATGGTCGCGGTGAGGCCCGGGTTCTTCTCCGCTCCGGTCCTGGCGAAGATGGTGGTGACGCTCGATCACATCAGCCAGGGGCGCCTCTCCCTCAATGTCGTGACGGGCGGACGCCCCGACGAACAGGCGATGTACGGCGACTACCTCGATCACGATGCCCGCTACCGGCGCACCCGGGAGTTCCTCGAGATCTGTCGGCGGCTCTGGTCGACCCCGCTGGCGTTCGACTACCAGGGTGAGTTTCACTCGCTCAAGCAGACGCGGCTCGAGATGTTCCCGAGGCAGCACGGAGGTCCCGCGTTCTACTTTGGCGGCGCCAGCGAAGCGGCGACCCACGTCTGTGCCGCGTGGGCCGATGTCTATCTCATGTGGGGTGAGCCGCTCGCGCAGATCCGCGAGCGAATCGACAGCATGCGGAGGCTCGTCGAGGCGGAGGGCCGGACGAACGAAGTGCGCTATGGACTCCGCATCAACCTGATCGCACGCACGACCTCGCAGGAGGCGCGCGACGTCGCTCGGGAGATGATCAGCAAGGTCTCGCCGGAGGCGCTGGAGAAGGGGCGGCGCACCTCCTTCCCGAACACGAGGCGGCAGAGCGTCGGCCAGGGACGGCAGTGGGAGTTTCGCGGAACGGCGGACGAAGACTGGTACCTGAGCCCCGGGTTCTGGGCGGGGATCTCGGTCGTGCGCAGCGGCGCCGGCATGGCGCTCGTCGGAAGCTACGAAGCGGTCGCCGCGATGCTGCTCGAGTACGTCGCGCTCGGCATCGGCTGCTTCATTCTGTCCGGCTATCCGCACCTCGAAGAGTGCGAAAACGTCGGCCGCCACGTCCTTCCGTTGGTTCGCGAGGGCTACCTCCGGTCCATGCGCAAAGGTTCATGAACCGCGAATCAAGGTCTTGTTCAGCATCGGGTGGTCGTGATGAGTCGGGCCGGTGTCACTGTCCGGGTGGTAGACGACGACGTCGAGCGACGAAGCACCCGTAGAAAAACTGTGGAGCTCGCCCGGCGGAATCATGAACGCGAGACCGGGACGGAGGGACAGCTCGCGGTCCGGCGTGACGCAGATCCCCTCGCCCCGCACGATCATGCCGACGCGGATCGAAGGATGCACGTGCCTCGTCTGCGTGGTGCCCGCAGGGATGTGGAGGTGGTTCAGACAGGGGTCACCGAGCACGGGAGGCGCGAGCAGCAGCGAGTCGGTACAACCGTCGATGTACCGAAGACGTCCCGTCGCCTCGATCGGCCCGCCGAGCTGGAAGACGCCGGCGTAGCCGGAGTGGGTGATGACGAGGCCCGCGCCATCCGTCGCGGCGCCGTTCAGGACGGCCGCGCCAGGAGCGGAGGCGAACGCGCCCGCGGCGAGCGGAAACGTGCCGCTCGAACGCTCGAGCGTCGACGTACCTGCATGGGCGATGACGTAGTGCGTGCCCTCGCTCGAGAGCTCGAGGGCACTCTGGTTCCAGGCTCGAACACGCGTCGGAGCGGCCACGGACTGCCAGTCGAACGTCGGTGAGAGCTCCCGTAGCCAGAGAGGTTCGACCATGCGCCGCTGTGATACATCAAAACGCTTGAACCGGGCGTCGCTGGAAATCGGGATTCTCGGCGCAGGGCCGCTGGCCACCGCCGTCATTCAGGCGCTCGCGGATCGCGGCCACGCACCACGTCGAGTCCAGGGCATCGAGAATCTCGACGGCCTCGAGGCGCTGGTCATCGTCTCGGATGTGGACGCCGACAACCTCGAGACGGCGCTTCTCGCCAAGCGCATGAAGCCTGATCTCCACATCGTCGTTCGCGTGTTCGATCCCATCCTGGAGGACTACCTCGAGCGGAATGCTCCGGACATTCGCGTCATGAGCATGTCCGCGGTGGCGGCGCCTCTCGTTCTCGAGGCCCTCGCCGGGGCCCTCGAAGGGTCGTTTCACACGAGCGCAGGTACGGTCTCCTTGAGCGGGCGCCCGGACAGGACATTCGCGGCGATGCTCGTGCTGATCGCGCTCCTCGTCACGCTCGGCACCGTCTACTTCAAGTTCGCGATGAACCTGGGGGTAGCCGACGCCCTCTACTTCGTCGTCGCGACGATCACGACGACCGGCTATGGCGACATCACCCCGAAGGATGCTTCTGGCTCGGTGAAGGTCGTGTGCGTCGCTCTCATGGTCAGCGGCACGTGCTCGTTCGCGATCCTCTTCGCTCTCGCGGCCGACTGGATGTTCGCCCGCAGGCTCGAGCGCATGATGGGGCGGATCCCCACGAAATGGCGAGGTCACTTCGTCATCGCTGGGGCCGGGAACATGGCGGTCCGCGTGGCGGCGCTCCTTCGGGAGAAGGAGATGCGGGTCATCATCATCGAACGCGACGAGCACACACGAACGCTTCACGCGCTCAGGCTCGCGGGTCACCACGTCGTGATCGGAGACGCTACCCGCGACGAGACGCTCGCTCTCGCGGGTGGCCACAAGTCGCGCGGGATCCTCGCGCTCACCGACAGCGACGCGAGCAACCTCCAGATCGCGCTCATCGCCCGCACCCACAATCCGAAGGCGGCGGTCCTGGCGCGGATCGATTCGCCGCTTCTCTGTGAGCACATCGCGCAGGACGACACGCTGACGGCGTTTTCGCCGATTGCGGTCGCCGCAAAGGCGTTCGCAAGCGCGGTGGAGGCGCTCGCCAACGACGCACGCGCGTCGTCCGCAGCTCCGGTTTGAGGTGCGTGTTCGTGGCCAGCCGGCCCCCACGTCCTCACTCTAGCCGCCCGAGGGGCCACGAATGCCCTATGGGTCTTACTCGTCAGGACGAGCCTGCGGGGGCAAGCCCGAACCTCGTCCAAAACCTAGGAGACCCCAATGGCTAAAACGAAGCGTACGATCGCAAAGAGCGCAGCCGTCACCAAGAACATCGAGGCGGCGCTGGCCTCCCTCGGGACCGCGTGTGTCGCCGGCGACGCCGCCGTCGCGAAGCGCAGCAAGGACGGCAAGGGCCTGGCTGCCTCGACGAAGCGCCTGTCGAAGAAGAGCGCCACGCTCACCAAGCGGAAGCGCCTCTCGGCGAAGCGCGCCAGGAGTGCCCCGAGCGGCGAGACGCGCAAGGCCCTTCGGTCGGTGATCAAGGAGCTGGCGACGACGAAGAAGCAGCTGGTCAAGGCGCGCGCCGCGAAGGGGATCAACGCCGTCGAACTGGCCGCGCTCAAGGCCGCACAGCGCCGGGCAACCGCCTACGCAAAGGCGATCGCGCAGGCCGAGAAGTCGCTGAGCAAGCGGAAGGCCTGAAAACGACGTGGGGATGCGGGCGGGCGGGCTGAACCGGTCCCTGCGCGATCCGGTCCCCCGCGTCTCCGCCACGGTCCCCCGGGCCTTCCTGGGGGGGCGCGCCGCCTGGCGTGGTCCGTTACTCGTTAGTCAGTTGGACGCGCCCCAACTACAATGGGCCTGCGATGAGGATCCAGTGCCAGTCCTGCCAGGCGAAGTACACCGTCGGTGACGAGAAGATCGGAAAGAAGGTCTTCCACCTTCGTTGCAAGAAATGCAGCGCGACGATCGTCATCGACGGCACCACAGCGTCGCAAGACGAGACCGCCACCGCGAAGGGCTTCGACTACGCGGGTGGGTCGAAGGAGCAGTGGACGGTCAACGTCGCTGACGGCGATCAGCGGACGATGACCGCGGCAGAAATTGCTCGCGAGTACACGGCCGGCGTCGTCGACGACGACACGCTCTGCTGGAAGGACGGGATGGACGATTGGCTCCCGATCTGCGAGATCGAGCTCCTCTACGGGGTGGCGAAGAAGCCCCCGGTACGGCTCGTGGCCCCTGCGGACGACGCCCCCGCGGGCGGTAACGGCGCCCCGCCGCGTGAGACCTCCGAGGCCCCTCCGCTCGTCGCTGCCGCGCGACGCGACGGCGGCCGGGGGCGAGGCACCGATCTGTTCGGGAACGCCGACAAGGCGGGCAGCGAGGACGAATACGCGGTCACGAAGGGTCCGAGCCCTGCCCCGGCCGCGCCGGCCCCCGCACCGATCGCGCGTGCCGCGCCCGCGGCGAACGATGCCGCCGAGGGCCTCAAGCTCACCGGAGCGCGCAACGAGAGCAGCCTTCTCTTCTCACTCGCCACGCTGACGAGTGAGGCGACCGGCGCGCCTGCGCCGGCCGACGGAGCCAGCCGACGCGACCGTAGTGGCGGCGGTGGAGCCCTTCCTCTGTCGTCGGCCCCATCGTCCTCGTCGACGTCATCGCCGCCGTCCGACACCTCCGGCGTCCTCGACCTCCGCTCGCTCAGCGCGAACATGGACAAGGACGACAGCGGCCTGACGAAGAACGGCGGCAGCAAGGAGGCTCGCGTCGACGAGATCATGAACCTGAGCGGCGGTGGCGCCTTCGGCGCGGCGCTCGCGGCTCCGGTGCTCGGCCTTCCGGCCGCCGAGACGTCGTCGAGCTCGATCTCCCCGGGAGGCGAATCGAAGCCCAACAAGTCCCTCATCCCCGCCATCCTCGGCGGCTCGGCCCTCATCGCGGCGGCCATCGTCATCGGGGTGGTCATGAGCCGGCCCCCGGCGGTGCAGCCGGTCGGCACCGGTCCCGCCACGACGACGACCAGCGTAGGGACCGCACCGACGGCCAGCGCCGCCGCCGCGGACTCGACGAACGTGATGGGAGGGAGTCCGCCGGTCACGCCGGGAACGGGCGAGCCCCCCGCGAAGGTCGCGGGCGTCGTTGCTCCCGACAAGGGCACCAGGCCCATCGGTGCGGCGACGGTGGCGAGCGCCGCGGCAGCGGGGACGAAGCCGGACGAGCCTGCGCCGGCGACGAGCGCGCCCGCGCCCGCACCCGCGCCCGCACCCGCGCCCGACAAGCCGCAGGACTTCGCCTCCGCCCTCGCGAGCGCCGTCGGAAGAACCGACGAGAAGCCGCCGGAGAATGCCGGCGGTGCCGGCGCGGGGGCGCAGTTCGATCGTGGCGCGGCGTCGGCTGCGCTCGGCGGGATCGACATTCAAGGATGCAAGAAGCCGGACGGACCGACCGGGCCCGGGCACGTGACCGTGACGTTCGCGCCGGACGGAAGCGTCGCGTCCGCGGTCGTCGATCAGGGTCCGTATCCGAGCACGGCGGTGGGTGGGTGCGTCGCCGGTAAGTTCCGCGGGGCGCACGTCCCCGCCTTCGGCGGCGCCGCCGTACGCGTCGGCAAGAGCTTCACGCTCAACTGACCGCGCGTCGACGGTCCGCTCTTCAGGCTCCGCCGCGGCGCTGCTTCACACGCCTGACGGCCGCGCGGATGACGGCGAACGCTTGCTCGGCATCCGTCCCCGGGGCGAGCGTCATCACCTCGGCGCCCACCTCGGCGGCGGCCTCGTCGAGAACCACGCGGGCCGCAGGCGACATCGACGGCGCCGCGACGACGACGTGGACGAGCTCGGGGGAGATCTTCACCGCCGCCTCGATCACCCGCGCGAACGCGAGCACGACGACGTCCTCGGCCTCGAGGACCTCGCGCCACCTGTCGGCATCCGGGCCCACCACCTCGACGAACATGACGCGCGCGTAGACGGAGCGCGGAACGGTGTCGAGCGGTGACGTCATCGGCGAGCCCCCGTCATCTTAGCGCCCGAAATTGGCTCCCGGGTGAGGCGTCGGCCGGGCGCTTGGCGCACACCCTGCGCCACGAGCGAGGCGAAACGCGACACCGCCACGCGAAAGAGCCCGGAGATACCGCGGCTTTGAGCGCGCCTCGCGCGGCCCGGAGCTTGCGACAGCTCCAGCATGACCTCGCGTGGACTCCTTGCTTCGTCTCTCGCGCTGGCGAGCTCGCTTTCGGTGTTCTTCGCGTCGGCAAGCGCCTCCGCCCAGTCCCACGTCACGTGCGTCGGAGACAGCATCACCGCCGGTACGGGCACTACCTCGCCGCCGGCGACGGCCTACCCTTCTGTGCTCCAGAAGCTCCTCGGCGCGGGCTTCGCCGTCGAGAACGACGGGCACAGCGGAGCGACGATGATGGTCTCCGGGGACACGCCGTACACGCAGGTGATCCAGTTCGACACCTCCACCGCATGGGCGGCCGCGGGCGGCGACGTCGTCATTCAGCTGGGCACGAACGATTCGAAGGCGCCGAACTGGGCGCAAAAAGCCGCGTTCCTCGGCGACTGCGAGGCGCTCGTCCGGCACTACCAGCAGGCGCCCGGCCATCCGCGCGTGTGGCTCAGCACCGTACCGCCTGCATCGCCTACGGCGTGCTGCGAGATCGACGGCGCGGTCGTCGCCAACCAGATCGTACCTCTGCTCGAGAAGTGCGCGGCCGAGACCGGCGCCGCCGAGATCGACGTGTTCAAGGTGTTCACGTCGAACATGGACACACTGCTCGACGGCGTTCACCCGAACGATCAAGGGGCCACGATTCTTGCGAAGGCGGTGTATGACGCCATCTCCAGGACGCCGAGCGTCACGCTCACCGCGAGGCCCGACGCGAGCTCCAGCGCCCGGCTCACGCTGACCGCCTCGCCCACTGCGGCGTATGGCAGGGTCGAGAAGGTCGTCTTCTTCGATGGCGCGACCATCGTGAGCGAGGTCACCGCGAGCCCGTGGTCGTTCACGCTCGAGGGTGTGACGGACGGCTCGCACGTCTTCCATGCCGAATCGGTCGAGACGGCGGGGCGGACCGCTGACTCGCCGAACGTCACCGTCGTAGTCGCCGCCGGCGTGCCCGTCAGCACGGCAACGGGCTCCACCGACATGGTGGATCCCCCCGACGCCGCCAAGAACACTCCGGCGGACGGCACGAGGAATGCCGGTGGCTGCGCGGTGCGTAGCCCCGAGCCTCGGGACATGACGATGCCCGGCGCGCTCGCGTTCGGCCTGCTCGCCCTCGCAGGGATCCGGCGGTCGCGCCGCTGACCTCACTCGCTCACGCTTGCTTAGCGAGGCAGCATTTCTTGTGCTTCCGCCCGCTTCCGCACGGACACGGGGCGTTCCGACCGACCTTCGGCGTGGTGTTCACGACCTGACGCTTCGACTGCCAGTAGGCGTGGAGCCCGGCGACGTAGCTGCCGAGGCTCGCTCGCAGCGTGGCCGTCCACGCCTCGGTGTCGGCGATCGGGCTGCCGTGCTCGTCGATCGCCTCCACGTCCTCCTTCGCGAGCGCCGCGAACGGGAGGAGCTTCTTGGTGGCGATCGCGTCGTCCCGCCACGTCTCATGCATCCGCGCACCGCGCACGTAACCGCGACAGAAGTCGACGGCCTCCTGCGCTGGCTTCTCGGGCTCGGGGCAGATGATCTCGGGGTTCGTTCGGAGCGTCTCGGTGACCGCACCGAACAGTCGCGCGAGCAGATCGACCTTCGCGCGCGCGGTCGCGTCCTCGTCGAACGCTCCCTCCGGCATGATCTCGGGGATCCACGCCGTCGGCGCGATCACGCCCGGTCCGGTGCAGACGGCCGTCAAGAAGCCGATCGTCCAGTCGGCGGTCACGGGTAGCTGCGCGAAGAGCGCTTCGAGCGCGGCCCCGTCATCCATTCGTTCACGACCACCGAGGTTCATGGGTACCGACCATACACCGCGCGGCGGCCGACTCCAGCGGCACCCGCCGAAGTAGATCGCGCTCGGCGCTC
Organism: Myxococcales bacterium; assembly: GCA_025351875.1. Taxonomy (GTDB): domain Bacteria; phylum Myxococcota_A; class Polyangia; order Polyangiales; family Polyangiaceae; genus Labilithrix. The sequence goes on along the minus strand of JANXVA010000749.1, from coordinate 16,971 downwards.
GTGCGAGCATCGGGACATGCGAATCTTCCGAGCTCGCTTCCTCTTCGGCATGACCGCCATCGCCGCGATCAGCGTGTGGGTCGCCTGCGGTAGCTCCGACGATCAAGCCGTCGTCGATGGCGACGCCGGCGGACCCGAGGTCAGCCTGCCAGACACGTCGCCCGTGGACTCGGCCCCGAAGGACAGCGGAATCCTGCCCAAACAAGAGGCCGGGCCGATCTACGACGCGGGGATGCCTAACCTCATCGACGGAGGCGACGAGTTCGAGGGAGGCATCCCGTGCGTCGTCGGCGGCGACCCCGAGCTCGAGCCGAACGACGACACGCTCACGGCGAACGAGCTCAAGCCCACACGTTGCGGCGCGGTCCTCGTGACCGACGGTGGCACCGACGGTGGCGAGAGCGATTTTCTCACGTTCACGCTCGCCGACGCCTCGACGAGCTTCTTCCTCCAGTACGCCGGCAACGTGTCGGTCAAGGTCGAGACGGACGGGCAGGCGCCGGTCGACATCACGGGTCCCGACGCGTCGCTCGTCCTCAAGAAGGCGCAGCCTTATTTCGTCCAGGTCCGCTCCGCGAACGGCAAGAGTCAGGTCTGGCGCGTGACGCTCTTTCAGTCGCCGCCCTGACCCGAAAGACCATCGGCTACTTCTTCTTCGCCGCGCTCGGGGGCGTGCAGATCGGATCGACCTGCGCCTTCAGCGCCGCCACCTTCGGCTCTCCGTCGATCTTGTCCGTGGCAAGACTCTCGAGCTGCTTCCGGATCGAGGCGCAGCCGTCCTTCACGGTCGCGGCGTACATCTCCTCGGTCGAGTGATCCTTCTTCTTCGCCGCGGCAGCCAGCTTCTCCTGATCGCGCTCGAGCGTCTTGACGGCGCCTTCCAGCGCCACGTCGATCTCGCAGAAGACGCTGATCTCGCGGGTCGTCTTGACCGCTTCGGGTGACGTGTCCTTGGCGAAGTCGGCCGCGAGGCTCCTCAGCGGCGCGCAATCGGCGTCGACCACCTCGTGCCTGGCATACTTCGCCTTCGCGGTGACCAGAGCGGCCCTTGCGAGGTCGAGGTTCTTCGGTGCGGCCGGAGCGACGGCGGCATCGACGGCCTTCGATGGGACGGGGCTCGTGTCTTCCTTCGAGCATGCGGCAACCGTGAACACTGCGAGCAAGCCGACCACCAGAGCCCTGTGAGCCATCGAGCGCCTCCTCGGCGCATCATGCTCCCGAAGGTCGCTCATGTCGCTGATGACGTTCCGCCGACGCGGTGATGCGTGCGTATCGCACTCATTTTTTTTCGAGTGCACGACGCGGGTGGCGCGACGTCGAAGCTCATGTCATTTCTCAAGAGACAGGTGAGGACGCGGCGCTCTCTCGAGCGCAACGGCGTCATCGCCTGGTTCACGCATCGCACTCGCGCTCGCGCGCCAAGGAGTCTCGATGGTGTCAAACGCGCATGCCCGCGCTCGAGCGAGGGCAGATCCTGCCCCCGAAGTACACTAGGGCCGAAGGTAACGCTCCGAGCGCGCGTCCGAGTACGGACGGGCGCGACGGGTGTAGAACTTCTCCCAGCATCCGGAAGGCCATCGCCGCCCGGATGACAATCAGGAGCCACGGTGGTCGGGGGTTTTCCCTTCGCTCCCCGTGGCTCTCTCCATTTTGTGCACCCGTGAGCAGCAACGTCGTCAAGCTGAACCAATTCCGGAAGAAGAAGCAGCGGGAAGACAAGGCGAAGCAGGCCGAGATCAACCGCGTCCGGCATGGACGGACGCAAGCGGAGAAGGACCGCGAGCTCGCGGAGCGTCAGCGCGCGGCGCGCGTGCTCGAAGGCAAGCGTCTCGAGAGCGGTGCCGCTTCCGGTGACGAAGTGGAGCCCGTCGAGTCGTGAGCCCGCAGCGCTCGCATCACTTCAAGGCGCAGATCTGGCCGTAGCGCGTGACGCTCCGGAGGTCGCCTCCTGCGTCGCCCTCGAGCGCCGAGTCCGATCCGGACGGGAAGTTCCAGAAGCGGCCGTAGGCGGTGATCGACTCGAGGTACTGGCCATTGAGCATCACGAACGTTCGCGTGTCGAACGTGCAGGCGCCGGGGGCCTTACCGGCGCACGGCCCCGACGCGTAGCGCGTGACGCTCGTGAGGTCGGAGCCGCTGCCGTCGACCACGGAGCCGTCGAACCTGAAATTCCAGTATTTCCCGTGCGCCGTGATCGACTCCCAGAGCTCGGGACCGATCTGCGCCTGCGTTCGCGTGTCGAACGTGCACGTGCCCGCAGCGGCGCCAGCGCATGGCCCTGCCGCGTAGCGCGTCACGCTCGTGAGATCGGAGCCGCTGCCTTCGACCACGGAGCCATCGATCCGGAAGTTCCAGTACTTGCCGTACGCGCTCACCGACTCCCAGAGCTCCGGGCCGTTCTGGAACTGTGCGCGCGTGGTGAAGACGCAAGCGAGCGCGCCCTGCCCGGCACACGGCCCCGATGCGTAGCGAACGACCTGCCCGAGATCGCCTGCGAGATCGACGGGCGTCTCGTCCAGCTTGAAGTTCCAGTAGCGGCCGTAGGCCGAGATCGACTCCCACGTCTCGCCGTTGATGCGGAAGAAGCCGCGAGAGTCGAACGTGCAGACCTTCGGCGGCGTGCCGTTCGCGGGAGGCGGCGCCGAGGGGCTCGCGGCCGGCGGAGCGCCCGCGGGCGACGACGACGACGACGACGACACCGGCGTGAGCGGAGCCTGCTCGGCGGTGTCTCCGCCGGAGCCGTGAGCTCCCGGGGAGGAGCGGTCGAGAGGGGAGCCCGTTCGGCTCGCGTCGCCGCACGCAGTGAGCAGTCCGGCGACGACGAGCACCAGGGAGCAGCCGCGTTCGTTCATGATCCGGGTGACTGCGAGGGCCGTGCCCGCGGTGCACGAAGGTGAACGACCCGTGATTCACGGGCGTTCGTGGGAAGGACGTGTCGCGACTCCACGCGCGCTGTCCCAGGAGCGAGACAGTCCTGGGGCAACGTTAGTCGGGCTTCACGCGGCGCATGCGCTCGACGATCATCGTCGCCCACGCCGTGAAGGGGAAGAGGAACAACCGGACGACGTCGTTCTCGGGGACCCCCTCGGCGCCCACGCGCTCACGGCACGGGTGCGGGTTGTAGTACGTGCCGAAGACGACATCGAAGATCGGCAAGAGGTTCGCAAGGTTCTTCCCGTGGGCCGCGGGATGGTCGGCGTGGTGCCAGCGATGGTATCGCGGCGAGGCGAGGAACAGCTCCAGGGGACCGTGATTCCAGTCGACGTTGATGTGTACGTACTGGTTGTGGAGCACGCGAAGCAGGAGCCCTGCCGCAATCGCCGCTGCGGGAAGCCCCATCCACGTCAGGAGGACGAAGTACGACGCGCGCATGAAGAGCGCTTCGAGGACGTGAACGCGCAGAGTGGTCAGCGGGGTGACCTCCGGGTCCGAATGATGAATCGCGTGAATCGGCCAGATCCACCGCGAGTGCATCGCTCGATGGTTCCAGTAGTTGGCAAAGTCGTAGGCCACGGTCGCGACGATCGCCACGAGCCAGAGAGGCCACCCAGCCCAGGTCGACGGGGGCACGTGGGGGATGTGCAGCGCTTCGTAGAGCTTCTCGAAGTCGGCGCTCCAGAGGATGAGCGCGGGGAAGACGACGTAGTTGATGAGATGAATGCCGACGCTCGCTCCCGCGCTGCGCGCCATCCTGCGCGTCCAGCTGAAGATGTGGCGCCCCGTGAACCAGTCCAAGAGGCAGACGAGGGCGAAGAAGGCGATCGCCGCCACGAACGAGGTGGCGCTGAGCCTCCTGACGATCACGTCGACGAAGTAGGCCGCGCCTCCTCGCAGCGTCTCGAGAAGCCAGCTCATGAGTGCCTCACGCACTCACCTCGAAGTCGCGAAGACACGGAGTCATGAGCGTCAGATCGTACCAGTGGAGATCGCGAACGACGAGCGACGCGGCGAAGGGTGGGCTCAGGGAATCTCGATCGGAGGCAGTGACGCCGCGCCGATCGCGGCGTCGTAAGCGAGCGACGGGATCACGAACGGCACGCCGAGCGCGCCGAACTGGTTCGACCCCCAGCACCGGAGCGATTCGTCCTCCAGGAGCGCGCACGCGTGCGGCGCGCTCATCGCGTACGTCGCGCCCGTTCCGGACAGCACGAGCTTCTTCACGGGGCTCGGGAACGCCATCTCGGACACGAGCGGATACGGCAGAGCGTCACCGAAGCACTTCAGGTGCCCATCACCAGCGCGCATCGCGACCTCCGGGGGCGACGTGAGGTCGCTTACGTCCCGGAGCCGACGAGCCTGGCGGAGTCGCAACAAATCGATGCCGCGGCTTGCGACAGTGGAGGTTGGCCTCCCCTTTTGCGATGATCGCGGGCATGGCCGCGACCCTCGTGCTGATCCAGACCGCTCCCGACTACGCGCAGTGGAAGAAGGTCTTCGACGAGCGGGTCGACCTGCGTATCAACGGCGGATGCGTGCGGTCGGTCATCTACCGCGATCCCGCGGACCCGACCCGCATCGTGGTCATGAACCACATGAGGGACCTGGCCGCAGCCAAGAAGTACGTGCAGTCACCCGAGCTGATCGACGCGATGTTCTCGGCGGGCGTCGATGGCGCTCCGCGGATCATGCTCCTCGAGCAAGTGGACGAGCAGACGTACGAAAAGCAGTGAGGGTTAGGCCACTCCCCGCGCCGGGCTGAACGGCGAAGGAGGCGGCGAGAGAAATCTCTAGCTCCGGATCACTCCGGCGTCGGGAGCGGACCGGGGTTGACCTGCTTGGACGGCACGTCGCTGAAGCCTCTGTTGGTCCCGATGCCGCTCAGCAGTTGCTGCTGGGGATCGCGCAGCTCGCCGCTCAGCACCTGGGCCGGCGGATCACGCTGCTCCTCGGGCCCGGGCGCCTGCGGGACGGGATCGTCCACGCCGGTCGCGCAACCCATCAGACTGATGCCGAGACCCAGAGCCATTGCGAACACTGTGCGGTTCATGTCGAAAACCTCCAAGCGGGGGGAGCCGCGTGAGGAACCTGGGTGCACGCGACGGGCCAGGTGGCGCATCGGTCGAAAACGCAAAAAGACGTGTCTTCTTGCGTTGCCGATCTGTGCGGGACTTGTGCGGGGACGGCGCGCACAACCCTCGAAACCGTGCGGACCGTGCGGAGAGTGTTCGCGCACAGTTTTTGTTCGAAGAATCGTGGGCCCACCTTGAAGGTGGATGTGCGCACAGTTCTTGCGAGGCTCTGTTCGGGCACGACGCCCGAGGTTCCTTCCGATGTCATCCCTCCCCCTTCGAGCCCTCGCCTTCGTCGCATTTTCCCTCATGATTTCCGCGTGCGGTGGCGCGGTCGGTCCCGCCAGGGGAGCGGGTGAGGTGGGTAAGCTGGCCCCCGCTCTCACGATCCAGTCGCTCAACGGAAGGGGGGCTGTGTCGCTCGACGCGATGTCCGGGAAGGTCGCGATCGTCCAGTTCTGGGCGACTTGGTGTGAGCCCTGCAAGAAGTCCCTGACCCAGCTCGAGCAGCTCAGCAAGCAGAGCGGAGGCGCGATCGAGGTGATCGGCATCGCCGTCGATGACACGCCGCGCGGTGTCGCCGACTTCGCGAAGGCACAGGGCGTCTCCTTTCCGATCGCCTGGGACGAAAATCACACGCTCATGTGGAAGTGGAGCGTCGCGAAGATGCCGTCCACGTACATCCTCGACGGCAAGGGGACGGTTCGTTTCATCCACGAGACCACCAAGAACAAGGACGACGGCGAGCTCATCGCGCGCGAGGTCGCCGAGCTCACCAATGACGGGTCCGTCTCGAGCCCCAAGATCGAGGTCGCAAGCGCTTCGGTGCCGGTCCCCGCACCGCCGGTGCCGGTGACCGATGGGCCGCCTGCGACGACGACCGAGGAGACCGGCGCACCGAGCGAAGCTGCTGCGACGACGAAGCCGACGACGAAGAAGGGCCCCGCGAAGAAGAGCGTCGTCAAGAAGCCCGCGACGAAGAAGAGCGCCGCGCCGACCGGCAAGACGTCGGGCGTCTAGGGAGTCGACCGCGGCTACGGCACGCCGGAGACATCCCAGCTACAATCCACTCATGGCTGCGTCGCGAAGTTCCAGGCTCGTAGCTGGGGCCGTCGTCGTCGGTGTGGGCGCTGTGCTGGCGGCATGCGGTTTCATCGGCGCGGGCACCGCCGCGGTCGTCAGCGACCTGGAGGCGGGCACCGCCGAAGGCTCCGGCCACGACAGCGCGGCGAGCGACGGCAACCCGGCGTTCGGTGAGGGTGGCGAGATCGTGATCGGGGACGACGGCAGCGTCGCACCGGACGGCGCGGCCTTCACGTGCCCGGCGGCCTGCACGAGCTGCACGGGCACGACGTGCAACATCTTGTGCGACGGTACGCACCCCTGCGCGAACCCGGTCACCTGCCCGCCGGGCTTGCCTTGTCATGTCACGTGCAACGCGACCGACGTCTGTTCGCAGCGCCCCATCTCGTGCGCCAAAGCCACCTCGTGTCGCGTCGAATGCTCCCAGGAGCATGCCTGCGAGATGGTGAGCCTCGAATGCGGGAGCGGAGCGTGCCGACTCGACTGCACGGGCTTCGAAGCGGCGTGCGTCGCCGTGAACCTGAGCGCGGCGAATGCGGCGTCGCTCTGCTTGAAGTGCGACGCCATCGGCGGAAACCCAGCATGCATGGCGACCGACGGCACGGTCCCCAGCGGCGGCAGGACATGTGATCTCGTCTGCACCGGTGGGGGCTGCAACGCGAACGGCAACGGCCTCAACGGCTGCGTCTCGACCACGACCTGTCCGTGAACCGACGGGGCGCGTCCAGCGGCACCTCCCGAGGCTCCGGAGCGAGATCGGGCCGCAGGTCCGTTACGACGCGCGCCTCGCGACCGACGACTGACCTCGGTCGACGACGGCCCGGACTCGGATAGTCTCGTTCGCGTGATCGCGCGCATCCTCCTCGTCAGCCTGGTGCTCCTCGCTGCCTGCGCGAAGAAGGAGGAAGACGCTCCGCGTCCGACCGTCAAGAGTCGCGAGGGGGCCGGCGTCGGCGTCGTCGACGCGGGCCTCGCGTCCGCGCAAGGCGGCCCGGCCGAGTCGGCAAAGGCCTCCCTCGTCGCGCAGCAGTGCGCGCTCGCGTGCGGCGTTCACCCGGAGAACGACCCGGGGCTCTGCACCCAGAGGTGCGCGAAGGAATGCACGACTGCAACGGACCTTCCCGGCATCGACGCCTGCGCCCACCGCATCGCCACGCCCTAGCGCAGGCAGCGAAGGGACACTTCTCGATCCCCGACGCGGCGCGTGATACGCGCTGCGGCCCACCATGAGCGCGAAGCATCGTCTCCTCGACAGTCCCTCCCTCGGCCGCCGCGTTCACCTCTGGTCCTTCGGCGACGTCGGGCGCCCTCTGATCGTCTTTCCGTCGAACGCGGGAGTCGCGCACGAGTGGCGCGAGAGCGGGATGATCGACGCGCTCGCTCCGTTGCTCGCGGCCGGGAAGGTCAAGATCTACTGCCCGGAGACGAACGTCTCGAAGAGCTTCTCCGGGACCGGCAGCATGACCCAGCGCATGGCGCACCACGCGGCCTACGAGAGCTTCGTGATGAACACGCTCGTCCCGTTCATCCGCGAGGACTGTCGCATGCCCCGCGTTCGGATGGTGGCCACGGGCTGCAGCGTCGGCGCGCTCTACTCGTCGATCTTCGTGCTGAAGCACCCGGAGGTCTTCGCGCACGCGCTCTGCCTCTCGGGGCGCTACCGGACGAGCAAGTTCTTCGACGGCAACAGCAACCACGACGTCTACATGAACGACCCGCTCGCCTTCGTTCCCAACCTCCGCGGGCCTGCGCTCGAACGCGTGAGGAAGTACGCCCACCTCACGCTGGTCGTCGGTCGCGGCGCACACGAGGAGAGCTGCATCCCGGAGACCGGCGAGCTCGGCGCCGTGCTGAAGCGAAAGCACATCCCTCATCACCTCGCGTTCTGGGGCCGCGAGAGCAGCCACACGTACCCGTGGTGGCAGAAGCAGGCACTCCACTATCTCAGCCAGATCATGTGACCCCGTCCACACGAGATCGCCTTCGCCGGTGTCGCCGCCGTCGAGGCGTTCGTGCGTTCGCTTCCACCACCGTGACGTGGTAGCCACTCGGCCATGCGGCGGGTGCTCCTGTTCCTCGGTCCCCTCGCGGCCCTCGCGCCGGCCCTTGCCCTTGCCGCACTCGCCGCGTGCGGCTCCTCGTCTGCGGCGAACGCCTCCCCTGGCGGCCTCACCGACGGCGGGGACCCGGCGACGGACGGCCAGGTGCCCGTCGCGCTCGACAATGGCGCGCCCTCGACGATCTACCCGGCTCCTCATCCCCCGCTGCCCGATCTCGTGAATGCCCTGAAGGGACCGGTGCTCACGGCGCCGAAGGTCGCCTTCGTCTTCTACCCCGGTGACGCGCGCGCGAGCGAGCTCGAGGCCTTCGCAGGCAAGGTCGCAGGTTCCACCTACTGGTCGACGACGACCGCCGAGTACGGCGTCGGTGCTCTGTCGTATGCGGGCAAGTTCGAGCTCACGGGAGAGACCGCGCCGGCAAGCATCACCCAGGCGCAGATCGGGTCGCTGCTCGCCGAGCACCTCGCGAGCGGCAAGCTCGGCGTGCCCGACACGCAGACGATCTACACGCTCGTATTTCCGGCAGATACGACGATCACGCAGCCCAATCCGATCACGAACCTGTTCGGCCCGGTCACGAGCTGCAAGGGGTTCAGCGGGTACCACGACAACGTCTCGGTCGCGCTGAACGACGCCGGCCCGAACACGGAGTTCGCCTACGCGGTCATCCCCACGTGTGACGGGGACCTCACTTCGCTCACCAGCGTGATGAGCCACGAGTGGGTCGAGGCGGCCACCGATCCGTGGGTCACGGCAAACGGCGCCTTCAGCGTGAAGAGCGGGCCGCATGCCGCGTTCTACGCGCCCGATCAGGACCACGCCGTGTGGTCGCTGCTCGGCGGCGGCGAGGCGGGGGACATCTGTGCGCCGGGAGGCCCCACGATCGAATTCACGCCGCCGGAGATCGGCTATGCCGTGCAGCGCACGTGGTCGAACGTCTCCGCGCGAGCGAGCCATGATCCGTGCGTTCCCGTGATCGCGGGCGCCTCGTACTTCGGGGCCGCGCCGGTGCTCTCGCAGACCGTCACGTTCTCGACGTCGTTCACGGGGAGCGTGACCACGAAGGGGATCGTCATCCCGGTCGGCGGCAGCGCGACGGTCGAGGTCGATCTCTTCAGCGACGGTCCAACGAACGGGCCGATCACCGTCAAGGCGGGGGATCTCCTCAACATGTCCTACGGCGCTTACGGCATCGCGAAGTCGCTCGCGTTCACGTGGGACCGGACGCAGGGTCTCAACGGAGAGAAGCTCCATGTCACTGTGACGGTGACGGACGGCTCGTTCCTCGGCGGCGCGCACGCGTTCACGATCATCGCGACGAACGGCAATCGTCGGCAGGCGTGGCCGGGTCTCGTCGTCGAACAGTAGCGGCGCCCTTCGCGGAGCTCGACCGCTCAGCGCCGGCGAGGACGGGCCTCGACGAGGTAGCGCGTCACCATGTCGGTGATCTCGTCGATGAACTCCTCGTCGCCGAGCTGCTCGGGGCTCCGGAGGAGAGTCCAGAGCGTCACGCCGCGCACCGAGAGCACCGCCACGCGCGCGGCGACCTTCACGTTCTTCGGGCGCAGCTCGGCCCGATGGCTGAGGAGAAACTGCTCGATCAGCTCCTGCGTCTGGGCCTCGAACGTCTCGAGGGCCTCGAGCGTGCCGAGGCGCGCCATCTGCTCGATGAGCACGCGATGCAGCTTGGGGTTCACGCGGTGCGCCGCGAAGACCGCACGGATGACGGTGCGCGCCGCCTCCTCGATGCTCGAGGTCTCGCCTTGCTGCGCCGTCGTCGCGAGGACCTCGAACATCCGGCTCATGTGTCGCTGGATCAGCTCCGCGAGGAGCGCCGCCTTGCTCGGAAAGTACTGGTAGAGCGATCCGATGCTCACGCCCGCGACCTCGGCGACACGGTTCGTCGATGCAGCCTCGTAGCCGTCCTTGACGAGGACCGTCTTGGTCGCGGCGAGGATCGCCTCGACCGTCGCCTGGGCGCGCGCCTGGGTCGGCTCCTTGCGGGGCTTCGTAGCGGCGGCTCGAGGCATCCCGACAATGTGAGCCCTCGCTCGCTTTTGGTCAACGCGCACCGCCGATCTCCCGAGAAAACAAGCCGTGCGCTCCGGCTCCGGAAGCGAGTTGTGAAGGTGAGCTTTCGCTCACATACTGACCCCTACGATGAACCCGTTGCAAACGCTCCGCATGGTCCGCAGCTTCTGGCGCCTGTCGCAGGACCCGAATCAGCTGGGTGAGGTCTTCGCGATCGCGGACCGGGGCTCCAAGCCCGAGATCCTCGCCGAGACCGCAGCCTTCGTGTCCAAGGACGCGCAGGGCGCGCGCGCCCTCCGTGAGGGTACGCGGCTCGGACCGATCGACCTCGTCGCGCTGAAGGAGCTCCCCGAAGGAACGCTCGGCCGTGTCTTCGCGGAGCACATGGTCGACAACGACCTCGACCCGCGCTCCATCCCCGTGCCGTCGCACCCGCCGGGCGACATCCGCTACGTCAAGACGCACCTCCGCGAGACGCACGACATCTGGCACGTCGTCACGGGCTTCCACACGGACGTCGCCGGAGAGATCGGCCTCCAGGCGTTCTACCTTGCTCAGCTCCCCTCACGGCTCTCGGCCGTGCTCATCGCGATGGCCTTCGTCCACCTGGCGACGAAGAACATCGAGGCGCGCGACGCGATCATGACCGAGGTGATGCGCGGCTGGGCGGTAGGCAAGCAGGCCAGGCCCTTCTTCGGCTTCGAGTGGGCCAAGCACTGGGGCACACCGATCGCAGAGGTACGGAGGCTGCTTGGCGTCGACATAGCGCTTCACGAGGCCGAGATCCCCGAGCAAAAGTCGTACGTCTATCGCTCCGCCGCGTGACCCATGCGAGGTCGCCGGTTCGTTCCTCTCGTACTCTTCGTGCTCACGGCGTGGCTCGTCCTCGCCTGCGGAAAGAGAGGACCGACGGATCTCGAGGGCCGCCCGATTGACCCGCTGGCGACGACCGCACCGGTCAGCGTGCTGGTGTTCGTCGGGACGCGGTGTCCCGTGTCGAATCGATACGCGCCGGCGATCTCGCGCATCGCTGAGCGCTTCGCGGCACGGGGCGCGGAGCTCTACGTCGTCTATCCGGGCGACGGCGAGAGCGTCGCCGCCGTGCGCGCGCACGTCGCCGAGCACAAGCTGCCGGGACGTGTCGTCCTCGATCCGGGGCATGCGCTCGTCGAGCGCACCGGGGTCTCCGTCACGCCGGAGGCCGTCGTGTTCGCGAAGGGCGAGCTCGTCTATCGCGGACGCGTCGACGATCGGCAAGTCGACCTCGGCGTCGCGCGTCCCGAGGCGACGACGCACGATCTCGAATCGGCGCTGGAGGCCGTGCTCGAGGGCAGGCCGGCCCCGGTGAAGACCACGATCGCCATCGGCTGCTCGATCCCGCGCGCTCGCTGACTCAATTCAGGCCGAGGCCAGCCAGCGCGTCGCGCGGCTCCCTCGCGCCGGGCCGCAGGCCGATGGCGATCCGGTACTCCTTCGCCGCGTCCTCCGTGGTCCCACGGTCGCGAAGGACGTTGCCGAGATAGTAGTGCGCGAGCCAGTTCGCCGGGTCGAGCGCCAGCGCCGCGCGGAACCCCGCCTCCGCTTCGGGGAGCTTCTTCGCCTCGTAGCTCGCGAGCGCGAGGTTGTTCTGTGCGAGCGCGCTCTTCGGGTCGATCGCTACCGCCTTGGCGAGGTGCACGAGCGCGTCTGCGCTGCGTCCGCGCTGCTTCAACGCGAGCGCGAGGTTTACGTGCGCGTCGACGAAGTCGGGCTTCGTTGCAAGAATCTTCTCGAGCTCGGCGATCGCGAGGTCGGTCTCGCCGCGCGCCGCGTAGAGGACGCTCAGGTTGAAGCGCGCGGGCACGAGGCCGGGCTCGAGCGCGAGCGCGCGCCTCTGCTCCGCGATCGCCTCTTCGGGGCGGCCCAGGTCGGCGAGCGCGTTGGCCAGATTGTAGTGGTTGCGCGCGGTGTCCGAGGCGGCGAGCTGGCCGCGATAGCGCTTCTCGCGCAGGAGCGCGACGCCGTTCGGCCCTGTGGGCACGACCTGAAACGTCACGTTGCCCATCTCGTCCTTCGACCCCTCGCCGTTGCGAACGCGACGAGGCGGGCGGCTCGGGTTCCGCGGGTTCGCGGCCGAGTTGTCGTAGACGACCTCCATCGCCAGCGTGGTTCCTTTGGGGAGGCGCACGGGCTCGGCGAACGTGTAGAGGTCCTGCCACGCGAAGTCCCAGTCGTCGATGACGAGCAGATCCTTCGTCGTGCCGTCCGGAAGCCGCGCCCACGTCTTCACGCTCCGCGCGAGGTAGTGCGCGTGCGGGAACAAGCTGAGGATGTCGACGTCCGTCGGAAGAGTCCAGTCCGCTCGCCCGACCCAGTTCGCAACGCCGGCGGGAATGTCGATCGGCATGTCGCCGATGCGCAGCGACATCCGCGGTCGCGACGGAGGCCGGTCGCCGAAGTAGAGCGCGATCGTCGGGCGTACGCGCTCGGGCTTTCCCGTCGGCTGCATGTGGAGCTGGAGCACGAGGTCCGTCTTTGGATCGACACGCCACGCCCGCTCGAAGGACCGCTCGGCGGGAGTCTTTCCGGGCGTCCACACGAGATAGAGACCGTCGGCGGACTGGACGTCGCCGACGTCGATCCCACCGAAGCCAGGCGCAGGGTCCTGCGCGTCGCGCTCCCGCGCGAGACCGAGGCGGTCGACGTTGAGGATCGCGTGATGTATCGCGCGCGACCCCGTCCGGAGCTCCCACCCGTCGACGTACCGCTCCCGGTCGACGGGAATCGGGATCACGAAGTTGCGATAGACGTCGGTGCCCTCGCCTGAAAGATCGTAGGCCTCGGGGAGCTCCAGAACGAGATCGGGAGCACCGAGCTGCCACCCGTCCTTGAACACCGGCGTGGCGGGCAGCTGGCGCGCGTCGCCGATCGGCGCACCGCGATCGATCCACCGCGCGAGGAGCTCGATCTGCGCGGGCTCGAGGCTCCGGTCGTTCTCGTAGGTGGCGACTCCCGCACGCGGTCGCCACGGCGGCATGAAGCGCGTGGCGGTGACCTTCCGGATCTCCGGCGAGTGCTCGACGACCTCGTCGTAGGTGAGGAGGCTGAACGGCCCCGCTCCCCCGGGACGGTGACACGGCGCACACTTCGCGTGTACGAGCGGCGCGATCTCCTTCGCGAAGGTCGGCCCGTCGTGCCTCGCGCGCGCGCGCTGGTAGTAGAGGAGGGCGGCCACGAGCCCGAGCCCCGCGACCACCGCGATCGAGGTGCGCACGCCACGCATACGCGGTGAGCATACCGCAACGCCCGCTGGGGACGCGGTCGCTGGTAGACTACGGCGACTTCGACGACGCGCACCGACACGGCACCGCGCGAGTGCGAATTCGTCCCCAACTGAGCTCTCGCCGGCGCGCGCGTGTCGCTCGACGCTCGCTCATGGAGAACGACGATCGCTGCGGCGCGGAAGCTGCAGCGTGGGTGTCATGATTCGAAACGCCTCACGATCCTCGGGCTTCTTGGGCTTGGTGCTCCTCACTGCCGCCGCGACCGTGGCAGGTTGTCACGAGCCCGAGCCCACCAGCCCGGAGGTCGGACTCACGAAGGCGGTCGCTCCTCCGAAGATGCCCGACCTCGGTCGAGGCGCCCCGCGAGCGTCGGCGGACACCCTCTATTCGGTCTGGGTGGGCGACGCGATTGGGCACATGTGCTCGGGGCCTGCCCCGTTCTTCGAGTTCGACTCGGTCGATACGAAGAAGGACCAGCCCACGATGCAGATGCTTGCAAACTGCATGATTGACGGCCCGCTCCGCGGCAAGACCATCAAGCTGGTCGGCCACACCGATCCGCGTGGGTCGGTCGGCTACAACGACAAGCTCGGTCTCGAGCGCGCCGAGAAGGTGAAGACCTATCTCGTCGCGCACGGCGTCGATACGGGGCGCGTGCAGACGGACACGGTCGGCGCGGACGAGGCGAACGTAGCGCCGGAGAAGTGGAAGACCGATCGACGGGTCGAGATCCAGCTCGTTCACTGAAGACGCGGTCGCCCAGTCAGAGACACGAGCAGAGCGGGTCGCCGAGCTGGCAATCGCACTTCGGGACCACCCGAGGGCGGTACGGCGGCGCAGGCGGCTGGCTCCGCCTCAGCTGATCTAGCTGTGCTTGGCACGCGAGCGTGTCGTTCTTCTCCTTCTGGACGGTCTCCGTGCACACGTCGATGCCGCGCCGCTGCGCCGCGCAGACGTCCTCGTACTCTGCTTCCAGATGGGCACGCGACGCGGCCGCGTGCACATCGCCTGCGCGGTTCGCGCCGACGTAGGCGATAGCGCCGCCGAGAGCCGCCAGCGCCAGCGTCGCGATCGCGCGGTTGCGCAGCGCCGTCGGCTTCAGCAGCGTGCGTTCGAGCTGCGCATTGCGCGCGCGCACCTGCGCCAGGCGCTCCTCTGCGAGGCGCAGCTCGGCACGAACGTCGGGCGCGTCGCTCATCGGAAGCCACGCGGCGCGTCGTCGCGCGGCGCCGGCAAGGAGAGGTGGCGGAGGCGTCGTTCCAGCTCGGTCACGTCGCTGCGGCACGAGGCGGTCTCCGTCGCCGCTCGTTCGCGCTCGCGGCCGCAGGCGGCTTGGCGTGCGCGCTCGAGGTCGAGCCGAGCGATCTCGTCGCGCTCGACCTCCTCCATGCGTCGGGCCGCGCGCTTCTCCGCCTCGAGCGTGCCGGTCTCGAACCCGATGAACGTCGTCGCGGCGACGGCGACGATGGCGACCAGAATGGCAACGGGCGAACGGCCTCCCGCGGCCGCCTCCTGGAGCTTCACCTGCCGCTCGAGGGTGGACTGCTCTTCGAGGAGCTCGCGAGCCTCCTCCTCGAGACGGCGAATCTGCTCGCGAACCTGCTCACCTTCGGAACGAAATGGCACGGGTCAGTCCTCGAAGCAGTAGAAGCGGCCCTGCATCGAACAGGAGAGGGAACTGTAAGCGGTCCACGCCACGCCGACCTCGACGAGCGAGCCGACGACGCCCATGCCGGAGGGGTTCGTCCAGCCGTCGCAGTTCATCGCGTCCAGCGCTCCGTCGACGGCCGTACCGGTCCACACGTACGAGCCGGGCACCGGCGCGCCCGTGTGGTCGAACGCGATGGCCGCCTTGTGGGTCTGGACGAGACGCGCGGGCGATCGGTGGTCCCGTTCCCCGCGTCGACCGCCTGCGACGTGACCCCAGGGTCGTCACCGACGCACGCTGCAGGCACGGTGAGCGCGAGGGTCGCCATGGGCGCGAGGCCTGCGGCGCCAAGGAACTCCCGCGTTCGACGCATGATGAGATCCTACCCCACGCCGCCCCGCGACCGCGAGTTCGGTCACCGCGGAGCGTGCCAGCCGACGAAGCCGACCAGGAAGTACGCCGCGATGGCCACGAGCGGCAACGACGCGAGAACGAGCGGCCAGCCGACGCGCTGGTTCGTGGGGAGCCGGCGCGGCCAGTCGCTCCGCGAGAAGGCGAACGCGAGCCTGCGCTCCGCGTCGAGCTCGAAGTTTGCGAGGAGACCCGCACACAGGTAGACCGTCGGCGAGAGCATCAGGTTGCCGAGCCATCGCGGCGTGTATGCGCCGTCGCGCAGGAGCAGATAGCCGTCGTAGAACCAGCTGGAGGAGAACAGCGTCACCGCGAGCGCGACGACGAGCTCTCGGAGCGGGCGCTGCCTCCGAACGACGCGCACCGCTGTCCCCACCGACCACCACGCCGTGCCCACCGTGAAGATCGACATCCCCGCCCCGGAGACGACGTCCCAGGTCTCGTCGTCGGTGAAGTGCCCCGCGAAGGTCACGAACAGGATCGCCGGCGCGAACACCGCCACCTTCCACGGCACCAGAAGGAACGCCCGCGCGTCGGCCCAGGCGATCCGCACCGACCGCCACGCGATCACCGCGGCGACGAGGCAGAAGGCGGTCCACGAGGAGACATATGCCACGAGGAAGGGCGTCATCCTTCTACAGCGTGAGCCAGGGCCGTCGTGAGGCCACCGTCGTCTCGGCGAACGGTCGCGGCCAGCCCTCGGTCGGCCGTCGGACCGGACGTAGCGACCGCCCGTGACCTGCGCCGCCGAGCGCATCGTCAGCTCGGTGAACTCGTCGATACCGCTCCAGAACAGGAGGCGCGCGGTCCCGGCTTTCTGGCGCCACGAGAGCCGGTGCGCCACGCCGAGCGCGACCTCCGGCGACTCGGGAAAATCCCCGCCGCCGCTCGCGGAGAGCGTCGCGAGCTTCGAGTGCAGCGCGTCCCGTGTGTTCGGGGGACTCCACATCGAGCGATAATCCGTCTCAACGATACAATCGTGTATCGATAATATCGATTCACGACGCGCGCTCGCGGCGTCATGGTGGCTCGGATGAAGCCCCTGTCGTTCTCGGCTGCGCGCCCCGATACCGGTCGTCGTGACTTCCTCGCCTGGCTCCTGGCCGTACCTGCGGTCGCGGGCTGCTCCGTCAGCGCCGCGCAGGACGACGGGGCTGCCGCACCCGCAGGCACGGCAGCCGGGGCCCCCCCGCCGGACGGCTCGGAGGAGGGCGTCGCAGACGTCGAGTCCGATGTCACCGTATGCCGCGCGACGACGCGCGACGCCGAAGGACCGTACTTCGAGGTCGGCTCCCCGCAGCGCAGCGCGCTCATCGCAGGCCCCTCGGAGCCCGGCGTGCGCCTGCTCGTCGAGGGACGCCTGCTCGGTCCCGATTGCCGGACACCGCTCCGCGGGTACGCCATCGATCTCTGGCAAGCCGATGCTGCTGGCATGCGGGTACGATCCACGCGGTCTGGTCTACGCG
>JANXVA010000728.1 GCA_025351875.1 Myxococcales bacterium | reverse complement strand
CGGCGAGCGCGCCACCCGCCGGCACCTTGGCGATCTCGGCGACCTCCATGACGAGCGACCCGCAGCGCCGCAGCTCTTCCTTGAGGAGGCCGACGGCGTTGACCAGCGCCGCGCCCCGCATCGAGTTGGAGCAGACCAGCTCGCAGAGGCTGTCCGTGTTCTGGGCCGGCGTGCGCGCGTGTGGCTTCTGCTCGACGAGCTCGACGTCGATCCCCCGCTCCGCCAGCTGGAACGCGGCTTCGCACCCGGCAAGCCCCGCCCCTACGACAATGACCTTCATGCTGCGCCTCGCTTAGCCTTGCGGGCCGATGTGGACAAGCTTTGGTTGCGCGTGAGCTGTATGCTCGAAGGAGGAAATGGCTGCTGCCCAAGTCAAGCCGGGTGACCTCCTCGGCGGCAAGTACCGCGTCGAGCGCGTGCTCGGCACGGGCGGCATGGGCATGGTCCTCCTTGCTCGCCACACGCAGCTCGGTCAGCGTGTCGCGCTCAAGGTGATGCTGAAGGAGGCGCTGGCCGACCCTGCCAACGCCGAGCGCTTTGCCCGCGAGGCGCGCGCCGCCGTTCGGCTCCAGAGCCCGCACACCGCGCGCGTGCTCGACGTCGGCAAGCTGAAGAACGGCGAGCCGTACATGGTCATGGAGTACCTGGACGGCCAGGACCTCGACGAGGTGGTGCGCGTCTCCGGCGCACTGCCGCCCCATGTCGCCGTCGACTACATCCTCCAGGCTTGCGAGGCGTTCGCCGAGGCGCACGCGCTCGGGATGATCCACCGCGACATCAAGCTGAAGAACATGTTCCTCGCAAAGACGCTCCACGGGCGCCCCGTCGTGAAGGTCCTCGACTTCGGCCTCGCCAAGACGATGGGCGCGATCGGCGACGTCTCCCTCACCGCGACGAGCGCGGTCTTCGGCTCGCCGCAGTACATGTCGCCCGAGCAGATGCGCTCGGCGAAGGACGTCGACTCGCGCAGCGACATCTGGTCGATCGGCGTGTCGCTCTACGAGCTGCTCACGACGCACGTTCCCTTCGATGCGCCCGGCGTCGCCGAGATCTGCGCGATGGTGCTGAAGGACCCGGTCGAGCCGCCGTCGAAGTGGACCTTCGGGCTCCCGTACGAGCTCGACGCGATCGTCGTGAAGTGCCTCGCGAAGAACCCGAACGAGCGCTTCCAGACCGTCGCGGAGCTCGCGGCTGCGCTCGAGCCGTGGAGCGCGCGCGAGGGGTCGTCGCAGCGCATCCTCCACGTGATGAACGCCGTGCAGAGGCTCGACGTCCCGACGCTGATCGACGGACAGCCGGCGACGGACGACGATGGCATCGCGAAGACCCTGGACGCGTGGGATTCGGGCGAGCGCTCGAAGGGCACGAAGCTCAGGCCTCGCGCCGTCCTGATGATCGCGAGCTTCGCCGCCGTCGCCTGCGTGGGGGCGGTCGGGATCGCGGTGGCGACCGCAGGAGGTCACACGAAGCGCGACGCGGCCTCGGCCGCGAGCGAGGTCGGTGCGGTATCGGCTGTCCCTATGCCGCCGCTGGAGGGGACGACGGAGCCGGTCGCGACGGCAGCCGCGCCGCCAGCCACGCCGACACCAACGCCGCCGACGCCCGTCGTCACTGCTGCGCCCGAGCCGCCCGCATCCAAGGCCGCCGAGCCCGGGGCGACGCTGGCGCCGCTTCCGGTCGCGACGCCTGCGAGGCCCTCGGTGTCGCGACCGCCCACGCCGAGTCCTGCGGTCAAGCCGCCGACGGTCACGAAGGCACTGCCCCCGCCGGCCACCACAGGCAAGCCCGCGGCCTCGGCGAAGCCCGCTCCGACCGTCTCCCCCAAGTTCGACAGCCGCTGAGCGCGTCGCCCGCCGACTTCTTCAAATCGCGATGCGCTTGCCCCACAATGCCGCCATGCGGCGGCGCCTCGCGATCCTCGTGTTCGGCGGCCTGGTCGCGGCTTCGTCGCCCGCGTTCGCGGACAACACCGAGGCCGGCAAGGCCTTCGAGGAGGGTCGCAAGCTCCGCGACCAACGCGAATTCGAGAGGGCAGCGAGCGCGTTCGAGCGCAGCATCGCTGCGGAGCCGTCGATCGGTGCATATTACAACCTGGGCTTCTCGAACGAGCAACTCGGCCGGTTCCGCGAAGCGCTCGACGCGTACCGGGAGGCCGCCCGGATCGCACGGAGCAAGGGCGACGGTCGCATCAAGGAGACGAGCGAGGCGATCACGAAGCTCCTCGAGGCTCACAATTACGTCACCGTGAACGTCCCTGACGACTTCGACAAGACCGCCGGCGTGCGCGTCACCATCGACGGCGAGGCCGTTGCGCCCAAACAGCTCTCCGGCGAGGTCTTTCGCTCCGGCACGCAGCACGAGGTCGTCGTCTCCGCTCCGGCGCGTAAGGAGCGGCGCATCAAGGTCGCCAACGGGCAGCCGGTGACCGTCACGCTCGGCGACCCTTACGAGAC
>JANXVA010000621.1 GCA_025351875.1 Myxococcales bacterium | reverse complement strand
GGCGCGAGCGTCTTCATCGAGGTCGAGCAACCGGACGGCTCGTGGAGCGCCGCCCTCGACATCCCGCGCTGGCGTTGGGCCTGGGAAGGCGCCTACGTCCTCGAGCGAGGGCTACCGATCCGGGCCGGCCGGCACTTCCGTGTATCTTGCACGTTCGACAACGGAGTCGCCAACCAGTGGTCGGCCCTCACGGGCGAACCGGGCCACGACGCACCGGCGCGCCCTCCCCTCCTGCCGCCGGCGTATCTCGTCGCGGCGCCGAACCGTGCGGCTGAGGCGTGCGAGGCGCATCTCGGGATCGCGCGCGCCCCGCATCGCGGCGCGACCTGGCCGACGCTCTGCCACGAGGCGCAGGCCGTTCACGACGATGCGTGCGGCGTGGGGCTCGACCTCGTGAGCCGCGGATGCACGCCGGCCGACCTCGACGCGAGCGTCGCCATCCTCGGCGCGACGAACCCGCAAGCGCTCTGCGCGGTGTCTACGCCTTGACAGTCGTGGCAGCGGCCCTGACGATGGTGGATCGCTCGATGCCCCAACCCACCTGGCAGAATCCAACGAACATCCCTCGGCAGAAACGCATCGTCGATGCGCTCAATCTGGCCGGCGAACTCGCCGTGAAGTCCGCGTTCCAGAAGCTCGCCTTCATCTATGGAACCCAGGGCACCGGGACCGCCACGGTGCGCGCCGCCACTCTCTGGCGGACCAAGCTGCAAACGCTCAATCGGCCGGACCACTCCGCCGCGGCCGCAGCGAAAGGGCAGGGACAGAATCCCAACATCGCGCGCGGCGAGGCGCGCAGGCGCGTCTTCGAGGAGTTCAAGCTCTTCGAGCCCGGGACGCGCGTCGAGCAGTACGTCCACAAGGGCTACCAGATGATGGACATGTACTACGGCCCGATGCTGAACGCGCAGCAGGAGGAGGCCGTGCTCCCCAAGGACGGCGGCGCCAAGTACGGCCTTCACAGCCTGCGCGACAGGCACATCGCCGAATTCGTGCATCACGCGATGGGCTTCAAGGGCCCGTTCTACATGGAGTGCTCCGGGCGCAAGGCGTACATGGACACGTTCAAGACCCTGAAGGAGGGCTGGGCGTGGGACACGCCGGCGAAGTACCGGGTCAGCGACGACGAGACGATCACCGCGACGCAAGAGATGTCGGCGCTGATCCGCTGGGGTATTCAGAAGTACGGCGGCACGCTCATCTTTGAGGGCAAGCAGGTCTTCTACCATCAGGTGTTCTGCTTCGAACCGGCGAAGGAGAACTCGCGCAACGCCGGCGATACCGAGCTCGAAGCGATCGACCTCTTTCCGAAGTTCACCCCCGAGATGTCGAGCGCCAAGTTCGGCAATGGCCGGGTCATCTTCCAGTGGGGCGGGCGCGAGACGGTGCCGACGAAGTGTCACTTCCTCTCGAACTGGCAAGGCACGCTCAAGACCGCGGAGGCGAGCGCCGTCCGCGCGGAGCAGGGCAAGGACATCGGGCACTGGGTGAACGGCGAGTACGTGCCGTTCGGCATGCCGACCGTGAAGGGCCCGGACGGCCTGATGCACCACATCAACCAGCACGTGCCGGAGAACCGAACCAAGAAGGACCTCGGCTCGCTGAGCTTCACCGGTGCGCAGCTCAGGCCTTTCTGGAAGAATTTTTCCGACGCGCCCAAGCTCCGTAATCCGGCCACGGGCGTGCTCTACACGGCAGACGAGATCGTCTCGCTGATGTTCGGCTCGACGCGGATCGGAAACCGCATGCTCCGAGGACTCTGACCGCTACTTGCTGCCGACGATCGCGGCAAGAAGCGCGGCCGGTCCGTCCGAGGCGATCTTCACCTTGCTCGTATCGAGCACGACGCCGCCCTGGCCGATCAGCACTTTCGAGGAGCCGACCTTCATCGCCACGGCGGTCGCCCCCGTCATCGTGAGCGCGGCGCCGACCGTGATCTCGAGCACGTCGCCGCTCGAGATCTCGATGTCCGCACCGGACGTGACCGTCCACGCGGCGCCGACCTGCGACACGCGCTTGCCGCCGACGAGCACGCTCAGGTCCTTGCCCGACACGTCGATCGCGGCGCCGCCGACCGTGACCGAGCGCTTACCGTCGGTCGTCGAGGTCTTCCCCTTCTTCGCGGTCTCCGAGAGCGCACCGGTGATCGACACCTTCATGTCGTCGCCGACGAGCACGCTCATCGCCTCGTCCGCCGTCTCCGTCAGCGTGCCGCTGACCTTCGACTTCATGTCGCCCTCCACGCCGAGCGTGGAGCCTGCCTTCGTCGCCACCGAGTGCGACCCCGCGATCGTAACCTTCCGGTCGCCGTTCACCGTCACGCGCTCGTCCTTCGTGACGGTCTTCTTCCGCGCGCCTTCGACCGCGAGGGTCTGGCTCCCCGCCACGGTCACGTCCCAGAGCCCCTTCACTTCGAAGGTGCGGTTGCCCTTCACCGTCACCGCCTCGTCGGCCTTGACGGTCACCATCCGGCTCGTCGTGACGGTCGTCTTCCGGTCCTTCGTGACCTCGACGAGGAGATCCTTCTGCGCGTGCATGTGCACGTGCTCCGAGCCCGCGGCGTCGTCGATCCGCAGCTCGTTGTGCCCTGCGCCGTCCGGCGAGCTGTACGACATGAGCGTCGAGACCGTCTTCCGGGCGGGAAGCGCATACGGCGGAAGATACGTCGCGTTGTAGAGGCGTCCGACGACGACCGGCCGATCGGGGTCGCCATGCTCGAACTCGACGAGCACCTCCCAACCGATCCGCGGGATGGCGATCGCGCCCGACATCGGCAG
>JANXVA010000583.1 GCA_025351875.1 Myxococcales bacterium | reverse complement strand
GCGAAAGTCGTCGCGACGCGTCCGGCGTACCGCGTCCTCGAAGGCAAGGAACAGCGTCTGCGAACGGAAGCTCGGGAGCCCGCGCCGCGCGCGCAGGGTGACGTGCAGCGGATTCCAGTACTTGTGCACCGCACGCGCGCGATGCCGCACGTTCGGGAACTCCGCAGGCTTGGGCCCCGGCCGCCGCTTCTTGATGCCCGCCCGCGTGAGCTCACGGCGATCCTCGAAGGTCATCTGAACGGGGACGCGACGACGAGTGCTCATCGTTAATAGGGCGATTCTAATTCAAATGCGCTCAAACGGGCCGAAAAAAGGCACAAATGCGACGTTCATGGTTCGCTCATCTCGAGCGCCGCGCCCCTCTCTGTCCCTGTCTCCGCATCCGTCAGGCCGTCAGGATGCGCGGGCCGAAGGCGCGGCTTCTCCAGGCGACGACCCTCGCGCGAAGGTCGACCTGCAAGGCTCACGACGCCGCCTGCGCCTGCCGCCGCCCTTCCCTCGTCGGCCTCTCGTGCCGCTCGCAGGTCGAGACCGGTTCACTACGGACGCTCTGCTACGGAGGCTCTGCTCGGTAGAGATGGGACGAATCCCGAGGGGGGAGCCCCTGACTAATTCGGAGGCGAGGCGGGGCGGTCGCGGTCGTCGAGGGACGGCGAGCTCGGCGTGTGCGTGCCCGGGATGGGGGCGTAGCCTTCGCGCTTGTAATAATAGTAGTGGTAGTAGTTGTATTCGTGGCGGTTCAGGTTGACCGCGTTGAGCACGGCGCCGGCGATCGGCGCGTCCACGTCCTGAAGGGTGCGTAGGCCGGACCGGCACAGGTTGATGCTGGTCTTGAACGCGCGGACCACGAAGACCACGCCGTCGACGAGCGTCGAGGCGATGGCGGAGTCCGTCACGGCGATCACCGGCGGGCTGTCGAGGACGATGCGGTCGAAGCGGGCCGAGATGTCGTCGAGCAAGCGACGGAACTTCTCGGACGACACGACGTCGGCCGAGTTCGGCGGGATCGGGCCGCAGGGGATGCAGTAGAGGTTCGGAACGACGGTCGGCTTGGCGACCTCGTCGACCGTGGCCTCGCCGAGGATGACGTTCATGAGACCGACGTCACCGGCGCGATCGAAGATGCGGTGCAGGCGCGGCCGGCGGAGGTCGCAGTCGATGATGCAGACCTTCTGCCCGCCCTGGGCGAGCGAGATCGCGATGCTGACGGCAACGGTCGTCTTGCCCTCGGCGGGCGCGGCGCTCGTGACGAGCAGGCGCTTGTAGGGCTCGTCCGGGTTCATGAACATGAGGTTCGTGCGCAGCGACCGCGCGGCCTCGGCGATGCCCGACGTCGGGCGCTCGTGGACGAGGAGCTCGGGCGCGAGCTGGCTCGGTACGACGCGGCGCCGCGCACGTTGCTTCGGCGCACCCTTCGGCGTCGACTCGTCGACGATGTCCGGTAGGAGCCCGAGGAAGGTCACGCCGAGGCGGTGCTCGACGTCCTCCGGCGTCTTCAGCGTGTTGTCGAGCTGCTCGCGCACGATGGCGAGGGCGAGGCCGAGGATGAGCCCGACGAGGAGCGCGATGCTCACGTTCACGGAGACACGCGGGGCGATGGGGTCCTTCGGCTCCTGGGCGCTGTCCACCAACCGGATGTTGTTGGTGTTCATCATCCGGCGGAGGTCGGCCTCCTTCATCTGCTCGAGGAGCACGGCGTAGAGCTTCTCGTTCTGCGCTCGCATGCGGTCGAGGCGGTGGAACTCGAGCTCCTTCAGGTTGAGCTCGACGGCCTTCTTGCGCGCGCCCTCGTAGAGCGAGGCCTCGCCGTTCTCCTGGCGCTCGATGATCGACAGGTCGCGCTGGACGGCGCCCTGGATGTTCTTGATCTCGGAGAGGAGATGCGTGCGGCTGAGGGCGATCTTCTCGTCGGCCTTCTTCACGGCCGGGTGGTTCTCGCCCTTGCCCTCGGCGATGAGCTCGGCGCGCTCACGCTGCGCCTGCTGGAACTGCGTGCGCAGGCCGCTGAGGAACATGTTCGAGAGGAGCTCGGAGGCTGGGACCTGGTCGGGCTGGTCAGCGGTGATCTTCGCGAGCTCGCCGTGCCGAGCCGCGAGCTCCTGCCGGCGCATGCGCGTGCGCGTGAGGGCGCCGTCGTAGTCCTGCATCTCGAGGCGGATCATCTTCGAGAGATCCTCGAGCGTGCTCGACGGCAGGTCGTTCTGCTTCTTGAACTCGTGCAGCGAGTTCTCCGTCTGCTCGAGCTCCTGCTTGAAGTGATCGAGCTGGCCGGACAGCCAGACGACGGTGTCGCCGGTGGCGTTCACCATCTTGTCGAGGTTCTGCTGGATGTACGCGCGCGCGACGGCGTCGGACAGGCGGCGCGCCTGTTCGGGGCGCGTGTCCTGGATCTTCACGAGGACGAGGCGGCTGCCCTTCACCGGCTCGACGATGAGGCGACCGCGGAGCGACGCGACGGTGGCCTCGAGCGGGGCGGGGGCCTTCGGCGTGTAGCCGAGGAAGTTCGGATCATTCTGCAGCGAGAGATCGCGCACGACCGCGGACAGGACGCGCTCGCTCGTCATGATCCGGTACTGGGTCTCGTAGTACTGCTGCGTGTCCCAGACGGCGCTCCAGCCGACCATCGGGTCGGCCTTGTTGCCGAGCGGCTTGATGACGTCGGGATCGAACTCGAGGAGGGACTGCGCTTCGTAGATGCGCGGGAGGGTCTTCGAATACGCGAGCGAGGCGGCGCCACACAAGAGCACGAGCCCGAGGACGATGGCCCAGTGCTTCCGCACGGCGCGGACCGAAGACATGACGCCGTCGAGCGCCGACTTCTCCATCGTGAACTTGGGGGGCGGGGGTGCCGGCTCGCTCTGTTCCAACGTGATTCCTCGGATCCGTACACGAGCCTGTGAGATCACCGCGAGGTGACGACACGGCCGGGAAATGCAGGCAAACGACCCGCCTGGGCCGGGTCATGTGCCAGTTGGTTGCGGGGGACGCAAGTTGTGTTCGCCAGAGTGTGGGAGGTTTCCCTACCTAAAGGACCCGCGAGGGCGCGGTGGCTCCGGCGAGCCTTGCGCGGTGGTAATCACCACGGCGCATGAGCCGCCGTGGTCCGTTCGCTTCCGTCCTCGTTCTCCTCCTCGTTCTCGTCGCCGCGTGTGGGGGCGAGCCGTCCGCGGTGAACCCAGCCGTGAAGCCCCCGCCGGCGCCCGTCGCGAGCGGCGCTCCTCGCGTGGTCGCCGCGAAGGCGCCGCCGGCGTGGAGCCCGAAGCCCGCGCGCTTCGAGAATCCCGGCGGCATGTGGATGCCGAGCCAGATCCTCGCGCATGCCACGAAGCTCAGGGAGCTCGGGCTGGTCCTCGATCCCGCCGCGCTCGCCGATCCGACGTCAGGAGTGCTCTCTGCGGTGGTCAGCCTCGGAGGGTGCTCGGCGTCGTTCGTCTCGGCGGACGGCCTCGTCGCGACGAACCATCACTGCGCCACGGGCGCGCTCCAGCACAACAGCACGCCCGCGCAGAACCTCCTCGAGGAGGGATTCCTCGCGCGGACGCGCGCCGAGGAGAAGAACAACGGGCCGCAGGCGCGCATGTTCGTCACGCGCTCCGTCACCGAGGTCACTGCCAAGGTCGTGGAGGGGCTCGCGAAGGTCGCCGACGACAGGCAGCGCTTCAAGACCATCGAGAAGCGGCAGAAGGAGATCGTCGCCGCATGCGAGAAGGGGCGCGCGGGGCTGCGCTGCAACGTCGCGAGCTTCTACGAGGGTGCGCAGTACTTCCTCGTCGAGCAGCTCGAGATCCGTGACGTCCGCCTCGTATGGGCGCCGCCCGTGGGCGTCGGCAACTTCGGCGGCGAAATCGACAACTGGCGCTGGCCGCGGCACACGGGGGACGTCTCGTTCTTCCGCGCATACGTCGCCAAGGACGGCCAGCCTGCGGATTTTTCGCCCGAGAACGTGCCGTACCATGCGCCGCACTTTCTCCCGATCGCGAAGGAGCCTCTCCACGAGAGCGACCTCGTCCTCGTGGCCGGGTACCCGGGGCGGACGTCGTCGCTCAAGACGAGCGCCGAGGTGAACGAGGCGATCACGTGGGGCTACCCACGCCGGCAGAAGATGTTCGAGGACTATCTCGCGCGTCTCGCGCTTGCGACGGAGGGGGACAAGGAGGCCCAGATCCGCTCGACCTCGTACGTGCGGCGATTCGGGAACTACCTCACGAACACGAAGGGCCAGCTCGAGGGGCTCGTGAAGGGCGGCCTCGCGGCGGACAAGGAGCGCATGGAGAAGGAGCTCCGCGCGTTCGTCGAAGCCGACAAGGGGCGCAAGGCGAAGTACGGCACCGTCCTCGATGAGATGGCGAAGGAGGTCGAGAAGAACGCGGCGTTCCGCGACGCCGACGCGGAGCTCGAGGAATTGCAGCTCCCGAAGCTGATGAGCGCGGCGATGACCATCGTGCGCATGGCCGAGGAGCGCCCGAAGCCCGACGCCGACCGCGACCCGGAGTTCCAGGCGCGAAACTGGCCTCGACACGAGCAGGCGCTCGCGGCGATGAGTCAGTCCTTCCACCGCAAGGTCGACGTCGCGCTGCTCCAGCTCGCGATCGAGCGAGCGGTGGCCGCCAGGTCGAAGAGCGCGGCGCTCGGTGCGATACTCGGCACGGGCGAGGGGAGCAGGCTGCCGGCCCGCGTCCGGCAAGCCGTGGTCGCCCTCTACGACGGAACCACGCTCACGGAAGCGAAGACGCGCGAGGCCCTGTTCAGGACCGGCGCGACCGCCGAGCTCCGAAGGAGCACCGACACGCTCGTTCAGCTCGCGCTCAAGCTGCGGCCGCTCATGGCCAGCGCCGATGACCGCCACGAGCGACTCGCCGGGCGGATGGCGCTCCTGAAGCCGAAGTACATCGAGGCGATGCGTGCACAGCGCAAGGATCCGTTCGCGCCCGACGCGAACGGCACGCTGCGGATCACGTACGGGACGGTGCGCGGGTACAAGCCGACGCCCGAAGCGCCTCTGTATCGGCCGTTCACGTCGCTCGAAGAGGTGGTGGCGAAGCACGAGGGCGCGGCGCCGTTCGACGTGCCCGAACGGCTGCGCGCGGCGCAGGCGGCGGGCAAGCTGGGCCCGTACGTCGACGAGGCGCTCGGCGACGTGCCGGTGGACTTCCTCGCCGACCTTCACATCACGGGCGGCAACTCTGGCTCGGCGACGATCAATGGGAGGGGCGAGCTGGTGGGCCTCGTGTTCGACGGCAACTACGAAGCGATGGCCTCGGACTGGGTGTTCGTTCCCTCGGTCACGCGCAGCATCCACGTCGACATCCGCTACGTCCTCTGGCTCCTCGACGCGGTCGACCACGCCGACAACCTGCTCGACGAGCTAGGCATCAAGCCCACGCAGCATTGAGGTCGAGGCGGAGGCGCCTAGTCTTCGAAGAGCTTCAGTTGCTTCGACTTCTTGCGGATGTCGGGGCGGCGGCCGGATTTGCGGCCCTTCTTGCGGTCCTTTGCGGTGAGGTCTTCGCGGTGGCCGGAGGCGAGCTGCGCGTCCCACAAGGCGCGAACGGCGTCGATGCCGTCGGCCTCGGCGGGCTTCTTGTCGTCGCGGATGCGCGCGATGCGCGGGAACCTGAGCGCGAAGCCGCTCGAGTGGCGATCGCTACGCTGCAGCCCGTCGAACGCCACCTCGAGGACGACGTCCGGGCGGACCCGGAGGTACCCATGCTGCTCCTCGCCGAGCGCGAGTGACTCGAGCCGCGCCGTCATCCCGCGGATCTCCTCGTCGGTGAGCCCGCTGTACGCCTTGCCGACGGTGACGAGCGCATCGCCCTCGCGCACTGCGAACGTGTAGTCGCTGAGGACGCCCGCGCGCTTGCCGTGGCCACGCTCGGCGGCGACGACCACGACGTCGAGCGTCGCGAGCGCCTTCTTCACCTTGAGCCAGGAGAAGCCGCGCACGCCCGCGGCGTAGACCGCATCGAGGCGCTTCAGGACGAGCCCCTCGAAGCCACGCGCACGCGCTGCGTCGAACTCCGTGTCGAGTGTCTCCTTCGAGAGCAGCGGCCTCGAAGCATGGACCACCACGCACGGCGGCGCCTGCTCGGCCCAGCGCACGAGCCGCGCACGTCGCTCGAGGAAGGGAAGCCCGAGCAGCGACTCCTCGCCCTCGAAGAGGATGTCGTAGACGACGTACCGAACCGGATGATCGCGCAGCAGCTCGGCGTCCGGCTCCGTCTTCTTCAGCCGAGGTTGGACCGCCGAGAACGGTCTCGGCCTTCCGTCTGCAGTCATCACGACGATCTCTCCGTCGAGGATCGCCGAGCGCAAGCGGCCGTCACGCGCCGCCTCGTGGAGCGGTGCGGCGACGTCGGGGAACGCCTTCGTCACAGGGCCCTTTCCGCGCGCGAAGAGCTGTACGCCGCCGGCAGAGACATGCGCCTGCGCGCGGATCCCGTCGATCTTGTCCTCGATCGTGTGGGGCGCGGTGAGGTCGGCGCCGCGCGCCGTCTCGATCGGCGTGGCGAGCATGAAGCCGAGCGGCCGCCCGAGGGCGACACGCGCCTCGTCGAGCCTCCCGTGGGCGGCGAGCCTCGCGAGCTCCCCCATGTCCGTCACGAGCCCCGCGGCGCGCCGTACCTCCGCGAGCTTCACGCCGAACGCCTTCGCGATCGCGTCCTCGACGATGCCTTCCTTTGCGCCCACGCGCATCTCCCCGAGGATCGCGCGCGCGAGATAGCGAGCCTCGAGCGCCGAGCACCGTTCGAACGCCCAGGAGAGAGAGAGCAGCTTCTCCGCCCGCGACCCCGTCTCCGCGAGCTCGAGCGCGACGCGCTCGGCATCCTCGAGCCGCAGGCCAACGGGCGGCGCGCGCCTCGCGAGCGACTCCTCGATGGCCTCGCCGATCGCCGTGCCGAGATCACCGGCCTTCCGAGCGCGAGCCCCGAGCTCCGCGTTGCTCATGCCGCTCACGCTCGCGGCCGCTTCGAACACGAGCCTCCCGCCGGCGCCCAGCGTCCGATCGTCGTCGGTCGCGAGCATCGTCCCCGTGAGAAAGCGCGTGACGAACGCGAGCCGCTCCGGCTCCCTCCGATGCACCTCGACGAGCGCCCCGGCCAGTGCGTCGACCTTCGCGCCGCGCGCGCGAGTCCTCTCGGCCACCAGCAGCGCCTCCGCCACGCCCAGCATCCGGCCAACCTAGCGCACCTCGAAAAATTTCCCGAGCCGAGCAGGTCGCCTCGACGGCACGAGCTCCGCCCGCGGGATGCCGTCGCCCTCGTCGGCACACCCTGGCACACGGATCGTCCACGATCGCAGTGCAATTCGGGGTCGGGTCGGCGGCATGGCGGATGCAGTTCCGACGCGCATGCAACATCGCTTCGTGGGAGTCGCGTTCGTGGTCGCCGTGGTCGCCGCGTGCTCGGGCGGGACGAGCGGGGTCGGGATCCAACCTTCGGCCGACGGCGGTCTCGCCGAGGGAGGAGGCGGAGGAGACAGTGGACGTGACGCTGCGGCTCGCACGGGCTCCTGCGGCGGCGACCTCACCGGAGGAGCCCGCGGCGCGACCGTCGACTTCGAGCTGAGCTCCACGGGGTCCTACTGCACGGGCTCACCCGGCACGTGTGACGCGACGTGGCTCACCATCCTCGACGGCAAGGGCGACACGCTCGCGTACGCCAACTCGTGCGCAACGAGCTGCGGGGACTGCCAGCCCGTCGGGTGCCCGGCGAACTGCCCGCAGCCTTCGACGCTTCCTGCCGACGGCGTGCGCCAGACCTGGGACGGCCGGGTCTTCACCGCCAACACGTGCAAGAACGGGGGTAACGGGGAGCTCTCGTGCTTCGACCTCAACTGCGCTCCCGCGGGCCACTACATCGCGCGCATGTGCGCCTTCCGCGTCGAGGGCGACGGCGGCGTCGGACCGAACGCGTGCTCCGGACTCTCGAGCACCCAGAAACCGACGTGCACGGACGTGCCGTTCGACTGGCCGACGAGCGCCACGGTGCGCGGCTCCCTCGCCCCCTAGGCTCGCCAATTTGCGCGTGCAGCGGCGCTGATCACTGCAGGCTGATGTCGATCGTGGAGAGCCCGCCCGGCACCGACTGGACCGTCGACGCCGACCGCTGAGGCACGGTCGTGCCATCCGAGGCGACGACGGTGATCGTCACCGCGATGGGCTGCGCGGGGACGGACATCGCGAGCAGATAGGTGCCGTCGCTTCCGCTACGCGCGCTGCCGAGTAATCCTCCCGTCGTCGATCGCCTTGACGGTCAGCCCGCCGAGGCCGCCTGTACTCGACAGCGTGAGTGTGGTCGTCGTGAGGGTGGGGGACAGCTGCGTCGTCGAGCCGGATCGGTCGACGATCAACGTCCCGCGCTGACCTGCGCCGCCGCGGTCGATCCATCCACCGAGCCAACGCGCATCGGGGGTCTCGCCCTCGGCACGGAACAGGATGGGCGCTGCCGAGCGATCGGCGACGAACGCATGCGACGAGCCGTCCGCGAGCGTGAGCTGACCGCGCCAAGCGTCGGCCGATGGAGCGGCCGACAGCGACAGTCCGTTCGCGCTTGCTGCCACGTTGCTCGTGGCAGCAACGGTGAACCAGTCATGGATCGCGGCGCTGTCGCACGCGTAGGCGACGATCCGGTCCTGGCTCGCCACGAACGCGATGTAGCCATCGGTGCCTTCGATGGTGCCCGCCCAGCTCCCTTGCATCGAAGCAGGGTCGCTGGACGTCGCCGTGCCGCAGCCCATGAATGCGAGCGCGACCCCGATACCTAGGATGCAGGAGCTGTTCTTCAAGGCGAGGATTCTAACTCCGTCTCCTCTCGCCCGTGGCGGCAGATCGGGCACGGCGAGCCCTACTCGCGCCGAGGACCCGATCAACGGAGCGACGACTTGCGCTACGATGGCGGTCATGTCGAGCTTCGCCGTGCAGCCCGCCACCATCCGTCTCGGTGATCTCGAGGTCTGCCGCCTCGGCTTCGGCGCGATGCGCTTGCCCGGCAAGGAGATCTGGGGCGAGCCGGACGATCGCTCGCGCGCGATCCGCCTCGTGAAGCGCGTCGTCGAGCTCGGCATGAATTTCATCGATTCGTCCTGGTATTACGGCCCGCACGTCGCGAACAAGATCATCGCCGATGCGCTCTACCCGTACCCAAAGGACCTCGTGATCGCTTCGAAGCTCGGCGGCAGGCGCACGCCCGACAAGGGGTGGGCACCGTTCTCGCGGCCCGAGGAGCTGCGCCAGGGCTGCGAGCACGATCTGAGCGAGCTGCGCCGCGACGTCCTCGACGTCGTCCACTTTCGCTACGTCGGTGCACCGGGAACGGCTCCGTTCCTGGAGTCGCTCGATGCGATGATCGATCTGAAGAAGGCGGGAAAGATCCGCCACCTCGCGCTCAGCAACGTGAACGCCTCGCAGCTCGCTCAGGCGCTCGAGAAGACCCCCATCGTCGCCGTTCAGAACATGTTCAACGTCGGCAGCGGGAGCGGCAAGCTCGCGCGAATGACCCACGCCCAGGTCGACTCGCCCGAGGCCGTGCTCGCCGCATGCGAGGCGAAGGGGATCGCCTATCTCCCGTTCTTCCCGCTCGCTGCAGGGGCCCATGGAAAGGCGCATCCGGCGCTCGAAGGAGCCGCCAAGAAGCACGGCGCGACCGTCGCGCAGATTGCGATCGCGTGGCTGCTCGCGCGCTCTCCTGTGATGCTTCCCATTCCGGGAACGAGCTCGCCGGAGCACCTCGAGGAGAACTGGAACGCTCGCACGATCGCCCTCACGAAGGCCGAGGTCGACACGATCGCGAACGAAGCGCGCGAGAGCTAGGGCTTCGCGTGCTCGCGGCGTGGCCCCGTGCCGGCGCTCACGCGATGCTCACGTGCTAATCATGGTGGCCCGACGGATGACCCCGTAGCTTGAGGGTGAAGGCGAGAGGCCGTGCCCATAGGGCCGACCCGCCGAGATGCTCAACCCTCCCTGTTCGCAGTGGCCTTCCACCGCGGCGCCGCGCGGTACCCCCATGAGTCGATTGATACCCCTCGTGCTCCTGACCACATCGGCCGCGCTTGCCTGCGCCGTGCCGATTGGCTGCGGTTCGTCATCACCCTCATCGGACGCCGCGCCTACCGCCGAGGCAGGCGCCGCGGAGGGAGGGTCCGATCCGAACGTCGACGGAGGCTCGCCTGCCGTGACGCTCACGCTCGCGCTCGATGCAGCCGAGACGGAGCTCGTTGCCGGCGGTACCGCCACGCTGACGGCGCACGCGACCCGAGGCCCCTCGAGCAACGGGCCGATCACGATCACGCTCGTAGGCCTGCCCTCCGGCGTGACCGCTGCGCCCGCGACGATCGCCGACGGGCAGACTCAGGGGACGGTCACGCTCAGCGCTGTCGCGGGCGCAACGCAGGGGCTCGCAGCGATCTCCGCGGCTGGGGCGCTGGGCAGCATCACCGCGAGCGCCGCTGCGTCCCTCTTCGTGCGAGGAGCGCCCGGAACGCTCGACACGAGCTTCGCCGCGAGCGGCGTGATGTTCAACCCTCAGTCCGCGGTCATGGAGCTCCACGCCGCGGCCGTGCAGGCCGACGGCAAGATCCTGGTCGGCGGCGAGCTCTACCATACGGGTACGCCGTCGAGCACCGCCCACGTGGTACGGATCGACGAATCCGGCAAGCTCGACTCGACGTTCGGGAACGCCGGAACCTCGTCGATCGGTTTCGCCACCGGGGGGGCCGAGTCGTTCTACGCCCTCGCGATCGCGCCCGGCGGTTCAATCATGGCCGGCGGCTTCAGCTTCACGGGCAGCTCGAACGATCGCGCGATCGCAGCGCGCCTGGGGCCTGACGGCAAGCCCGATGTCTCGTTCAACGCGACCGGCAAGTACATCACGTCGTTTCCTGGCGCCCAGGGAGCGCGAAGCTTGGGGATGATTCTCCAGAAGGACGGCAAGCTCACGCTGCTTGGCGAGGTGCCGGCCGGTCAGGGCACCTGGGGCGCCGCGCGGGTGACCGCGCAGGGCGGGAGCGACGCGATGTTCGGCGGGGGTGGCCAGGTCCTTCCAGGGCCGACCTCCGGCGCCCTCCAGTGCGGCGGTGAGCAGAGCGACGGCAACCTCATGGTGGCCGGAGGTGTTTACGAGGGGGGCATGCAGCGATGGGGGATCACGCGCCTCATCGCAGCGACCGGTGCGGTCGACGGAGCGTATGGCGTGTTCGGTTTTGCGAAGCTCTCCCTTGCGGCCTCGTCGGCGATTTTTGCGTGTCGCGTGGACTCCGCCGACAGGCTCGTCGGCGCCGCCTATCTCGTCGAAGCGGGGACCGCGAAGATCGCGGTCGGTCGGTTCGGCAAGGACGGGGTGTTCGACCCGACGTTCCATGCGGGACAGCCCGTTGCGGTTCCGCTCGGTGCTGGAGAAGCCTATCCGACCGGCCTCTTCCTCCAGAAGGACGGCAAGATCGTGGTCGCAGGCAGCTCGCCGGCGGGCATCCTCACGGTGCTTCGCTTCGGCACCGACGGCACGCTCGACCCGAGCTTTGGATCCGGGGGATCCCTGACCGCGAGCGGCGGCCTCTCGGCGCTCGCCAACCTGAGCTACAGCGGCTTCGACGAGACGCGTCGCCGCGTGGTGCTCGCTGGCAACGCAAACCTCGGAGCTGCGGGGGGATGGTTCGTCTCCCGCGTCTGGCTCTGATCGCTCATCCGTCTCGGTACGGCGGTACTACGGGTCGCCGCACGTAGGGTCAGGGTTCGCAGTGAAGCATCCACACCGCGGCAGCTGCGCGGTTTGCTTGTCGTGCCCGCACCCGAGGAAACGAACGCACTGTCGCGGGTGACCGAGCCGGGCTACGTTCAATGCGTGCGCCGCTCGACCAAGATCGCCTCGTTCTTTCTCTGCTCGCTCGCGACAGCCGCGGCGATCGTGGCCTGCGTCGGAGACGACGCGGCCGTAGTCACCGGGAGCACCCCTCCAGGCAGCGAGACGGGAACGGATCCTCCGGGACCCGACGGGAGTAAGGTCGACACGGACGGCGGCGCGGCGGTCGACTCTGCGGTCGACTCCGCCTCGGGCGCGGACGCTGCCCTGCCCCCGCTCGACGTGAAGACGTTGCCCGGCCTGCGCCTCTGGCTGGAGAGCACGCAAGGGCTGACGAAGGCGGCAGTCGGCAGCGATCTCGTCTCGTGGCGTGACAGCTCGCAGCACTGGGCGGACGGCGGCGTCGGCGCGCCCGACGGTGGCGCGCACACCGCCACGCCCGTTCCGTTCAGCGGTGGCGGCGCGGTCTATCCGGGCATCGTCGCCAATGGGATCGCAGCCCGGCCCTCGGTGACGTTCGAGAGCGGACCGAAGCTCGCGATCGCGAATCACGACGACTTCAACCCGGGCACCGGCGACTTCGTCATCGCGGCGGTCGCTGCGGTGTCGTCGGGCACGGGCCCGTTCTGGAGGCTCATGAAGCAAACGAGCGTGCCGTCCGGCGTGTTCTTCGGGACATCGATGTCGTGCACGGCGTTCGGCGTCATGGGCACACCTCCATGCACGGCGCCGGAGTACCCGCCGAGCACGGCGCCGCACGTGTTCGTCGTGCGCCGGAAGCTCACGCAGCTGCTCTTCAGGGTCGACTCGACCTCGCGCGCGTCCTACGATCTTGGAGCGACCAATCCCGATCTCGGAGTGCTCACCTTCCAGCAGCCGAACGCGTTCATCGGCGGCGGCGTCGTCGGCCAGCTCTCCGAGCTGGTGTTTCTCGTGGGGGACCCGACGGATCCGAAGGTCGACAAACTCGAGGCGTACCTGAAGACGAAGTACATGATCCCTTAGCGTCGAGCCGCGCGGCGCCGGCCTCTCGAGGCGCCGACCATCCGATGCCGCGGCTCATGAAATGCTCATGGAGCGCTCACACAGTGGCGCAATGGCCTCACTAGCGTATTCGTCCAACGTGAAGATGCGCCTTTCCAGCACGGTGATGGTCGGGTTCGGGCTCGGGCTCGCGCTCCTGGATTTCTCCTCGCCCGTCGATGCGGCGCCCGGTGATGGTGGGAGGGGCGCGCCAGCCACCTCCGTTTCTCCCGCGCTCCTGAAGCGCCCCACGGCGGCGCCAGCTCGGCAGCCGCTCGAGACCCTCGTCGTGACCACGGACGGCCCGTCGGTCCAGCGCATCATGCCGCCGAAGCGCGTCGCGCTGGCGGACGTCTCGTGCAAGGCGTCGGCTCTCAAGCTCGACTGGCCCCTCGACGGGGCGGCCGGCACCACGTGGACGACGCAGAACTACACCGACCTCGATCCGTCGTCAGGGAAGAAGGACTGGAAGGGCGGCGTGGGCGACAGCGCGATCACCTACGACGGTCATCGCGGCTACGACATCGTCGTCGGTTCGTTCCGTGAGATGGACGGCAACAAGGTGCTCGCGCGCGCCGCGGCCCCCGGCAAGGTCATCGCGATCGAAGAGAGCAAGTTCGACCGGAACCTCTCGTGTGCCAGCAACGAGTGGAACTACGTCAGCGTCCAGCACGCGAACGGTTTCGTCAGCCTGTATGGCCATCTCAAGACGAATTCGGTCAAGCTCGTGGTCGGCGCGACCGTGAAAGCGGGAGACCCGCTGGGCACCGTCGGCAGCTCCGGATGCTCGACGCACCCGCACCTCCACTTCGAGATCCACGACTGCGAAAATCAGTGGTTCGACGCCGCGAAGGAGCCGGGCATGTGGAAGGTCCCGCCCGCTCAGCACGAGGTGTCTGGCGTCATGGACATCATGTTCCGGACCGGAGGCATCACGTCTGCGGTGGAGATCGCCAACGCCGTCGGCAACCAGACCCACTACCCGGCCGGCAAGCTCGGCATCGGTCTCTCCGCGGGCCTCAAGGCGGGCGACGAGCTCACATTCCTGGTGTTGAACGGCGTCATCCCGGAGGTCTGGTCCTGGAAGCCGACCGGACGCTACGGGCTCCACCTCCCCAGCTGGAACCTCACGCTGAAGCCCGGCGCCACGGAGGTCATCGTGTGGCTCAACGGCGAAGCGAAGATCCAGCGGAGCTTCACCGTCGAGTGAGCGACATCGACGAGACGTTCACGGCGCTCCGCCTGTCGACTCAGCGCGTGAAGCGGCGAATCGACGTCCCCGAGCTGACGTAGATCCCCGAGTCGTCCACCGCGATGTGGTACGCGCGGTCGATGCCTGTCTGGAGGACGTCGACCGCGCCGTCGCTCGCGCGGACGCGGCGCACGACGCCATGGTTGGTGTCGGTCACGTACGCGAGGCCGCGATGGATCGCGATCCTACCGTAGCCGACGTCACGCTCGACGTGCTCGGCGCCAGCCGCCATCCAGTGGAGCGTGGAATCCTGACAGGACCAGTAGACGTGCTCGGCGTCGGCCTCGAGATCGGTCGGATAGAAGCAGACGCCAGAGAGCGTCTCCTTGGGCGCGCCTTCCTGCGCGTGCGTGCGCTGCACGCCCGCTCCGAACGAGAAGACGAGGGGAAGGGCATAGACCGTGGAGTCGACGATCGAGAGGAGATCCGCGTCGCCCGCACCGAGGTTGGCGACCTTGTCGGGGGAACCGCCACCGTTCGCGGAGGCGCTGAAGAGCACGGAGCCCGCGCCGCCGTCGACCAGCCAGTACACGCTGTCCTTCAGGAGAACGAAGCGGCCATGCGGACCGCTCTTCGTGACGACGGGCGTGACTGCGCCGCCGGCGAGCGGCGCGCGCTCGATCATCGCCGTCATCTCCGTCGACCAGTAGACGTGCTCCGCGCTCGCCGCGATCGCCGGGTGCACGAGCGCGTCACGCACCACCTCGGTGCGGCGCCCGTCGACCTTGCTCGCGCACGCGACGACCGACGTGGGCGCCTTGGGCTCGTAGCTCGACCAGCACACGCTGCCGGGGCTGGTGGTGAGGGCCTGGACTTCTCCTTCGACGTCGAGGCGCTCCCACGAAGGCGGCGGACTCGTCGTCGCGCCTGGCGGCGGCACGCTCGGCGGAGGCTGCGACGCGCCGGGTGGCGCTCCAGCGTCCCCGGCGCTGCCACCGCACCCCATCATCGCGGCGAGGAGTGGGAGAGCATTCAGTGAGGTTCGTCGCGCGTTCATCGGTCGAGCATGAGGCAGGACCCGGATGAGAACAATTCGTATGATGTCAGCACTATAATATTGTCTCTATTTACAATGCCGTCCGTGAGCCGTCGGAGATCTCGCGGCCTGACGTCGGGAACACGCCGACTCCTGCAGAGGCTGCGGGTGTATCCTCCAGGCACCATGGCCTGCCGCGCGGTCGTAGTCATCGGTGCGGTGTCGCTCACGCTGATCGCACTCGCCGCGTGCAACTCCTTCTCGGCCACCGACGAGAGCGCAACCGACGGTGGCGCCGAGCGGGCACCGACGGGAGACGTTGAGACGGCGCCCGAGGCCGAAGCCCCGACGCCCGACGCTGCGGTGGAAGCCGGACTCAACCCGTGCATCGGCGATGCGGGACTTCTCTATTGTGAGAGCTTCGAGGACATCAGCAAGACCACCTGCGGCGTCGAGTGGAAGGCCATGAACGGCTCGGCCGTGCGTGTCGCCGGCAACGGCCACGGCGGGACGGGCTTCTGTCGCTTCTGTACGAACGCCTCGACCGCGCAGCTGACCCAGACGTTCACGTTCTCCAACCACGCAAATTACGTGCTCTCCGCGTGGGTGCGTATGCCCACGAAGCCCGATGGAGGAGCCCCGACCAACACGGAGCAGCTCTTCGTGTACGCCGCCGACGCCGGCGAGGTCGCGCGCAGCAATCAGATCGCGGCGGTCGGTCCGCAGGATTGGGTCCTCATGCAGGCGAGCGTGTCGGCGGCGAGCGGCGCGGTCTCCGAGCTCGTCGGTTTCTTTCCCGGTGTGTACTCGGCGAACCAGGGATATTGCATCGACATCGACGATGTGACGCTGGCACCGAAGTAGCGTTCGTCACGATGCGCGGGCCTACCGCGCCCGCACCGCCGACGCGGTCGGCGCCGAGCTACTTCTCGCAGCTCACCACGCCGGTCACCTGCGAAGTGGTCCCGCCGCCGGAGGCCACCACGCAAGCCTGTCCGAAGAACGCGAGGGTGCCGAAGGCCTGGTCGACCCAGTCCCAGCCGTTGGTGTGCGTCGGGTCGCGTGCGATCGTCTTGCCGTTGATCTCGACGTTGATCGCGTTCGGGTCCGTCGGCGCGGAGGGCGTCAGATACGTGCACTTTGCAATGCTGTCGCTGATTGACCCGAGCGCGGCGGTCAGATCGGCCGAGGTCTGGACGTTGTAGTGCCTGGGCGTCGTGGCCCGCGGGCGGCCGCCAGCGACCGCCATGTCGTCGAGCACCTTGAGGAACTCGGGGCGCTCCGTGCTCCCGATGCCGATGACGTACACCGGGATCTTCATGTTCTGGAAGATGTCGCGGACGACGCTCACGCTGCGGATGTCGTCGAGGCAGTTGAACTCGCCGCCGGGTGAGGAGGCGCAGTTGCCGGAGGCTGCCGTGCAGGTGCAGCGCTCTGCGTCGAGGTCGCCGTTGCAGTTCGGTGCGCCGTCGGTGGCGAGGATCATCGTTCGCGCGACGCCGCGTGTTCCGGAGATGTACTGCGCCGCCAGCCGGAGCGCCTCCGCGGTCGGCGTTCCGCCGTTCGGATCGCTGGTGTCGAAGACGTTGATGATGTCCTTCACGTTGCCGCGCGCAGGGGCGATCCCGACGCCGGTGTCGGTGCGGCAAGCCTCGTCCGCGGGGGCCGGTCCGGGTGCGCTCTCCTCCGGATAGAACTTCGCGCCCATCGCGAGGGCGTTGTCGAATGGCGTGATCGTCTGGAACAGCGAGTCGCGCAGCGTGTCCCAGCGCGAGAGCACGCCGGGAGGAAGGTTGCCGAGCCGATCGGGCTGCCGGCCGTCGAGCGAGAAAGCCATCGAGCCCGAGCGATCGATGACGAACATCAGCTGGGCGATCGCGAGATCGAGCGTGAAGCGGCCCGGGGTGCACTTGACCGCTCCGTCGGGCGGGCCGTCGAACGTTGCGCCGTCCGGGATGCCGCCGTCGAGCAGGCTGGCTGCGGGGTCAGTACCGAAGAGGCCGGTGCGCGAACCGCAGGCCCCGAGCGAGGTCAGCCCGAGCGCGAAGAAGCCTGCAGCGAGGAAGCGGCGTGAAGACATGAAGGGTTCTGGGCCGACATCCTAACCGACCATCGGAAGGCTGTGTCGTGTGCTCTGCACACGATCCTAGCCCACGAGCGCGACAACGCTACCGTCTGACACACGTCGAGAGCCCTCAGCCAAGGACGCCCTGATCGCGGAGTCGCGGCAGGCGCGACGGCCGTTCACACGATCGGACGCAGGTAGTTGAATTTCTGGTGCGCCAGGTCCTCGTCCGTCAGGCCCCAGCCGCTGTCGCGCGGGATCAGGTAAGCGACGTCGCTCTTGATGCTCGCGAAGTTGAGGACGCCGAGGCCTGAAAGGACGTGCTCGAAGGTCTGGCGGTGCCAGAGGCGATCCTCGGGGATCGCGGTGAGCTCCTTCACGGCGTCGTCGGTCGGGGAGCCGTTGACGATGAGGAAGGCCATCGTGAACGTGAGGTAGCGCGCGGACCCGCGATACGG
The DNA here is from genome assembly GCA_025351875.1 of Myxococcales bacterium. Classification (GTDB taxonomy): domain Bacteria; phylum Myxococcota_A; class Polyangia; order Polyangiales; family Polyangiaceae; genus Labilithrix. The sequence continues at coordinate 5,129 of JANXVA010000583.1, read as the reverse complement.
ATCGGCACCCGAGGGCTCCGGGCGCGCGCCCTCCTCGGTGACCATGCCGGCGACCCACTGGTCGAAGCTGGCCTTCGCCGTCGCGTCGTCGTCGAAGTAGTCCCAGCAGCCTCGCGTGAAGAGCGGCATGGCGACGAGCAGCTCTTTCACGGCGTGCTTGTAGAACAGCCACTTCTGCTGGAGCGCGGCGTTCACCGGCGCGGTCGTGATGAGGCGATGCAGCTCGGTGTGGAGCCGGCCGCCTGGCTCGAACCGCGCCGCCACCTCGAGGGCGAAGAGGGAGTGTTTCATCAGCCGCCGAACCCGCCGGAGGATCGGTTCCACGAGCCGCTACGCGAGTAGCGCGAACCGAGGATGATCCCGGTGCCGACCGCGATGACCACGGGCACGGTGCTGAAGTTCGCAGGCCGCGCCTTCGTGGCGAGCGTGCCGCTCGGGTTGCCGCTCGAATAGGGCGTGGTGCGGGCGCGAGGCTCGAAGCGCTTGCCCGGGTTGATGCCGGGGCGCGTGGTCGCCGCGCGCGCAGGCTTCGCCCACGGGTAGTCGACGAAGAACGCATGGTGCGACCCTCGACTGCCGCCGTAGTAGATGAACCCGGACTCCTCGACGAGGCGATCGCTCTCGTTGGGCTTCCGTGGTGGCGTGCTGATCCCGGCGTCGGTCGTATCGGGCCCGAACATGTCGAGCGAGACGGACTTCACGTCGATGCCGCCCGCCGAGTAGAGGACGAGCTCGTCATTGAGGTCGTCGAGCTCCCTGCCCGCGTCGTAGCTGCCCGGCACCACGTAGAGCACGTGGTTGCCGCCTAGCGAGCGAATGCCCGCAGCAGAAGGAGGGAGCTTGGCGACGTAGCGGTTGTCGAACTCGGTCGCGTCGTCGCTGTAAGTCGCGATGCGCCCGCGATCGAGCACGAACATCGGGAGGCGCGTATACGTGCGCGCACGCTCGGCGCGCGCCTCGGCGAACAGAGGCTGGTAATACGCCGCCGCTGACAGCGTGTCCTGGGCGTGAACGACGCCGCGCGGGTGTGGCCAGTTGTCGAAGAGGAATACCGGCTCGAACACCGAGCTCGCGCCCGCGGCGAACGCGACCGCCTCGGGGCCTGGCAGATCGACGATGAGGGCGGCCTTGGTGGTCGCGGGCGTCTGCCCCGGCAGCTCGCTCACGCTCGCGAAGAGCGACGCGAGCGATTTACCGCGCGCGTAAGCCGCTGCCATCTTGTTCGTGAAGATGGGCTGCATCGAGACCGAGAGCGGCTTGAAGCCGGCGATCTCCGTCGGGTCGAGCTTCCCGAGCGAGGGCGGGATCGCCTCGAGCGACTGGAAGAGCGTCGCCTGGAAGAACGGGACGAGGCTCCTCGTGACCGGCGCGAGGTCGGCCGCCAGCGAGTGGAGCGCCGCGGGCTCGAACGGCTTGGTCGTGACGCCGTCGAAGACCAGCGGCTCGTCGACGGCGCCGAATGACCAGCCGTACTCCTTCTGCATGTCGAGCGAGGTCTTGCGCGCGTCGGAGACCTCGGGGCTCGATGAGCTCGTCGACACCTTGGCGCACATCGCCAGCATCGCGCCGAAGCCGGCGATCACGCCGCCCGCGATGAGGATGTTGCGGATCGCCGCGCGGCGGGCGATCTGCGCGTCCTGATCGGCGAGGGCCGCGTGCCACCAGCGCGCTCCGATGATCCCGGGCTTGTCGACCAGGCGATCACGCTCGAAGGGCTGGTCGTTGGGTGAGCTGCTCATGGCGCGGGTGCAGTGAGGTCGGTCTGGAGCGTGGCGAGAAAATCCGGGCGGAACACTCCGTCGACACGGATCGAGTACCGGAAGAACGGGTCGGCGTCGACGCCATGATAGTCGGAGTCGTTGAACCAGTAGGCGCGGCCGGTTACCGGGCTCTTTTGCAGCTTCTCCTCGTCCCACAGATAGAGGCGCTTGTCGCCGCGCGGGCAGAACGTGATGAAGTGATCGACCTCGGGTTTGTCCGCGGGGACGCCGTCGCGGTGGACGGTGCCGTGGTCGTTGGAGGCGAGGCCCATCAGGTTGCAGCGGCCGATGTGGAGGAAGGGCAGGCTCTTCACGAAGGCGAGCGTCCTCGGGAAGAACGTATGCGCGAGGCGTGTGAAGCTCTTGCCGTCCGGGGAGCTCTTCTCCTCCCAGGTGCGGTTGGGGATCATCTCGAGATAGACCTTCCACGGGAAGTACACGCCAAATCGCGCCTCGAGCCAGAGCATCTGCCGGCGCGAGAGCGCGTGCTCGCGCTCCTCGCCGAACGTGGCGGCTCCGGGGTCGTCCGGGAGCGAGGCGGGCTCGTGCGCGAGCGAACGAAACGTCGCGTACGCCGCGGGATCCATCGCGGCGATGATCTCGCCGTAGTCGACGTGCGCGTCTTCGGTGCGCGAGGCGGGCATGATCTGCATCGAGCGGTGACTGCCGCCCGTGTAATCGACCGGAATCTCGGCGAGCCCGAGGCAGATCTCGTCGTCGAGAGCCTCGAGCGCTTCGAGGTCGAGGTACTTCTCGAGGGCGACGTACGGACGACCAAAGACGCCGTGGATCATGGGAGATCGATGATCTCGCGGAGGTTGCCGCGGACCGCGGGGAGGCTGCGCCTCGCGGCGGCCCATTCGCCGTCGTTCCTCCGGACGAGCATCGGGAGGCCGTGCTTCGGGGCCATCGTGATCGCGACACGGCGATCGATGCGCGCGCCCGGGGTGCGTTCGACGCGGAAGCGCTGGAGGAGCATGGCGAGGGCGATCTTGATCTCCATCGTCGCGAACGCTGCGCCGATGCACATGCGCGGACCGGCGCTGAACGGGTTGTACTCGTAGACGGACGGCTTGATCCTCGACCAGCGCGCCGGGTCGAAGCGGTTCGGCTCGGCGAAGATCGCGCGGTCGTGGTGCATGTGGAAGATGCTGAGGAACAGCTCGGTGTCCTTCGGGAGGAAGTGGCCGCCGAGCTCGTGGTCCTCGGCGACGATGCGCGGATGCAGCGGCACGGGCGGGAGAACGCGCATCGACTCCTTCACGACGGCGTCGAGGAAGGGAAGCTTGCCGAGTTGCTCGACGGTGGGCGCGTCACCGTGGAGGACGCTCGCGAGCTCGGCGACGAGCTCGTTCGCGACCGCGGGATGCTCGGCGAGGAGGAAGAGCGTCCAGGCGAGGGCGTTCGTGCTCGTCTCGTGACCGGCCGCGAAGATGACGCCGGTGTGACCGATGAGGTCGTCTTCGGCGAGCGCGCTGCCGTCCTCGTCGCGGGCGGCGATGAGCATCGAGAGCATGTCGGCGGCGATCGGTCCGGGGGGAGCGCGCCGCGCGACGGCGGCCTGCTTGTCGCGCAGGATGGCGGCGGTCTCGTCGTCGATGCGGCGCGTGAGGTCGAGCCAGCGATGGTAGGGCAAGCCCTTCACGTCGAGGCGGAGGAGCATGCCCGGCGAGAACATCGTGATGAGCCACTGCTGCATCATTCGCGCGAGCGAGACGCCGCGCTCGCCGGCGTCCTCGCCGAAGAGCGTCTTGGTCGCGATGCGGAGCGTGAGCTCGGTCATGTCCGCGTGGACGTCTCGCTCCTCGCCCACGCGCCACTCGTCGAGCATGCGCGTGGTGAGTGCGACCATGTCGTCGCGGTAGACGTCGATCCGCGTCTTGTTGAACGCGGGCTGCAGGAGGCGGCGGTGGCGCCGGTGCTCGTCGCCGTTCACGTGGAAGAGGCCGGTGAGCGTGCGCTGCACCGGGCGCAGTCGCTCCGCGGTCGCGCGGCCGTGCTTGCCGGCGCTCGTACGCGCGTGGGCGATGTCGCTCTCCTCGGGGTAGAAGGAGCCCGGGAGCGCGTACATCTTGTAGCGCTCGTGCTGCGTGAGGACCTCGCGGTTGAGCGCCGCGCCGTTGACGACCACCACGAACTTACCGCGGGGGCTCATGATGTGCGCGGGGGCGCGGACGATCGACGCGACTGGCCCGTACTGCGCGAAGAGCCGGCCCGCGGTGCCGATCGAGTCGCGGCCGAAGCGGAGGAGCTGAGGGATGGCGCCGAGGAGCGGCGTGGGCTCGGGGCCCGGGGCCGTCGGAGCGCGGCTCACCGCATCGGTCGTCGGTGTCGGGGAAGCAGCGGCGACCACGCGGTGAGCGTACCAGCTCAGGAAGGGCTCAAACGGCCATTTCCGAGAGGTCCGAAGGGACCTTGAGCGTGGGCTCGGTGCGCTCCTGGACCTCGCGCGCGGAGACGCCGGGCGCGACCTCGCGGAGGATGAGTCCGTCGGCGGTCACGTCGATGCACGCAAGATCGGTGATGATGCGATGCACCACGCCGCGGCCAGTGAGCGGGAGGTTGCACTCGTTGAGGATCTTGGGCTCGCCGCTCTTGGAGGCGTGATCCATGATGACGACGACGCGCTTGGCGGACGCGACGAGGTCCATCGCGCCGCCCATGCCCTTGACCATCTTGCCGGGGATCATCCAGTTGGCGAGATCGCCGTTCGCGGAGACCTGCATCGCGCCGAGGATGGCCAGATCGATGTGGCCGCCGCGGATCATCGCGAAGCTATCGGAGCTCGAGAAGATCGCCGAGCCCTTGAGCATCGTGACCGTCTCCTTGCCGGCGTTGATGAGGTCGGCGTCGATGTCCTTCTCCTTCGGGTAAGGACCGATGCCGAGCAGGCCATTCTCGCTCTGGAGGACGACCTCGACGCCTTCTGGGATGTAGTTCGCCACCAGCGTCGGCATGCCGATGCCGAGGTTCACGTAGAAGCCGTCACGCAGCTCCTGCGCGGCGCGCTTGGCGATCTGCTCGCGGGTGAGGCCCTTCTGCGGAGTCGTGGTCGTTGCGCTCATTTGGACACCGTCCGGCGCTCGATGCGCTTCTCGAAGCTCTCGCCCTTGTAGATCCGGTGCACGAAGATGCCCGGCGTGTGGATGTGATCGGGGTCGAGCGCGCCGACCTCGACGATCTCCTCGACCTCCGCGATGGTGACCTTGGCGGCGGTCGCCATCATCGGGTTGAAGTTCATCGCGGTGTGCCGGTAGACGAGGTTGCCGAAGCGGTCGCCCTTCCAGGCCTTCACGATGGCGTAGTCGCCGGTGATCGCAGGCTCGAGGACGCACATGCGGCCGTTGAGCTCGCGCGTCTCCTTCTTGG
>JANXVA010000534.1 GCA_025351875.1 Myxococcales bacterium | reverse complement strand
CGACCACGTGGTACGTTCCACCGAGCGAAGGCGATTCGCCGACGGCGCGAATGGCGTGCGCCGTGACGTCGGCCAGCAGCTCGGCACCGGTCGGCGCGCCGATCTGGTCATCGATCACCGTGAGCCGATCCCGCTCCTGGGCCAGGCGCAGCATCGTCTTGGCGAAGTTGCCGCCGCGCGTGCCGTAGACCCAGCTGGTGCGCAGGATGAGATGGCGGCAGCCGCTGGCCCGTATCGCCTGCTCGCCTTCGAGCTTGGTGCGGCCGTAGACATTGAGCGGGCCGGTCGCCGAGTCTTCGACACGCGCAGTAGTGCCGCTGCCGTCGAACACGTAGTCGGTGCTGTAGTGCACGAGCCAAGCGTCGCTCACGGCAGCCACGCGCGCACGGAGCGCGGCGATGTCGGCGAGGAGCCGGTCGTAGTCGAGTGGCGTGGCCGGCGCTCCCGAATCGACGGCGCTGTTCGGCAGCTCCTGCGGCGCAGGGTTGAGCGGCGAAGGCTTCGCGCCTCCGTCGATCGTCTCCGCGACCGGCGGCGCCTCGACGGGGCCTGCCGCGCCGCCGTCCGCGCTCGACGTGTCGTCGGGCCCAGCATCGGTCTTCGACGTGGGCGGACGCGCCGGCTTGGCCGCTGGCTTCACGCGCGGCTGGGCCATCGCGATCGTGGCAAGAGCAGTCGCCGCGGCCATCACGACACCAGCGAAGAAGCGAGTACGCGTTCGCACCGGGCGGGATTGTAAGGCAAATTGCGATCGATCGCGCGAGAACGTCGCCCCTGTTTTTCAGGGAGCCCGCGCCGAGAGCGCGCGGAACCACGCGTCGAAGGGACTCAACCGCCGAACGGGATGAAGATGCTGAAGCCGCCCGTGACGAGGATGTCGTTGACCAGGTGCTCCTCGCCGATCAGCGTCTCGCGCAGGATGTGGTCGCGCACGTCGAGGCGCAGTGCGAACCACTTGCCGAAGTACCACTTCGTCCCGAAGCCGAAGCTCCCGGTGAGGCCCTGCGAGGTGGAGTCGTCCGTGACGCCGGCGCCGAGCACCGCGTTGAAGTCGAAGCGGCTGACGCCGCCGCCCATCCAGCGAAGCTTGCCGTAGGCGAAGCTCCACACGAGGTGGCCGAAGTAGAGGCGCCCGGGGCGGTTCGTCCGCTCCTCGACCTGGACCTGCGGGTAGCGGCGCTCGTAGGTGTCGGTGACTGCGGTGCGGAAGCGCGTGAACTGGACGCTCGCCTCGAGCCCGAGGTCCTCGCTGAAGTGGAACGTGTAGGCGCCGCCCGCGAGCCAGCTGGAGGAGTAGAGGTCGCCGCCGTAGTAACCGCCCATCCCGGACAGCTCGTGGCGGAACGCCTTCGTGAAGAGCCGCTCCTGCACCCCGCGGTAATGACGGCCGCCGACGAGGTCCTGTTTCAGCTCCTCGTCGACGCACTGGGCCTTGGCCACGCTCGGCCACGCGGCCACGCCCACCAGGGCTGGCAGCGCCATGACCATGGCAAGCACAGGACGACGCATCGGCGCGTATACTCGCTTGCGCGACCCCAGGAGAGCAAGACCGACGTGGCCTCCAGCAAACGAGCCCCCCGATCTGCACGACGCCCGAGCGCCGTGGTGACGTTGCCGCCGCTGCCGTGCGTCCTCGCCATCGGGGGCCTCGATCCTGGGGGAGGTGCGGGGGTGCTCGCCGATGCCCGCGCCATCGCCCGGACCGGAGCGTTCGCCTGCGCGTCCGTCGCGGTGCTCACCGTGCAGTCCACGTCGGGCATGCGCGAGGCCACGCCGGTGGCGAGCTCCGAGCTCATTGCAGAATGCACGGAAGTTCTGAAGAACCAGCGCGTCCGCGCGATCAAGGTCGGCGCTCTCGGGTCGGAGGAGAACGTCAAGGCGATCGGCGATTTTCTGGCGATCCATCGCGCGATCCCCGCCGTCGTCGACACCGTCATGATGCCGACCCGCGGGCGCGCAAGGCTGCTCGAGGAGCGCGGCGTGAAGAAGCTGCGCAAGCGGGTGCTCCCGTACGCAGCGCTGGTCACGGTGAACGCGCCGGAGGCCGAGGTGATAACCGGCATGCGCGTCACGCGGCTCGACGAGGCTCGCAAGGCGACGCTCGCGCTCCTCGAGCTCGGCTGCCGCGCGGTGCTGCTGAAGGGCGGTCACCTCGGTGGGCCGCACGCGGTCGACCTCCTCGCGATCGCCCCGCGCGAGCGGAAGTCGTCGCGCGATCTCGGAAAGCGCCTGGCCCCGCAGGTCCACGAGCTCTCGGCCTCGCGCCTCGCGCTGCCGCCGTTCCACGGAGGCGGCTGCATCCTGGCCTCGCTGATCGCCGGGTATCTCGCGATGAACGACGAGGCCTATCGCGCCGATCCCGAGACCGTGCTCGAGGCGGCCGTGCGCTGGGCGAAGAAGCTGCACCACGCGGCCCTCCTCCGGACCCGCGACGTCGGGGGCGACCTCAGGATCCTGCTCGGCTGAGGGGGCGCTCAGGCGCTCAGCGCATCTCTTTCTTGAGCTCTTTCAACGCGTCGCGAATCGAGCGGAGCGAGCGCGGCGCTTCCTCGACGAAGTCATCCACGGGCCCGAGGCCCTCGCGAATGATCTCGGGCGGCGACACGGTGAGGTCGACGACGGTGGTCGGAACGAGCCCGCCGGCGCCGGAGTCGATCACCAGGCCGAGCCCCTTGAAGTCCTCGTCGATCTCGGACGCGTCGACGTGCGGATCGTTCCCGGGCCGCTGCGCCGTGGTCGAGATCACCGGACGGCCGAGCTCACGCACCACGGCGGTGATGACCGCATGGTTCGGAACGCGGATGCCGATGGTCTTCCGCTTCGTCTGGAGGATGCGCGGGACCTCCTTCGTCGCTTCGAGGATGAAGCAGTAGGGGCCCGGAAGAAAACGCCGGAGGACGCGGTAGATCTGGTTGTCGACGGCGGCGTAGCGAGCAATCTCCGAGAGATCGGGGCAGATGAACGCAAGCGGGTGCGAGCGGTCCATCGGCTTGATCTGGTAGAGCCTGTCGATCGCCTTCTTGTTCGAGATATCGCAGCCCAGCCCGTAGACCGTGTCGGTCGGATAGCCGACGACCTCCCCTGCAAGCAGAGCGTCGACGGCACGGCGGACCTTCCGGGGCTCCGGATGGTCGGGGCTGATCTCGAGAAGCATGACGGCGGCAACCTACCAGGACCGAAGCGATTTTTCGACCCGTCGAGCGCGAATGTTACGCTCGCGCCCGAGATGACGTTGGCCGAGGCACTGTCGTGGTTTCCGCTGTGGATTCTGCGCGGGTTCGTCCTGTTCTTCGGCCTCATCTGGGGCAGCTTTCTCAACGTCGTCATCTATCGCCTCCCGCGCGAGATGAGCGTCGTGAGGCCTGCGTCGCATTGCCCCGGGTGCGGCAAGCCGATCGCGGGCTACGACAACGTGCCCGTCTTCGGCTACCTGCTCCTCCGTGGGCGAGCGCGCTGCTGCGGCGTGAAGATGAGCCCGCGCTACCCGCTCGTCGAGCTGCTCGGGGGTCTCTTGTCGCTCGCGATCCTCGAGGCAATCATCCTCAAGATGCCCGATCAGACGCCTGCGCTACGAGCGCTCGCGATCTACGGCGCGGACTTCGCGGTGTGCATGGGCCTCGTCGCCGCCGCGTTCATCGATGCCGAGCACATGTTCCTGCCCGACTCGATCACGTTCGGCGGGATCGTCCTCGGGCTCGCCACGGCGACGCTGCGCGGCCTGCCGCTCACGCAGTCGTTCATCGGCGCGGTGACCGGCTTCGTGGGCATCTGGCTTCCCTTCAACTTCCTCTACAAGCGCGTGCTCGGGAGGACGGGCATGGGCCTCGGTGACGCGAAGCTGATGGCCCTCGCGGGCGCCTGGTTCGGCTGGCCGGGCGCGGTGTTCGTGCTCTTCGCGGGCGCGGTGCAGGGCTCGCTCTTCGCGCTCGTGATGAAGCTGCTCGGCATCGAGCTCGGCCTCCCTCAGGCGGTGAAGGAGGACATCGAAGAGATGAAACGGGAGGCCGCTGCGGGCGACCAGGAGGCGATCGAGGCGCTCGCCGGCGACCCGCTCGCAGAGGCGCACGGCGGCATGCGCATGCCCTTCGGTCCCTTTCTGATCCTCGGCTGCCTCGAGCTGCTCTTGGCCGGCGAATGGATCGCGAGCAAGCTCTCGCCGCTGTTCGGCCCGATCTGACGCGACCCACGAGCGCCTCTCACGTACCGGTAATACTCCCTCGAATGAAGACGGCGATCTCCCTGCCAGCGGCCGGCGGATGACGCGACCGAGGCATGGAGCCGTGCGATCGAGCGAGGAGGCCAACCGCGAGCCGGATCGACACGGTCGTCGTCTGCGTGCTCACGAGCCACGCGGCGCTCGGCGCTGCGCCCGGGAACACTCCTTTGCCCCGCAAGCAGACAGGCTTGCTCGTCGGCGCCATCCCGCGTCGATCGCTCGACCGCGTCGACGCAGGAATACGCTGGTTTCTCGGCCTTGCACCGCTGAGGCGACTTCAGCGAATGCCACAGCGCGAAAGGCGCCCGCGATACCGCGTGCGCCTTTCAGCAAGACTCGGAGAACCGCCGCGGTTACTTCGCGGGGCGCTTGTCGATCGGGACGTATTCGCGCGCGGTGGCGCCCGTGTAGATCTGGCGCGGGCGCCCGATCTTCGTGGTGGTGTCCTCCATCATCTCCTTCCAGTGGGCGATCCAGCCCGGAAGGCGACCGATGGCGAAGAGCACCGTGAACATGCTCGTGGGGAACCCGAGCGCGCGGTAGATGATGCCCGAGTAGAAGTCGACGTTCGGGTACAGCTTCCGCTCGACGAAGTAGCTGTCCTTGAGCGCTGCCTCCTCGAGCTCCTTCGCGATGTCGAGGAGCGGATCCTTGATCCCGAGCTTGGCGAGGACCTTGTCCGCCGTCGCCTTGATGATCTTCGCGCGCGGGTCGAAGTTCTTGTAGACGCGGTGGCCGAAGCCCATGAGGCGGAAGTTCGAGTTCTTGTCCTTGGCGAGCTCTACGTACTTCTGCACGTCGCCGCCGTCGGCCTTGATCTGCTCGAGCATCTCGATGACTTCTTGGTTGGCGCCGCCGTGCAGCGGGCCCCAGAGCGCCAGGATTCCGGCGGCGATCGACGCGAACAGGTTCGCGCGCGAGCTGCCGACGAGACGCACCGTCGACGTCGAGCAGTTCTGCTCGTGATCGGCGTGCAGGATAAACAGCAGGTTCATCGCGTTCTCGACCTCGGGGTCGACCTCGTACGGCTCCGACGGAACCGCGAACATCATGTGGAGGAAGTTCGCCGCGTACTTCAGATCGTTGCGCGGGTAGATGAACGGCTGGCCGATCGATCGCTTGTACGCGTAGGCCGCGATCGTGCGCACCTTCGAGATGAGGCGCGCGATCGTGATGTCCATCTTCTCCTTGTCGTTGATGTCGTGCTCTTCCGGGTAGTACGTGGAGAGAGAGCAGACCATCGAGGACAGGACGGCCATCGGGTGGGCCGTCGACGGGAAGCCGTCGAAGAAGTGCTTCATGTCCTCGTGGATCAAGGAGTGACGCGTGAGGTTGTTCGAGAACCGATCGAGCTCGGTCTTCGTCGGGAGCTCCCCGTAGATGAGGAGGTGCGACGTCTCGACGAAGCGCGACTTCTCCGCGATCACCTCGATCGGGTAGCCGCGGTAGCGGAGGATGCCCTTCTCGCCGTCGAGGAAGGTGATCGCGCTCTTGGTCGACGCCGTGTTCATGAACGCCGGGTCGATCGTCACGAGCCCCGTCTTGGCGCGCAGGTTCGCGATGTCGATCGCGCGCTCGTTCTCCGTCCCCACCACGACAGGGGCTTCGAAAGTAGTGTCGTTGAGCTTGATTTCAACCTTGTCGGTCACGGGCGGGCCTCCTCGGCGACCGGGGATACTAGGACAACGAGACGCGCCGCGTCACGCTCGTTTCTCACGCGGGGAGTCGCCCATGTACGCGGGAGCCCCTTCGCCAAGGAAGAGGTCGTGCAATCGCCATCCGGCGGCTGGAATCGCGGAGCCCAAGCCCGGCGAACGACTCCTCGCGCGAGTCCGCAAGACGGTCCCGTGCACGCTGGTGAGCAACGCCGTCTCCTTCACGTGGAACGGCGCTGCCCCGCGCTGGCTACTTCTGCTCGAGCGAGTAGAGGAGCGCGACGCCGCCGTCGGCGTTCCGGCCCGCGACCGTGAGGAGGTTACCGTTGCGGCAGAACTCGGCGGGCGAGTCCATCTTGCCGGTCGAATCGGTGGTGGTGATGGTGCTCCCGGAGACGGTGTACGTCTTCGTGTTGCCGGGATTGGGCTTCGTCTCGACGACGGTGCATGCGCAGATGCCCGCGCCCTTGTCGGTGCACGCGTACTGAGGCTTGCCCACGTTGTTCTTGTTGAGCTGCGTCTGGAAGGAGGCGCAGTCCGGGTACGGCGCAGGGTTCTGCACGCCGCCGTCGCCATCGGTGTTCGCGCAGCTCAGCGGGATGTTCAGCGTCGACGTCGTCGTGACGTTACCGTCCGACGTGGTGAGATTCGTCGCGTCGATCGTGATCACGTTGCTGACCGTGAAATCGCCCACGGCGCTGAACTGGGGGCACTTGCCGTTGAACGGATCGGCGCCGAGCGACTGGCCGGGGATGCAGAGGTCCTTGATCGTCCAGGTGCCCTTGGGGTCGCCGCCGCACGCCTTGAAGTTCGCGAGCGCGTCGCTGCAGTCCTTCGGCGGGACGAGGACGACCTGTCCGTCGACGAGGATGACCGAGTACTTGCTGAAGTGTGTGATCGACGCGGTGGCTGCGCCGTTCGCGTAGGTCGACCCGTCGACGGCCTTGAACGCCGCGCCTTCGAGGACGGCGAGCGCGAGCGTCTTGTTGGCGGTGGCGAGCACCGCGTCGGCCTTGATCGTGAGGGCGACGGGCTTCAGGAACTTGAGGCCGTCGGGCCCGAACTCCGACACGTCGACGAGCGCGCCGTTCGCGGCCGGCGTCAGGGAGAGCGTGATGTCGGTGTCCTTCTCGAGGGCGCCGGGCGGGATGACGAGGCTCGTCTTGCCGCTCGGATCGGCGACGGTGCCGCCGGCTGCTGCCGAGACGTGAACTGTGGTGGTGCCGGAGGGCGTGGTCGTCCCTTTTGCCGGCGCGGTGTCATCGGACGAACACGCGACGACGACGACGCCGGTAGCGCCGAGAGCGAGAAGGACCAACGCCGTAGCAAAGCGAGCTCTGATCATGGAAACCCCTCCCAGGGTCAACCTCGAAGGCTACGGGGGTCTGCCGGGGCGGCGCGATCGCATGTTCATGCGGCCTTGGGGTCGGGGGCCGCAGCAGCACCCCCCGCAGGGCGCGGCGACGCATGCGTGTGCGCCGCGATCGCCGCGAGCAGGTCTCTTCGGGCGACGGGCTTCGTCAGGTAGTCGGTGCAACCGGCGGCGATGCATTTGTCGCGATCACCGGCCATGGCGTGCGCTGTGAGGGCGATGATCGGACCCGCGTAGCCGCGCGCGCGCAGCTCGGCCGTCGCGCCGTAGCCGTCGAGCTCCGGCATCTGCATGTTCATGAGGATCACGTCGAAGGGACGGGAGCCCGCGCGTGCCTGGAGCACCTCGTCGACGGCAATGCGCCCGTTCTCGGCGATCTTCACGGTGATGCCCGCGCGCCGGAGGTGCGTGGCGAGCAGCAGCTGGTTGTCGAGGCCGTCCTCGGCGAGCAAGACGTTCGCTGCCACGGTCTCGACCGTCGCGTCCTGCCGCTCCTCCTTCGGCTCCGGCAGCTTCGCCTCCGTGAGGTCGTCGAGCATGGCGATGCCCTCCAGCGGGCCCGTGAGGACGACCGCACGGAAGCTGGAACCGCGACCGGGAGAGCTGTCGATCACGATGTCTCCGCCCAGCATGTTCGCCAGTCGCCGGCTGATGACGAGCCCGAGCCCGGTGCCACCGAAGCGCCGCGTGGTCGACGAGTCCGCCTGCGCGAACGGCTTGAACAGCCTCGCTTGTTGCTCGTCGGTCAGGCCGATCCCCGTGTCGACGACCTCGATGGTGAGTTGCTTCGAGGCCGCTTCGCAGCGGACCAGGAGGCGGATGCCGCCCGTCTTCGTGAACTTGATCGCGTTGCCGACGAGGTTCATCACGATCTGACGGAGGCGCGTCGGATCGCTCTCGATCGTCGCCGGGATCCCGGTCAGGTATCGCACCTCGAAGAAGAGTCCCTTCTCCTTCGCGCGGACGCGCATGAGTGACGCCACGTCGACGACGACGGCGTGAGGCGAGAACCTCACCTGCTCGACGGACATTCCCCCGGCCTCGATCTTCGAGAGGTCGAGGATGTCGTTGATGATGGTGAGGAGGTGCTCGCCGTTGCGGCGGATGGTCTTGATGTGCTCGTCGCGATCGCGTCGTGAAAGGTCCTCGTCGAGGAGGAGGTCGGCGAAGCCGAGGATCGCCGACATCGGCGTCCGGATCTCGTGGCTCATGTTGGCCAAGAAATCGCTCTTCGATCGGTTGGCGTGGTCGGCATCCTCGATGCGCCTCTGGAGGTTCCCCGCCATCTCGTCGAGCGCGCGGCCGAGATCGACGATCTCGACGGCCTCGAGAGATCCTCCGCGCTGGTCGGCCGTCCTGACGCCGAGCTCACCGTCCCCGATCCGCCGCGCCGCGGCGGCCAGGCCACGGATGGGGCGGGAGAGACGGATGCTGAGCGCGATGGCGAGGACCGTCGCGACGACCAGCGCGAACATCGTCCCCGCGGCCACGCGGGCACGTACGGCGCGCACCTGCGCGTCGATCGCGCTCATGGGCGTCGACACTCGGACCACGCCGAGCAGCGTGCCTCCAGGACGGATCGCGTGCGCGACCCACAAGCGGCGCGCCGAGCCCTCGCCGCGAATCGCTTCGCCCTGCCCGCTGGCGATCGCCTGCAGGACCTCGGGCTCGTCCGCCGCCGAGGCGCCGGGAGCAGGCGCGTCGAGCATGGAGTCGGCGACGATGGCTCCTTCTGGGGCGACCAGTGACAGGTGCGTGTGCGTCGCGACGGCGAGGTCGTGGACCGGGCCGGCGAGGGTGGTGTCTCCTTTGGCGAGAGGCGCGAACAAGGCGCTCGCGGTCATTTGGCCGGCCATCGTCGCTTCGCTATGGAGCCGCTCGTACGCGTGTTCGAGAGCCGCTCGCTCCACACTGCGGTCGATGAGAAAGCCGGTGGTGCCGGCAGCAACGACCGCGACCAGGAAGAACCCGACGAGAATTTGAAACCCGAGCCTCTTCCACATGGGGCACCTCAGCGGACAGGAATCGGCTTCACGTCGGGCGTCAGTGCGGTCCCCTTCGCGGCCACGCAGAACGCGCCCACGTTGCTTCGCACGAGGGCAGCGCACTCGGCGGAGGAGCGGACGACGATGGGTCGCTTCATCTCCCCCTTGAAGACCTGCTGCTGGACGCGACTCAGGAGCTCTTGCGCGGAGAGGCCGACGGCGTCGGCCACGAAGCGCAGCTCCGCAGTCTCGCTCGAGGGGAGCCCGACCTGAACGACGGCGCCGTTCGTCCACTGCCTGGTGCCGCCAGTGAGCGCCTTCTTGAGATCGGCGGGCGCGAGCTGGGCGATCGGGTTGGACGCATGACAGAGGACGAAGAAGCCGTCGTCGGTCGCGCCCGCCGGAGCCGCCGTGGAGAGCAAGTAGAGCGCGAGCGTGGTGGCGAGGATTCTCTTCGGCATGTCAGAATCCGAACGCAGCCTTCACGTTGACCGACTCCTGGGGCGCCGTGTCGTGCGCGACGCGATCGACCTCGAGCTTGAGCGCGAGCTGCGGGAGCGCGACCCACTTCACACCGACGCGCGCGTCGAACACAGTCCGGGTCGCGGCCCACGGCCCGTCGGCTTGCTGGAAGATCGGGTCGCCGGCGCGCGGGAACAGGATGTACTCCGGCCGGAGATACGGCGTGAACGCTCCGAAGCGGTAGCCGAGCTCGACGAAGCCGAGCCACGTGTCGTAGGCGCTCCCGCCCGACAGCGTGTCGTGGAGGAGGTAGCCCTCCGCGATCATGTGGACACCGTGCTCGGTGTACACCGCGTGCGCACCGACCATGGCTTGGACGACGTCGTTCCGCGCGAGGGCGGGGTTCGCGTCCGCGCGCGCCGGAACGACGTCGTACATGCCGTTCACGCCGATCAGGAAGCCGTCGATCGGCGTGATCCAGCGGAGGCGGACGTTCAGCATCTTCTCGTTCTTGCCAGCCCGCGACACGGCCACGGCGCTCGGGTCAGCGAGGCGGCCGTTGCCGATCTCGACGTCGTAACGCAGCGCGCCCGCGGCGCCGCCCTCGAAGGTGCCGTCCGCACCGACGCCGACGATGTGCGCGGGGAGCAGACCTCCCTCGTCCTCGAACGCGATACCGAGCGGCCGCTCGGTCGTGAGCTCGAAGAGGTTTCCGTGGTGGTAGGTGTCGCTGTAGTAGCCGAAGGCCGTGTGCGAGCGACCCGCGCGGACGCGTAGCGCGTTGGAGAAGAGGTACGCGATCTGCAGGCGCTCGACGTCGACGGCGACCTCGTTCGTCTCGCGCCCCTCGAGGAACACCTCGGACAAGAACGCGACCCGGCCGACGTCATACGCGAAGAAGAGGTCGAGGTGAGCGGCCTCGAAGGTCGTCTTCACCGCGCCGCGGTTGCGGTAGCTGAACTGCGTGTCCCCATACAGCTTCAGCGTCACACCCGTGTCGGCCGGAGCCTCCGTGGGCGCAGGCGTGGGCGCGGGAGCGACAGGCGGAGCCTCGACGGCGAGCGGCGGATCGGGAGGCTCGGGGGCGACCGCCTGCGCACGGGCCAAACCCGGCGAGGCGAGCCACGAGATCGCGAGAAGCATCGTCCGCAAACGCATCGACCAAGGAACGGCCGTGTCGCGCCCGCATTAATGGACGGTGGTCCGTGACCGGCCCGGCGGAGGCGTGGCTCCGCAGGAGCTGCTACGCTCGACGGGTGGACTTCGACGTGAACTCGCTGCTCGCCTCGATCGTGCCGAGCTCGGTAGGGTTCGTGCTCTTCTTCTACGGCAAGCGCCAGTCGCGTGCGCCGCACATGGTCGTCGGGCTGATCATGATGGTCTACCCGTACCTCGTGACGAACATCCCGCTCATGCTCGGCATCGCGGTGGTGCTGAGCGCTGGGCTGTGGCTCGCGGTGCGGCGCGGCCTCTGAGCGCCCGTCAGCTCCGCCACATGCGGCGAGCGTCGGCCTGCTTCTGCGAGAGCCTGCGCTGCTCCTGCACCATCGCGCCGTACGCGCGAGGCATGCGCGGGTCCTTGCCGAGCACATAGAGCACGCGCAGCGCGGCCTCGGCGTCGTCTTCGGCACGGTGGGCCTTCTCGAGCTGCACACCGAGGCGGGCGGCGACGTCACCGAGCGAGCGAGACTTCTCGTTCTCCTGGATGTCGCGGGCCCAGACGAGCGGATCGAGCCACTCGACTTCGCGCGTGAGGGCCGCCACGCCGGTGGGCTCGGCCTGGCCGGCGCTCTTGGCGCGTGAGAACTCGCTCATCAGGAACGCGCGGTCGAAGAGCGCGTTGTACGCCGCCGGTACGCAGCCCTTGAGCGCGTTGGCGATCTCGGACGCGACCGTCTCGAAGCGAGGTTTGTCGGCCACCATCTCGTCGGTGATGTGGTGGATGGCGGTGACCTCGGCCGGGATGGGCATGCCGGGGTTGATGAGCCAGTTGTACCTCGCGACCACATCGCCCCGACGACCGACGACGATGCCGAGCTCGACGACGCGATCGACGGAGGCGTCGCGCCCCGTGGTCTCGACGTCGAGGAGCGCGACGTCGATCTCCTGCCAGGGCACGTCGTTCGTGAAGCCGGGCGCGAGGCCGCGGATCGTCACCTTGAGGAGGTGCGCGATCCCCGGGTAGTGCCGTCCCGTCGGGAAGCACCCGCAGCCGCCCTCGACGACTCGGCTCACTTCTTCGTGCCCGCGTCCGTCGCGGCCGGCTTGCTGCCGCTCGTCGCGCCCGAGGCCGAGGGCATGGCCTTGCCGGCGTCCGCCGCGCCGCTCGTCGCCGTAGCAGGTGCGTCCTTGTCGCCGTTGGCGAGCTCGAGCGAGATCCACTCGTTGACGTCCTGACGCCCGTCGAAGAGGCGGCCGTTGATGAAGATCGTGGGAGTGCCGCCGATCTGCAGATCCTCGCCGAGCTTCTTGTCCTTCGCGATGCGGTCCGCGGTGGCCGAGGCCTGGATGTCCGCGTGGAAGCGCGAGACCTCGATCCCGAGCTCCTTCGCGTAGCTGTCGAGATCCGTCTGCTCGAGGTGGCGCTGGTTCGTGAAGAGCGCGTGGTGCATCTCCCAGAACTTGCCTTGATTCATGGCCGCGACGGCCGCTCGCGCCGCGACGTCCGCGTGCGGGTGGCTCGGCAGCGGATAGAACTTGAACACCATCCGCACGTCGTTCTTGTGGGTCTCGACGACCTTGTCGAGCATCGGCGCGACCTCACCGCAGTGCGGGCACTCGAAGTCGGCGAACTCGACGATCGTGATCGCCGCGCCCTCGGGCCCCTTCACCGGCGAGCCGTCGATCGGCACGTTCTTCAGGCCGCTCGCATCGAAGCGGCCCTTGTACAGCTTCTCGATCTGGTCGCGCGTCATGCCGTCCTTCACGCCGCGAAGGACGAGCTTCGCAGCGGGGAGACACTTCGAGCACGCGCGCTTCTCCTGCACGCACTGCTGGATCGGAACGGGCACGTTCTGGCAGGGCGAGAGGAACTCGGAGACATAGAGTCCCCATTCCTTTTTCTCGCGCGGCGTGAGGGCGCTCGTATCGATCCCCTCGAGGGTCACTTCGGCGACCGGTTTCTCCTTCGTCGCATCCTCTGCGGTCGACTTCCCACAGGTCGACCCGGAAACGCTCAAAAGGCCAAGAATTCCGAACGTTAACGCTTTAAAAGCCATGCGAGCGGGCGGGAGCTTACCACCGAGTTACGCGGGAAGGCGAGGGTCGGGGAGAGCCACGGACGACCCGGCTTCGACGGGGCTTTGCGCACCGGCCCGCATGCGACTAGACATCACCCACCTTGCGCAGCGTGGTCTTTCGTTTCCGAGACATCACAGCGTTCTCCGTAGCGCTCGGAGACGCACAGGGTTCGCTTGCCTTGCCCGAAGGCGAGACGGTCTCGGACGGCGAGTGGATCCTCGCGATCTTCGAGATCGGCTCGCGCCGCCGCGCCACCGCCGCCGCAGCGCGCGGGGTCTGCGCGGCCGGCGACACGCACATCGCGTTCGAGCGCCGCGACTGGGAGCGCCTCCTCTCGTTCGTCGCCGCCCGCAGCGAGCACATGCGCGCGGCGCGGCCCGTCGGACCGCTCTCTTCCCGCGCCATCCCCATCGCGAGCGAAGGCGAGCCGAGCGCCCCCAGCCCCGAGGTCGATCTGTCACGCACCGGCGAGCGCCTCGCATGGGGTGACAGCGAGGCGCCCCCGTCGAGCGTCCTCGAGTCGAGTCGCAATCCGTTCGTGGCGCGCGTGCTCCTCGTCGACGACGCGCCGGCGACCCGCGAAGAGGTCCGCTCGATGCTCATCGAGATCGGTCTCGTCGTCGAGGCGGTCGAGAGCGCGGACCAGGCGAGCGCTCGCCTCTCCGAGGCCACGTTCGACGCGCTCGTTCTCGATTTTCACGCCCAGGGCATGGATCCGCTCGATTTCGTGCGCAGCCTGCGCCGCGACCGCGACGCCGCGCGCCTCTCGCTCCCGGTTCTCGTGCTCTCCGATCGGCCGTCGTCCCGCGACGTCGTCGACGCGTTCGCGAGCGGCGCCGACGATTTTCTCCCGCGGCCGTTTCGCGCTCCCGAGCTCGGCGCGCGCATCTTCGGCCTCATTCGTCGCGCAAAGCTCGCGCGGCTCGGCTCGGTCGCGCCGAGCTCCGCGAACGGTCCGCGCTCGAGCGACAGGGGAGGCTTTGGTCCGTGACGGATAGCTTTCCGCCGCCTTCGATCGAGCTCGATCCTCTGGAAGGCGTACGTGGAGCGAGGAAGCTTCTCGCGGTGGGCGGCGGACGGGGCGGCGTCGGCAAGAGCCTCATCGCCCAGAACCTCGCCGTGTACTTCGCGCAGCTCGGCAAGAGCGTCGCGCTGGTAGATTGCGACCCCACGGGGACGAACATGCACACGCAGTTCGGGCTCTCGGCAGCCACGCATCCGCCGCCGTACGAGGGTGGGCCCGAGGAGCTGCTCAAGTCCTTCATCGCGACCAGCGTGCCCGGTCTGTCCATCCTCCCCGGTCCCCACGACGCGATCGAGCCGCCGCTCCAGCTGCGCGCAGGTCGCAAGAGCCGCTGGCTCGCACGCATGCGTGCGCTCCCCGTCGACTACCTCGTCATCGACGTGGGACCCGGCCACGCGCATCTCGCGCTCGACGTCATGCTCGCCGCGGACTTCGCGATCTGCGTGACGGTGCCCGAGCCGCCGGCGATCGAGGCCACGTATCGCTTCGTGCGCGCGGCTTACCGGCGGCGGCTTCGTCGCGCGCTGATCAAGGATCGCTTTCGCCTCTCGCTCGTCGACCGTGCCATCAAGGAGATCGGCAAGCTCCCCTCGCCGCTCGAGCTGATCCGTTCGCTCACGAAGATCGACAAGAACCTCGCCGAGCTCGCGTGGGCCGAGGCACAGCGCATGCACCTCTACCTCGCGGTCAACCAGACGCGCGTACGCACCGACCTCGACCTCGCCACGTCGATGAGCGCGCTCTGCCGCCGGCACTACGGCATCTCTCTCGACGAGCTCGGCTGGGTCGAGAACGACGACACCGTGTGGCTCTCCGTCCGCCGGAAGAAGCCCCTTCTCGTCGACAGTCCCACCTCGAAGGCCGCGCGCAACATCGAGCGCATTGCCCGCCGCGTCGCGGCCCTCACCGCCGCGAAGCAGGACTACCGGGAGCAGCCGCCGCCTGCGCCGCTCGACACGCCGGATCACTACACGGCGCTCGGCATCGGCCGCAGCTCGAACGACGAGGAGATCCGCCGCGCGTTCAAGCGCCAGCGCGACGTCTACGTGACGGGCGGCCTGGCCACGGCGTCACTGCTCGACGACCTCGAGCTCGAAGGAGCGCAGGCGCGCATCGACGAGGCCCACGACACGCTCCTCGATCCGGTGCGTCGCCGCGCCTACGACCTGTCGACGTTCCCGGAGGACGTGGCGCCCGCGCAGTCGAGCTCCATTCCGAGGCCCGCGCTCGCCGCCGAACAGCTCATGCTCCAGGGCGAGCTCTCCCGCGAGATCGGGCCCGACACCGAGTTCACCGGCGCGCTCCTGCGGAAGGTCCGCGAGTCGCAGGGCATCGAGCTCGTCGAGATCGCGTCGCGCACGAAGATCTCTCGCTCGCACCTCGTCGCGCTCGAGGAGGAGGCCTACGGCGGCCTCCCCGCGATCGTCTACGTGAGGGGCTTCGTCACCGAGCTCGCGAAATACCTCCGCCTCGATCCCGCGCAGGTCCAGCGCACGTACTTGCGGCGGATGCGAGAGAAGAACGCATCGTGACCGGTGCGCGCGGGCGCTTCACGCTGCCCTTCTGGGTCGACGTGCAGCTCGGGCTCGGCCTGTTCGTCGTCGCGCTCGGGCTGCGGCTGTACGTGGCGAGCACGCTCGCAGGCGAGCCCGTGTGGGACGGCCACTATTACGATTTCGGCGCACGTCACATCGCGAGCGGCTTCGGCTATGCGGACGAGGTCATGCGCGACGGCCGCCCCGTGTGGCACCCGTGGTGTCACTACCCGGTCGGGTACAGCGGTTTTTTGGCTGCATTTTACATGCTCTTCGGAACCGGGCACGCCGTGGCGCATTTCGCCAATGCGCTCGTCGGAGCGTTGCTCGCGGTGGTCACGTATCTGCTCGCGCGCGAGGCGCTGTCGCCACGCAGGGCGATGGTCGCGGGTGGCCTCGTAGCGTTTCACCCCGGGCTCGTTCTCTACGGCGCGCTCTTGATGACCGAACCGCTCTCCGCGCTCCTCGTGCTCGGCGCGTTCTATGTCGCGCTCCGCGTCGCGCGCGGATTCGGGGGCAAGCCGGGCCGCCCGCTCGCGGGCATCGCGGGCGGAGCGCTCGTGATGGGGCTCGCGGCGCTGGTTCGTCCGCAGGCGCTGCTCTGCGCGCCGTTCCTGGTGCTCGCGCTCCCGCGTGCGGCCGCGGGGCAGGCGCTGCGTGAGTCGTGGCGGCAGCGCGCGCTCGGCCTCGCCGTCGCCTGCGGCGTTGCGCTCGTCCCCGTCTTGCCGTGGACGGCGCGGAACTGTCACGTGATGGACGGCTGCGCGCTGGTCAGCACCAACGCGGGGTGGAACCTGGCCATCGGCTCGTTCCCGCGTGCGACCGGTCGCTTCGAGACGCTGCGCTCCGACGACGGCTGCCGCGAGGTCACCGGACAGGTGCAGCAGGATCGCTGCTGGCTGGACTACGGGATCGCGAACATCAAGAGCGCCCCCGGCCGCTGGCTCGCGCTCATCCCCGCAAAGCTCGCCTTCACCTTCGATCACGAGTCGTTCGCGGTCGAGTACCTGCGCGAGGCCCGACCCGCCGCGTGGCCCGAGGAGCGACGTGTCGCGGTTCGCGGCATGCTCACGGGCGTGCATCGGATCTCCGTCGCGGCGTCCGCGCTCGGCTTCGTCGCGCTCGCGCTTCGCGGCGACAGGCGCGCGCGCCGGATGCAGACGGCGCTGCTCGGCGCTCTCGCGGTCGCGGCCTACGCGGCGTTCTCGGCGGGGACCCCGACGTTCTGGCCGATCGTGCTCGTTGCGTGCGTCCTGCCGTGGCTCCCGCTTCCGGGCCGGCCGCACCAGCATCCGGCGCTCTTGATGAGCGTCTCCCTCATCGCGACGACGGCGCTCGCGCACGCCATCTTCTTCGGCGAGGACCGCTACCACATGGTCGCGACACCGGTGCTCTGTCTCCTCGCGGCGGCAGCGCTTCGTGCGCCCGGGGGGAGGCTCGGTGATTTAGAGCGGAACGCACTGGTAGAGGAGCGCTCCGCCGATGAGCAGCAGGGCGACGAACGCGAGCGGCCACCAGTGGAGCAGCCTGCTCCGCTCGACTCCTGAGATGAGCGCCGCTTCCTCGCAGGTCGCGCACACGTGCCGATCCGTGACCGGCAGCGGATAGAGGAGGATCTCGTCCTCACCGCAGAGGTGACAGACGAAGCGATAGGTCGGCGAGACGCGGCGCTCGGCGATGGGCGCGAGCGCAGCGGGAGGCGACGGAGGCGGTACATCCACGACGACCAGGCGGGCGGGCGACCGATTCTCACGCAGCGGGCGCGAGAGCGGCGCGCCGCCGACGCGCTTGGCCTCGGTGGCTTCCTTCCGCAAGGCCAGTGGATGGGCGCACCCGGGACAAGCCTCCGCCCGAGAGGAGACCTTGCGGCCGCATTCGGGACAATCGAAGAGGGCCATGCGTCGACCTCGGGAAGCTTCGCCCCGCCGCGACGCCAATGCAATGCGGCGCATTGAACGCCGCAGAGTTCGAGGTCGACCGGGCCGCTAACACCAAGGTGCACGGCGGCACCTGAACACTCACGGCGCGGACACCGGAGGTGCACGGCGGCACCCTTAAACACTCACGGCGCGGACACCGGAGGTGGACGGCGGCACCCTTAAACACTCCCGGCGCGGACACCGGAGGTGCACGCGCCGCGGGCAAAAAGAACAAGCTAGAGAAGTTCCGGGGTTCTACCCCGAGCTTGCGTGGAGCGGCAACAAAAACGGTACACGCGTTCATGTGCGCAGCCGCCGCCGGGGCGCGTCGCGCCGTGTGCCAGCTTGGGCCGGAGGCGATCGTCACGTCGCTGCGTGATGCCCTCCCACACCGTAATTTCCTAGCGTTTGCGGAGGTGTCGCGAATGGCACGGCACGTGCTTCAGTCGAGTTCGGCCGGCTCCTCTCGCGCTCGCTCATGCTCCCAGGGGCAGGACCGATACGCTCTCGAACGTTCACGACGCCGCCACGGAGGCATTCTCGATGCGTAGCAATCTCGCCAAGGCGGCCCTCGCCGCGATCACGATCTCGGGCTCGTTCCTCGTTCTCGAGGGCGATGCGAGCGCCTGCGGTGGCTGCTTCATCCCGACGGAGAACCCCACGGTCGTGACCGATCACCGGATGATCCTGAGCGTGTCGAAGGGCCAGTCGACCCTCTACGACCAGATCAAGTACTCGGGCAGCCCCTCCTCCTTCGCGTGGGTCCTTCCGATCTCCGGCACCGTCCAGGTCGGCCTCAGCTCGGACATCGTGTTCCAGGCGCTCGACGGGATGACGCAGACGCAGATCTCGCCGCCGCCGCAGAACTGCCCGCCGCCGCCGGACTGCGGCAACAACAGGAATGCCTCGTTGGCGCCCACCGCAGGCTCTGGCGCCGAGGACACCGGCGTCACCGTCACGAAGCGCGAGGTGGTCGGTCCGTACGAGACCGTGCAGCTGAAGGCCACCAGTCCAGGTGCGCTCGCCGCCTGGCTCTCGACGAACGGCTTCAACGTCCCCGCCGACGTGCAGCCCGTCGTCGATCAGTACGTGAACGAGAATTTCGATTTTCTCGCGCTGAAGCTCGTCCCCGGCAAGACGGTCCAGGACATGCGCCCCGTCCGCGTGACGACCACCGGCGCAAGCTCGGTCCTCCCGCTCCGGATGGTCGCGGCGGGCACGGGCTCCACCGTCGGCATCGGGCTCTGGATCGTCGGCGAGGGCCGCTACGAGACGCAGAACTTCCCCTCGTTCGTGATCCCCACGAGCGACATCGCGTGGGACTGGTCGCAGAACAAGTCGAACTACACCGAGATCCGCGCGCAGAAGACGACCGCCGGCGGCGGCAAGTCCTGGGAGATCGAGAGCTCGATCTTGCTCAACCCGTCCAACGTCGAGAACGCCGTGGTCAACGGGTACTATTACAGCGGCGCGGGCGGCGGCGCACCGAGCAGCGACCCCGAGATCCAGGCGCAGCAGGCCTACCTTCCCGTGCTCGACCCGCAGACGAACGCGGTGATCAAGACGGCCCAGCAGGTCCGCGCAGAGGATCTCGCGACGCTCTTTCACGGCGTCCCCAGCGCGACTGCGCGGGTGACGCGCATGCGTGCCGACCTCGCGCACGCGGCGCTCAACGCCGATCTCGTCATGACGGCGTCGCAGGACCAGACCGTGCTGTCGAACGTCCGTCAGCTGACGAAGGAGCTCAACGAGCCGCTCTGTCCCGTCTATAGCGGCTGCGATACCGCGGGGACCGCGCCGCGCAGCGAGGCCATCGCGCGCGCCAACGCGTCGGGCGGCGGCGAGTCGTTCTCGTGCTCCACGTCCTCGCGCCCGTCGTCGCCCACATGGCTCGGCCTCGGCGGAGGGTTCCTCGCGCTCGCCCTCGTGAAGGCGGCACGCCGCAAGAGCGCCCGCTCCTGAAACCGTTCACGTCCCTTTTTCTTCTCCTTCTTCGAGGTACCCGATGCGAAACAAACTGATCCTCGCCGCCGTTGCGATATCCGCGGCGCTGACGTCCACGTACGCGCTCGAGCGTGATGCGCTCGCGTGCGGAGGCTGCTTCTCTCCTCCCCCGTCGCCGACGGAGAACCCGACGATCGTCACCGATCACCGGATGATCCTCACGATCGCGAAGGACCAGTCGACGCTCTACGATCAGATCAAGTACCAGGGAAGTCCCTCGTCGTTCGCGTGGGTCCTCCCCATCTCCGGCACGGTGACCGTCGGCCTGAGCGCCGACATCGTCTTCCGCACGCTCGACGGGATCACGACGACCAGCATCGTCGCGCCGCCGCGCAACTGCCCCGCTGCGCCGACGTGCAACAACCGCAACTCGAGCTTCGGCGCGTCCTCGGACAGCGCGGCCGGCTCCGCCGATGCCGGCGTCGCGTCGCCGGGAGTGACGGTCACCAAGCAGGAGGTCGTCGGTCCGTACGAGACCGTGCAGCTCAAGGCCACCGACGCGAACGCCCTCCAGCAGTGGCTCGCGGCGAACGGCTTCAACGTTCCGCCTGACGTGAAGCCGGTCGTCGACAAGTACGTCGCGGAGAAGTTCGATTTTCTCGCGCTGAAGCTCATTCCCGGCAAGCTGGTCCAGGACATGCGCCCCGTGCGCGTGACGACCACGGGCGCGAGCGCGGTCCTTCCGCTCCGCATGGTCGCCGCCGGCACCGGCGCGACGGTGGGCGTGTCGCTGTGGGTCCTCGGCGAGGGCCGCTACGAGACGCAGAATTTCCCGGGCTTCTACATCCCGACCCCCGACATCGCGTGGGACTGGAACCAGAACAAGAGCAACTACGCCGAGCTCCGCGCCGCGAAGACCACCGCCTCGGCAGGACGCGGCTGGGAGACGGAGAGCTCGACGATCCTCTATCCCCAGCAGGTCGAGAGCGCGGTCACGAACAGCGGCTACTACGGCGGCGGCTATCCCTATCCCGGCCCTCCGACCGGCGCCGACGCAGGGCCGGAGCTCGATCCGCAGGAGCAGGCCGCGCAGATCAACTACGACCCCGTGGTCGACGCGCAGGGCACCGTCGTGAAGACGGCCGTGCAGGTTCGAGCCGAGGACCTCAAGGCGCTCTTCTACGGCATCCCGACCGCGAGCTCGCGCGTGACGCGCATGCGCGCCGACCTCGCGCACGCGTCACTCGACGCCGATCTCGTCATGACGGCCTCGGCGGACCAGACCGTCCTGTCGAACGTGCGCCAGCTCACGGCCGAGATCAACGAGCCGCAGTGCCCCGTCTACTCGACGGACGGCTGCACCCAGGTCGGCACCGAGCCGCGGAGCGACGCTACCGCGCGCAGCAACGGCAACGCCGGCGAGTCGTTCTCGTGCTCGACCGGCGCCGGTGGTGACGCCTCTCCCGTCTGGATCGGCGCAGGCCTCGGCTACCTCGCGATGGCGATCGCGCGGTCACGTCGTCGTCGCAACGCCTGAGAGTGCTAGGAAGGCGCGATGGGTTCTGCTCTTCCCGTCGCATCATTCGCGTGCGTACTGTTCATCGCCGCACTGACGGCCTGTCCCGGCGAGAGCGGGAACGGGTCGTCGTGTGACGACTACGCACCGCCGGCGGGCTTCGATGCCATGACGCCCGCGGTGTCCTTCTCGAAGGACGTCCTGCCGATCTTCGGTCAATCGTGCGCGTTCTCGACGTGTCACGGGTCGACGATCGGCACCGCGAACGGCGTGTTCCTCGGGAAGGATGCGCCGCGCGTCATTGCCGCGCTCGTCGGCGTGAAGGGCGACGAGCTCGCGACGATGCCGTTCGTCACCGCCGGCAATCCGCGCGAGAGCTACTTGATGCGGAAGATGGACGGCAGCCAGTGCGCGCTCGATGCGCGGTGCACGGGCGGCTCCTGCCAGGAGTCGATGCCGAAGAACGAGGGGGTCCTCGACATTTCGACACGCGACACGGTCCGCCGCTGGATCGCGCAGGGCGCGAAGAACGACTGACGGGGAGTCAGCGACGGATCTTCGGCGCGAAGCACAGGCTCGACGCCGCGCTCACGCGCGACGCCGAACCGATTCGCTGCTCACGCAGCGGACTTCACTTCTTCGCGGGGGCCTTCGCGGGCGCGACCGGCTTCTTCTTCGTCGTGGTCGTCGTGGTCGTCGTGGTCGTCGTGTCGGCCGGCTTGTCCGCGGGCTTGTCCGCCATGGGCGCGGGCGTCGCCGGCGGGTCAGCCTTGGGGGGCTCGGGCGTCGCCGGAGCCGCGGGGGCCTCGGGGGCCTTGGGGGCCTCGGGCGTCGCCGACGTGGTGTCGGGGGCCTTCGGGGGCTCGGGCGCGCCGCCACAGGCGACAGAACCGACGAGGAGCGCGGCAGCGAGGATGAGGGAAGACTTCATGATGATTCTCCGATGTTCGTTCGATGCAGCACGCTCCGCGCGCCGCGCCTTTGTTGAGGCTGACCTTCTTACACCGGGATGTCGCGTTTGCCGAGCGCGCTGAGCGCCTGCGCAGGCAAAGGGCTAACATCGGGCGAATGCCGGCCTCCCGCCCGTCCGAAGGCTCCGCCCTGAGGCGCCTTCTTGGCCTTGCAAGGACGGAATGGAGAAACATCGCGCTAGGTTGCGTGTGCTTGGCCATCGGTAGCGCAACGACGCTGGCCTTCCCGCAGGCCCTCCGATTCATCCTCGACGAGGCCCTGGGCCGCCGGGATCCGTCGGTGGTCGACCGGGCGGCCCTGGCCATGGTCGTCGTTCTTGCGATTCAGGCCGCCGCCGGGTCGATGCGATTCATCCTCTTCACCGTGGCCGGCGAGCGCATCGTCTCGCGTCTGCGCGAGGACGTGTATCGCGCCATCCTCCGACAGGAGATCGCCTTCTTCGACTCGCGAACGACGGGCGAGCTCACGAGCCGCCTCGCGAGCGACACGACCGTGTTGCAGAACACGGTGAGCGTGAACGTGTCGATGGCGCTCCGCAATGCCGTCACGGTCGTCGGCGGCGTCGGTGCGCTCGTATGGACGTCGCCGAAGCTGGCCGCGGTCATGCTCCTCGTCGTACCGCCGGTCGCCGTCGGAGCCGTTCTCTACGGTCGTCGCGTGCGCACGCTCTCGCGCGAAGTCCAGGATGCCCTCGCAGGCGCGAGCGAGGTCGCCGAGGAGACGATCGGCGGAATGCGAACGGTCCGCTCCTTCGCGGCGGAGGAGGCGGAGGTCGCACGCTACGGGCGCGCCGTGGAGCGCTCGTTCAAGCTCGCGCGGGTGCGCGCGATCACCGGAGGCGTGTTCGTCGGCGCGGCGTCGCTCGGGGCCTTCACCGCGGCCGCGGCGGTCCTCTGGTATGGCGGGCACCTCGTCCTCGACGGCGCGATGAGCGTAGGGCAGCTGACCTCGTTCTTCGTCTACACGCTCGTGGTGGCGTTCTCGCTCGCCGCCGTGAGTGACGTCTGGGCCGACTTCATGAAGGCGAGCGGAGCGGGCGCGCGCATCTTCGAGCTGCTCGACCGTCTCTCGCCGATGACGTCGACGGAAGTGCGCCCGGAGATCGCCCGCGGCGCAGTCACGTTCGAGGACGTCTCGTTCCGCTATCCGGCGCGGCCCGAAGCGCAGGTCCTCTCGCACGTGACCCTCGCGCTCAGCCCGGGCGAGGTCGTCGCCCTGGTCGGCTCGTCGGGATCCGGCAAGTCGACGATCGCCGCGCTCCTCGCGCGCCTCTACGATCCCGAGTCGGGGCGAGTCCTCCTCGACGGTCGCGATCTGAAGGAGCTCGACCCGAACTGGCTTCGCCAGCAGGTCGGTGCGGTCGCGCAGGAGCCGCTGCTCTTCTCGCGGTCGATCGCCGACAACATTCGCTACGCGCGTCCCGAGGCGACCGACGCCGAGGTCGAGCAGGCAGCGAGGACCGCGAACGCGTTCGACTTCGTGACGGGCTTTCCCGAGGGCTTCGCCACCAAGGTCGGCGAGCGCGGCGTGCAGCTCTCGGGCGGGCAGAAGCAGCGCATCGCCATCGCGCGCGCGGTGCTGAAGGACCCACGCATCCTCGTCCTCGACGAGGCGACGAGCGCGCTCGACGCCGAGAGCGAGCACCTCGTCCAGGACGCGCTCGATCGCCTCATGAAGGGCCGCACCACCCTCGTGATCGCGCACCGCCTCTCCACGGTCGTGGATGCGGATCGCGTCGTCGTGCTCGACCACGGCAAGATCGTCCAGCAGGGCAACCACCGCTCGTTACTCGCCGAAGAAGGCCTCTACAAGCGGCTGGTCGAGAAGCAGTTCGTCGCGGCGTGAGGGTCGGCCAGGAGCGTGTGCAGCGCGCACGACACAGCCTCCCGAAGGTCGGCTAGAGTGCGCGGATGATCGGCCGGCTCACCGGACACGTGACGCAGGAGGATGACGGCAACGTCGTCGTCGACGTGAACGGCGTCGGCTACGAGCTCGTGGTCCCCCTCGGAACCATCGGGCGGGCGAACGTCGACGCCGAAGGGCGCTCCACGCTCTTCGTCCACACGCACGTCCGGGAGGACGTGTTCTCCCTGTTCGGCTTCGCGACAGAGGGCGATCGAGTCGCATTCCGCACGCTGATCGGCGTGAGCAGCGTCGGTCCGAAGATGGCCATCGCCGTGCTGAGCGCCCTCCCGGCGCACGACCTTGGACAGGCCATCGCCCGCAAGGAGCTGGGCAAGCTGACCAGCATCACGGGGATCGGCAAGAAGACCGCCGAGCGTCTGCTCCTCGAGCTGAAGGACAAGGTCCCGATCCTCCAGGCCGCCGGGCCCCGCGGCGCCGCCGCGGGCCCGAATGCCGTGCCGAGCAGCGCAGGGGCAGCTTCGTCGACGGGCGAGCTCCTCGCACGCGCCCTCGTGAACATGGGGTACCGGCAGGCCGAGGCGGACCGGGCTGTCGAGCAGCTGAGCGCGAAGCTGGGGGAGACGCCGCTGCCCGAGCTGCTCAAAGAAGCGCTCGCCGTTCTGTCGAAGTAGCGGGGAGGCGCAGACTTGTCGGGGGTTTCGCGCTAGAACCGGGGCCTCATGGATCAGGAACAAGAGGCCGAGAAGAAGCCGTCCAAGAAGGACGCGAAGAAGAAGCGCGCCCGCCGCACGGAGCGGAGGTTCATCGCGCAGAGCTCGCACAACGCGTGGCTCGTTCGCATCCTCGGTGGCCTCGGCGCCACGACCCTCGGCGCCGGCACCTGGGGGTACACCTACGGTCACGCGTTCGACGCGGACGAGAAGCTGAAGCCGATCCCGGCGTACCTCATCGCGGGCGGGGCAGTGCTCACGGGAGCGACGATCTGGCTCGGCACGAGCAGCGAGATGCCGCTCCGTGTCGGCGACCCGGGAATCGCGATGGAGCGAGGGGAGGTCCGACGCATGGCGTGGTCGGCCGTCTCGCAGATCACCTTCGAGTCGGGCAACCTCGCGGTCGTCGTCACCGGCAAGGACGAGTCAGGCTCGGCGTGGACGTTCAAGGTACCCCTCAACGCCCACGCGGAGGCCGTCGGCTGGCTGGTGAAGGAGGCGCTCGACCGCATCCCCAAGGTCGTCGACATTCCGGACCGCGTGCTCGAGGGACTCCCGAGCGCGAACCCGCACGCGGGAATGATGGTCGACCTCGAGCCGCTGCAGGTCGTCGGCAAGAAGGACGCGGTCACCGGCAAGACGATCTCGTACGAGCCCGACGCGCGCGTGTGCACGCGTTGTGAGCGCGTCTACTTCAAGCGGACCGTCCCGAAGAAGTGCAAGTGTGGCTGCCTGCTCACCGAGCTCCGGGCGCAGACCACCGTCGACACCTCCGACAGCGTGGACGAGGACGAGGACGACGCGGACGACGACGACGACGACGCGGACGACGAGGACGACGACGACGCGGACGCGGACGACGCGGACGCGGACGACGCGGACGACGGCGACGACGCGGACGCGGACGACGCGGACGACGACAAGCGAGGCTCGGGGAGGAAATGACCATGGGACGACAGCTGCTCGCGAAGGGACTCGGCGCAAGCCCTGGCACGGCGACGGGCGCGATCGTGTTCCGTTCGGAGGACGCAGTCGCCATGGCGGCGAAGGGCACGTCGGTCATCCTCGTCCGCATCGAGACGACCTCCGACGACGTGCCGGGGATGCGCGCCGCCGCCGGTATCGTCACCACGCGCGGTGGGATCACCGGGGACGCCGCGATCGTCGCACGCAGCCTCGGCAAGCCCTGTATCGCCAGCTGCCCGCCGATGCGCGTCGATTACGCGAAGGACTCGCTCACGATCTGGCGCGACTCGACCGACGGCGAAGAGAATGCCGACATCGTGCTCGAGCGCGGCGCCGTCATCACCATCGACGGCGCGACGGGCGAGATCTGGACCGACGCCTGATCGCGTGACTCAGGAATCGGTTGCGCCCTGGAGGATCCAGGTGCGCACCGTGTCGAGCGACGCCGCGTCGAGCTTGTCACCGCCGCGCGGCATGGTCTGACCGCAGGACCCGCCCGCGCAGTCCTCGAGACCGCAGAGGTCTCCCGTCAGCTTCAGATACAGGTAGCTGCGCGCCGGATTCGCCGGCGTCACATAGGGTGTCGAAGCGCTCTGCTTGGAAGGTATGTCGACGAGCCGAGCGCGGACCGCCTTGGCATCGTTCGCGCTGTCCTTCGCGCCGAGGAAGACGTTGCTGCCACGGACGGCGCCATGACACGCACCGAACCCGCAGCTCGTGACGAGGATGGGGAGCACGTCCGATGCGAACGACACCGAAGGCGCCGAGGCGGGCAACGGCGCCACGGCCTCGACCGGAGCGCAGGTCGTGGCGTTCTGTTCGGTGCGCGCGTCGGGCGCGACGTCGGAGGAACCGCATGCCGCGGCGAGGATCGCCGAGGCGACGGCGATGAGGACCGATCTCGTCATGGTCAGGTTCTCGTGTGAGGGTGGACTTCGTTGCAAGACCCCGTCGCGCGGCGAGTGGGCGATGAGCGCGCACGACGGGGCGAAGAGGCCTTCGGGATCAGGACACCCCCTGCGTGACGGTCGGGGCGGCCGAGGCCGTCGTTCCTGGGAGCCCGCAGCCGCCCGGCAGGAGCGCAGCGACACCAAGCCCGAGAACCATCGTGGCGAGCAGCTTCTTCATGATGATGACCTCCTGAGCCTGATCATGTGCACTCGCCGTGCCGCACGAACGCGCGGCTCGACGATGCGCGATCACGCTTTTTTTTCGACAAACCGCGCTACCGGTGGCTCGCGCGGGCGCCTTTGCCACCGGGAGCCTTGCTGGGAACTCCCAGAGCACACGGCGCACCCCAGCGAGGGGCCGCCGGACTTCGCTCAGCGGGCGCCGGTCGTGGTGGCGTGCGCTTCTCCGCTCTCGCGGAGGTAGAGATAGACGGCGCCTGCGATGGCCACCAGGCCGACGGCGACGAGCACGTCGCCGACCACCAGCTTGGTGTGCGACGCCTCGACGTCGGACATCGAGCAGGCGTGCGCGCTCGCGCACGTCGAGCTGAGGGTTGAACGATCGTTCAAGCCAACGCCCCAGAAGATGGCGCCGGTCACGGCCACGGCGGCACCCGCGCCTCCGACGATCCAGGGGAGCGCAGTCCGCTCGTGAGCCGCGACGGGTGGAGGTGGAGGGGGACCGAGCACCGTCGGCGGTACGCGGAGCAAGAGCACGCGATTGTGCTCGCCCTCGCGCACGATGAACTGCTCCTCGATGGCACTTCCCTCGTCGCGCTGCCACGTGAAGCGATGCGAGCCCGGATCGATGGGCGTCGCGCGGCCGTCCGCGGCGCGAGGCAGCGGCTCGCCGTCCATGAGCACGCGGCCCTCGGCGACCTCGGCGCCCGCGGCGTCCTGGAGCTTCACCGTGATGGTCGGGGTGGCGAGGTCGATCTCGTCGACCCAGCGCCCGCAGTCGCGACGGATGACCGCCGGGCATCCGTTGGCGGTGCAGGCGCCGAAGGCCTTGCGCGCGTCGAGGAGCTTGCTGCTCGAGCGGAGCTGCTGGCCCGACTCGGCGGCCGCGATGCACTGCTGCTGCGACTTCTTCGGCGCAGCGGCGGCCGAAGAGGAGACGTTCACCAGGAGCGTGAGGGTGAGCGCGGAGGCGACGACTCTCATTTCACGCACGCCGGGTCGTAGCGCTTGATGCCGTGGGAGTCGAGGTACCACGGGGGGTCGCAGCTCGGCGGCGCTGCGTGTGCGGCGGGCCGCGGGCGCGGCCTGGCAGTCGCGCTCGCGCTCGCGCTCGGCGACGCGGGATCGGGCACGGGCACGTGGGAGGCGAGAGGAGGGGTGATCGCGGTAGGGGAGTCCGCCGTGGCCGAGGTCGCCGTGGCCGAGGTCGGCGTGCCCGAGGACGACGTGCCCGACGACGACGTGCCGGACGACGACGCGCGCGAGTTGTAGAGAAGGCCCAGGGAGACGACGGCCAGCGCGGCGAGCCCCATGACCATCATGCCGCGCACGCCGTTGTCGGAGGGTCGCGGGCCGTCGACGTACGGGATCGACGCGCTCTCGCCCGGCCCCGCCGCTTCGAGGGCCAGCATCGCGCGGACGCTCTCGTCGCGCTGCGCGAGGCGTGCGCCGCCGTGTACGCGGACCCACTCCGCCACCTCGTCCGGCGACGCGATGCGGTCGACGGCACGTTCGATGGCTTCGGCTTGCTCCGTTCCCGTCGCGAACCGACCCTCCGGTTCTTTGCATAATGCACGCAACACGACGGCGTCCAGGGCGGGCGGCACCCCGGGGGCGCGCGTGGAAGGCGCGACGACGACCGGGTCGAGCGCCTTCACGAGGAGCTCGGGCTCGCTCTCCCCCTCGATCACCCGTGCCCCCACGAGCATCTCCCACAGCACGAGCCCCGCAGCATAGAGGTCGGTGCGAGCGGTCACGTCACCGCCGACCTGCTCGGGCGCGAGGTAGGCGAGCTTGCCCTTCACGCCGCCGTCCTTCGTCGCATGGAGGCGGCCCTGCGCCTTCGCGACGCCGAAGTCCATCAGCCGCGCGACGCCGTCGGCGCCCACCAGGATGTTCTCCGGTGTCACGTCGCGATGGACGAGCTCGAGCGCCTTTCCCGCCCCGTCCTTCGCCACGTGCGCGGCGTAGAGCCCGCGCAGCACTCCGCACGCGATGGCCGCAGCGATCGGCACGGGCGTGCGCTGACCGCCCTCCTTCACGTCGGCAAGGAGGCGCGAGAGCGGCTCACCGTGCACGTACTCCATGACCGCGAGCGTGTCCTCGCCGTCGGAGATGAAGTCGAGCACGCGGACCACATTGGGATGAGCGATGTGACGCGAGAGGCGCACCTCGTCGAGGAGCCGGGCCACCGCCCCAGCCTCGCGCGACTGCCGATCGTGCAGCACCTTGATGGCGACGGGCACGACCTCGGGACCACGCGCGACGCCGAGATGGACCGTCGCCGCCGCGCCCACGCCAAGCGTGTCGTAAAGGGCATAGCGGCCGTGCACGCGCGACGGAGTCACTCTCTCGGAGGTTAGCAGGTACGCGCGCAAAGCCTGAAAACCCGCGTAAAACGCAGCCGCTCAGGGCGCGGGGTTCTTCGCGGCCTCCACGGCCGCCATCACCGCTTGCACGCATGCCTCGGCCGCGGCGCCCGCTCCGAGCCCCATGAAGTAGGTGCCAGGCTGCCCGTGCTCGCCCGGAAATCCGCTGATGGTGAGGCCGTCGTCGCTCGGCATTTCACTCGCGGTCCTCTGGAGGCGGCCGGCAACGAGACTCCCGCGCGTGATCGTCGACGCGAGGAGCGGCAGGCTCATCGCCTTCGTGCCGCGCACCGGCCCCGACGTGCCGACGAGGAGATGAGTCGCGTGCAACACCAGCACCATGTCGTGTGCCGCGTCGGGGTCCGCGCTGTTCGCGCGGCGGCCGAAGAGCTTTCCGAACATGCTCTCCGACGCAGGGTTCTCCCGATGGGTGACCCAGGCCCGGGCGTTGACGAGCTGAAGCTTCTTCGTGTCAGCGTGCGTCGTCAGCGCGTTGCGCAGATCGGTGGGGAGCTCGGCGATGGAGGAGGTCTGCGTCTGACTACGGTAGAGGGGCGCGCTCATGGACTCGCCACCTTCCCGGCTTTGATGCAGCGGCGCAACGTTCTTCGGCGACCGCGCAGGCTGCGGCCCGCGAAACGCGGCGTCCTCGCGCTAGCGAGGGGCCTTCATCTTCGAGCGCAACATGTGGAAGTAGCGCCGGGTCAGGCCCGAGGCCGCCGCTGCGCGACTGACGTTGCCGCCGTGCTCCGCGATGGCCCGCGTCACGTAACGCTGCTCGAACTCCTCGATCACCTTCTGCCGCGCGTGAGGCATGGCGAGCTTCATGTCGAGCACGCGGTCGAGGAAATCGGCGCCGCGCGCGCCCTGACCTGCGCCAGGTCCACCCGTCTGCAGCATGGCCGAGAGATCGTCGCCGAGCGAGATCCGACGCACGACCGCGTGCTCGAGCTCGCGCACATTTCCCGGCCAGTCGTGCTGCCCGAGCGTGAGCGCGAAGGTCCGGGGCAGCTCGCCAGCGCCGCCGAACAGCGCCCAGAAGTGGCGGGCGAGGAGATCGACGTCGCCCGCGCGCTCGCGAAGAGGCGGCACCTCGAGCCTTGCCCCGACCAGACGATAGAGGAGCTCCTCGCGGAACGAGCCATCCTGGACGAGACGCTCGAGATCGCGTCGCGTCGTGGCGATGACGCGCACGTCGACACGGATCGGAGCCGACCCGGCGAGCCGCTGCACGGCGCCGCGCTCGACGAAGGCCGCGAGCCTCGCCTGCGCGCCGTCGCCGAGATGACCGACCTCGTCGAGAACGAGCGTCCCGCCGTGCGCGAGCTCGATGGCGCCGGCCGACTCGCGCCCGAAGAGAGCCGCGAGATCGTCGTCACCCGTGAAGGCACTGCAGTCATGCACGACGAGCGGCCCGCGCGCGCGAGGCCCGGCCTCGTGCATCGCCTCGACGAGGAGCTCCTTGCCCGTGCCCGTCTCGCCTTCGACGAGCAGCGGGAGCGGCGACGGCGACGTGGCCAGGCGCTCCGCGAGCGCGAAGAGCCGCTGCATCGCGGGACTGCGCCCGAGCACGCGACCAAAGCCCGCGCGCGGCGCGCCCAGCTCCGGCATGGAGCCCGCGCGAACGAGCTTGAACGTGGTGTCCCCGACCTCGATCGTCTCGCCCCCCGCGAGCAGGGCCTCGACGATGCGGACGCCGCCGATGCGCGTGCCGTTCGTCGAGCCCAGATCCGTCATCCGCACGGCGTGACCCGCCGGAGCGAGCGCGAGATGGCGGCGCGACACACGCGGATCCGCGAGCGGGACCTCGCACAGTCGACTCTGCCCGACGAGCACGCGCGGCGCGACGTTCCAGTCGAGGACCCGCGACTTGCCGGTGTCCTTCCCCGTCGCGACGCGAACCACGAACAGCGGCGCGGGGCCGGTCGCACCGCCGGCATCGTCGGCGATCGTGGCGAGCGTCATGTCGCGGCTCCTTGGACCCATGCGGCGAACGCCAACGTATCACGCGGTGAGGGGCGGCACCCTGGGAAGCCCGGCTTCCCTCGTCGTGCCTCACCCCGCCGCGCACGCGATTTTAGCCCTTTAAAATAGGGCTCATGCCCCTCTTACAGTGCGGTCGTCGATGTCCGCCGACGATGGACCGCGCGATGCAGTCACCCCTTCCCGAGAAGGAGGTCCTCATGACCAAGTCGAAGATCGCGCTGGCGGGGTTTGCGGGGCTCATCGTGGTTCTGACCGGCTGTAGCAGCGCCGACGAGGGCGGCACGACAGGTGGCTCGTCGTCGAGCTCGAAGACACCCGCGAAGAAGGCGGCGACGAGCGGGTCGACCGACCAGGACCAGACGAGCACCGACGAGACGACGCCCGCGCCGGCCGCCGAGGCGTGCGTTCCGGTCGGGACCAAGGGCAACTCGATCGGCGTCGGCGCGTACTGTCAGAAGGCCGCGGACTGTCCGAACGCGGGCGCGTTCTGCACCGCCGGCCAGGCGCCCAAGGGCGCCGAGTTCTGCACGGCGTTCTGTGCAGTCGACAGCGACTGCGGCGAAGGAGCCAAGTGTTACGCGGGCGACCCGCGAGGGAAGGGCTGCGTGCCGATCGCGTGCCTCCCCAAGAGCTGAACCCGAGGCACACCCCATGCGACCCCATCGAATTCTCACCACGCTCGCCGGCTCCACGCTCGTCGCTCTGCTCGGCTGCGGCTCACACGACGCCGCCGGTTCGTCGCAAGGCGACGACGCCCAGCTCATCGACGGCTTCCACCCACCCGCCGCCGCCGCGGGCGAGACACGCCTCTTCGCCCCGCTCGTCGCGGAGATCCCGGGCGGAGGCGACCTCTCGTGGTGCGACTACATCGCGAACCCCTTCGATCGCGAGGTCGATGTCGTCCAGTCGCGCGGCTTCCAGAGCAAGTTCGGTCATCACGCGATCCTGATGGAGGTCGCGGGCGCCGAGCGTCAGCTCGGACAGAGCCACAAGTGCACGGACGCCGACATGACCAACGCGCGCTTCCTCGCGGGCGGAAGCGACGCGGCCGCCCAGTTCCACATCCCGGAGGGTGTCGCGTTCCGCATCAAGAAGCAGAGCGTCCTCATGGTCCAGACGCACTGGATCAACACCTCTTCCGCGCCCGCGAAGGGGCAGACGGTCTTCAACATCGGAGTGAAGGAGCCGGACGGCTCGAGGCAGCCCGCGCAGCTCTTCGCGGCGTACACGGCGAACGTGACCCTGCCGCCGCGCGGTCCCGCGCATGCGAAGACCGCATGCACCATCAAGCAGGACATGAGTCTCTTCGCGCTCGGGGGCCACGCGCACGAGTGGGGGACACACGTGAAGCTCACGCTCGACCGCGACGGCAAGAACGAGACGCTCTACGACCACGACTGGGAGCCCCACTACCAGGCCGACCCTCCGCTCAACTACTTCGAGACGAACGCTCCGCTGCGCTTCAAGGCCGGCGACGTGCTGCACGTCGAGTGCGACTACCAGAACGTGACCGACGCAGAGGTCCGCTTCCCGCGCGAGATGTGCGTCGGAATGGGCTTCTACTTCCCGGGCTCCGCCGACATCCAGTGCGGCGACGATCACTGGTCGAACGGAAATGGAGGGATGCCGTGATCCTGACGATGCGCTGCCGGTTGTTCGCTCTCGTCGCGCCGCTCGTCGCGCTCGCTCCCGCGTGCGCGAGCCCGACCCCCGCGGCGAGCGCGGTGGAGGGCGACGCCCCGTCCACCGACGACACGGAGGCGGCGGCACCCTCGAGGGAGAAGGGCAAGGGGACGACACCTCCTCCGGCGAAGACGACCACCGCCTGTCCGTTCGACGGAGCACCCATCGACGTGAGCGGCTTCACGCCCTGCAGCGACGGCGGAGTCTGCATCCCCGACAAGGCCTTCCCGCCCGAGCAGGAAGCGCAGAAGGCGCGGCTCGGGCCCTGCCCCTCGGGGGGCTTCTGCGTGCCGGCGAAGATCGTGAAGTCGGCGAACGGAGCCGTGCCGAAGACGTGCCGCAGCTTCGCGAGCCTGGAAGGGCGCTGCACCAGCATGGTGTTCCCCGACATCCAGAAGCAGAAGGACCGCCTCCCGCAGGACGCGTGCGACGCCAACGAGCGATGCGCCCCTTGCTTCGATCCGATGGGCAAGGCGACCGGGGCGTGCAGCTCGGTGAGCTGCGACGCGCCAAAGGAGACGTGGAAGCCGTTTCAGGGCTGCTGCTCGAGCGGAAGTAAGAGCCGCGGTGTCTGCCTCCCGACGGCGTCGATGCCGCCCGAGGCTGCGAGCGGCCTGGAGCGGAAGGAGTGCGGTGCGTCGACCGACTCCTGCGTCCCGACCGAGGAGACCACGGACGGCTTCAAGCATCCGAAGTGCTCGGCCTCGTCGCTGCTCGGCGCCTACGACGGCGTCTGCATCAGTACGTGCGTGAAGATGGATTTCCTCACGCAGCTCGGAACCGCGCGCGGCACATGCAGCGCGGACAGCTTCTGCGCGCCCTGCGAGAACCCGCTCACTGGAGAGCCGAGCGGAGCTCCCGACTGCGGTCCCTGATTCGAGCGGTGGGGGGCGCAGCGCTCAGAAAGACGCGCCGAAGCTTGCGCCCGCGTAGCCAGGAGCGAACGACGGCACGAGGGAAGGCTTTGCCTTCGCGGAGGCCGGGCTCGATGCGCTCGACCCCCCCTCGACGAACCACAGCACCACCGAGCCTGCGACGGCGAGAAAACCGACGGTGCCGAGGACGAGCGCCTGCGTGCGCGAGCTCTTCGAGGCGTCGTCATGAGACGAAGCCGACTGCGCGTACTCTCCGCGCGCGGGGTCGCCCTGCGGGAGCGCGAAGAGCTGGGTCTCGGCCGCATCGCGACGATCGGCCTCCTTCACGGAGTGGAGCTCGAGGACCGTCGCGGTGGCGATCAGCACGACGCCTCCGCCCATGATGATCCAGGGCCATGCGGTGCGATTGCTCTTCACCGGCGGGGGCTCCGTCGTCGGCGAGGCGTCGGGTACGGCCGCTCGAGGAGCCGGCGAGGGCTCTGCTTCCGCGGAGGGCGCGGGCTCCGCGTGCGCCGGCGGCGCGAAGGTCGTGAACGCCATCATCGCGGCGCCGAGCGCCATCGTTCCAAGTCTCACGCGCGTCGTCCTCATGCAGTCTCCACGCGATTTCTCCCGCGATGCTTCGCGGAGTACATCGCCTTGTCGGCGCGACCGATCAGATCATGGATGTCCCATGCGGCGTTCTCGGCGCTCGCGAGGCCGACGGACGCCGTCGCGCGGTGCTCCGTGCCGTTCGGGAGCTCGTACCTGGCGTCGGCGATGGCGCGACGGACGCGCTCGGCCGCGATGCGCCCGCCGGCCTCGGCGGTCGACGTGAGGCAAAGGACGAACTCCTCACCGCCCCAGCGCGCGACGAAGTCGCTCTTGCGGGCGATGGAGAGGAGCACGCGCGCCACGCCCTGGAGCACGGCGTCACCGGCGTCGTGACCGAGCGTGTCGTTCACCTTCTTGAAGTGGTCGACGTCGAGCAGCAGCATGCTGATCGGGAAGAGCTGCTTGTCGCTCGCGGCACGAGCCTTCTCGATCCGCTCGACGAAGGCGCGACGGTTGAGGAGCCCGGTGAGCGTGTCGGTCGACGCGAGGCGACGAGCCTCCGCGACGAGCGCGGCCATCCGGAGCGGGCCGCCGAGCTCGTTGGCCATCATCTGGATGAGACGGCGATCGTCGTTCGACGCGCCGCGACGGCTAGGTCCGAACGCGATGTGGCCCATCGGCACCGTGCCGAACTTCACGGGCAGGACGATGGGCGGCGAAGACCACTCGGCGTCGACCGCGCGCTTGTCGGCGATGATGAACGCGTCGCCCTCGTCGGGCTTGCGACGCTCGGGCGGCGGCGCGACGTCGAGCGCATCACGTGCCTCGCGCTCGGCCGCCTCCTTGAGATCGGGCGTCGTGTGGATGAAGAGGCGCGTCGTGTACTTCACGGGGGGCGCCGGCGCGCTGTCGGTCTTGAGGGCGAGCCAGCGGTAGCCTGCGACGTCGCAGGCGAGCGCGCTCAGGTCGGCGAACAGCTGCTCGAGCTCCTCGGCCTTCTGCGACAGCGCACGCACCTCACCGGCGATCGTCGACTCGAACAGCGATGCGTCGAGGAGCTGCGAGAGCCGCTCCTGGACGTTGCCGCGCGTGACCACCTGCGGGTTCGGTGAGCTCGGTGCGGGAGGCGGCCGCGTCTTCGGCGAGGACGTGAGATCGCCGAGCACGTCGGTGAGACGGTCGATCTCCGTCTTCGTGACGTAGGCGGTCGCGCCGGCGTGGCGCGCCCAGAAGCGCGAGCGGCGATCGTCGGAGGCCGTGAGGAGCACGACCGGCACCGTCGAGGTGGCGGGCTCGGCGCGAAGGAGGCGGCAGAGCTGGAGGCCGGAGATGCCGGGCATCCACAGGTCGGTCACGACGGCGTCGGGCGGCTTGCTCAGCGCGATCTCGGCGGCGTCCGCAGCGTGCGCGACCTCCTCGACCTCATGGCCCTTGTCGCGCAGGCGAACGCCGAGAAGCGCTCGCGCGCTCGCGCTGTCGTCGACCAGGAGAATCCGAGCCACTGCCTTCTAGCCGACCTTCGGGAGCGTGTGTCGTGTGCGTCGCACACTACGTAGACTATGCTCCCGCGCCCTAACCCACAAAACAAAGGAGCACTTACGCATGAGCGCCGACCCCGGAAAAACAAGGCCCA
The DNA here is from genome assembly GCA_025351875.1 of Myxococcales bacterium. Classification (GTDB taxonomy): domain Bacteria; phylum Myxococcota_A; class Polyangia; order Polyangiales; family Polyangiaceae; genus Labilithrix. The sequence goes on along the minus strand of JANXVA010000534.1, from coordinate 6,380 downwards.
TCGCCGTATCGCTGCACGTCACCGTCCTCGGGACGGGCGCGATGGGCCAGGGGATTGCGCAGGTTACGGCCCAGTCCGGGCACACGACCCGCCTGTTCGACGCCGCGGAGGGCCGTGCTCTCGCCGCCGTGAAGGCAATCGGCGCGCAGCTCGAGAAGCTCCTCACGAAGGGAAAGATCACGGGCGACCAGCGCCACCAGGCGATGAACCGCCTCTCGGCCGCCACCGATCCCCGCGACGCGTGCGCGGGCGCAGACGTCGTGATCGAGGCCGTCCCCGAGGACATGCAGCTCAAGGTCGACGTGCTGAAGCCGCTCCTCGAGGTGCTCGGACCGCACGCGCTCATCGGGACGAACACTTCTTCACTCTCGATCACCGAGCTCGGCGCGCGCCTCGGGGTCCCGGAGCGCACGGTCGGGCTCCACTTCTTCAACCCGCCGCCGGTGATGGAGCTCGTGGAGGTCGTCCGCGGTCTGTCGACCAGCGACACGACGATCGCGCGCGCCGTCGACTTCGCGAAGGGGCTCGGCAAGACGCCGATCGTCGTCCGCGACGTCCCGGGCTTCGCGACCAGCCGCCTCGGAGTGATCCTCGGCGCCGAGGCGATGCACATGCTCGAGATGGGCGTCGCCTCCGCGGAGGACATCGATCGCGGCATGGAGCTCGGGTATCGCCACCCGATGGGCCCGCTCAAGCTCACGGACCTCGTCGGCCTCGACGTGCGCCTCGCGATCCTCGATCACCTCACGAAGGAGATCGGCGACCAGTTCCGGCCGCCGGCCATCTTGCGCTCGATGGTGCGCGCCGGCAAACTGGGGAAGAAGACCGGCGAAGGCTTCTACAAGTGGGTCGACGGGCAGCCCGTCGCCCGGTGACGGCTCGGGGGGAATCCATGGATCCGATCGCTCAGTTCAAGGAAAACGCGAAGCGTGTGTGGTCGACGTTCGGGCCGTCCGAGATGATGACGTCCTCGGTCGCACCGCGCCTCGTCCGCGTCGCAGGCATCACGCACGGCGCGCGCGTGCTCGACGTCGGTTGTGGGACGGGCGTCGTCGCGCTCACGGCCGCACGGCTCGGCGCACGCGTCACAGGTGTGGATCTCACGCCGGAGCTGGTGGCGCACGCGCGCCAGAACGCATCGCTGATGAAGCTCGATATCAGCTTCAACGAGGGCGACGTCGAGGCGCTCGACTTCGGCGACGCGACCTTCGACGTCGTCGTGAGCCAGTTCGGTCACATGTTCGCGCCTCGTCCCGAGATCGCGGTCAAGGAGATGCTCCGTGTCCTGAAGCCCGGCGGGACGATCGCGTTCTCGACGTGGCCGTCGGAGCACCTGGTTGGGCAGATGTTCGCGATGCTCGGCAAGTACGGCCCGCCCCCTCCGGCGGGTGTCTCACCTCCATCGCAGTGGGGCGACACGAACGTCGTGAAGGAGCGACTCGGAGCGGCTGTGAAGGCTCTCCGCTTCGCGCGCGACGCGATGTTCGTGCAGATCCTCAGCGTGCAGCACCACCGGGCGCTCATGGAGGCGAACATCGGTCCGATGACCAAGCTCGTCGCGGCGCTCGAGGCCTCGGATCCCGCGAAGCTCGCCGCGCTGCGGAGCGACTTCGAGGAGGGCATCTCGCACTATTTCGAGAACAACCACGTCCGTCAGGACTTCTTGATGACGCGAGCGACGAAGATCTGACTCCCCCTGCGCGCGACTCACTGCTCGAAGCAGTAGAGGTGCTGCAGCGTGTCGCAAGTGTAGTCCAGGCCCTCGGACCAGAGTGACGAGGACGCGAGCGCCGTGCCCGTGAGCCCGCGCAAGGCCGCGGTCCCGTCGGTCCACCCGCCGCAGTCGTAGGGGCTCCCCCACGCCGTACCGTCGGATGCGGTGGAGTTCCAGGCCGCCACGCCTGCGCCCACCTTGATGCCGTTCTGGTCGAGGGCGATCGGGGCATCGAGGGAGATGTAGTACCCGTCGAAGAAGCGATCCCAGGTGCTTGCGAGCTGCACGCCGTCCACGCGGACAAACTTGCCGTCCTTCGTGAAGCGATCGCTCGGCGTCGACCCGACTTCGCTGATCCAGGCCTTGAACGTCTTGCCCGAGAGCGACGTGACCGCGCTGGCGGCGTCCTGGCATTTCTGGTCGGCGCCGGCGACGCCGCCGAGCGCTCCCGACCAGCTCTGCGCGGTGACGAACACCTTTCGGGCGCGCACGGGGATCGACGAGTTGCACACGTACGCGGTCTGATCGACCTCGCCGAGCGCGAGGATGCCGTTGCCGTCATCATCGACGCCGACCGCGATCGCGAGTCCGCCGAAGGGGCAGTGCGGATCGTCGGGCGCCACCGTGCTGACGGCGACCAGAGAGCTGAGGCCGGGGCTGCCCGCAGCGCCCGTATCGCCCTTTTCGCCGGTGGCACCCGTGGCGCCGGTATCGCCCGTGGCGCCGGTATCACCCGTGGCGCCCGCCGGTCCGTGAGCTCCTGCGGCGCCCTGCGCGCCGTCGGCACCGCTCGGCCCAGGTGCACCCGGCGCTCCCGCAGCTCCGGGGGCGCCCTGCGAGCCGCCGGCGAAGACCACGGCGGTCCATGTGCCCGATACGCAGGCGACGATCTTCTTCTCGTCGACGACGTACGCGACGGTCGCCTCGGTGCTCGCGTTGCACGCGGGTAGATCGCCGCGCGTCCCGACGCTGAGCGCGCCCAGCGAAGTTGCCGACGACGCCTTGTCACTCGAAGAAGCACCGCCACCACATGCGGCCGTCCCCGCCATCGCTGCCGAGGCCGCTACCCAGAGGACTACGCGTGTCGAAATCGTTCGCATCGGTTCGCTCCTGCTTGAAGACAACCTCGTTGAGATCCGAGGTACCCAGAGGAACGGCCGCGACGCCGCGAGCTTGACCTTTTTTTCTCTCTCTCGCTCAGCCCTTGAAGTACGCGTAGCGCGCCGCGTTTGCTCGGAGTCGCGACTCGAGCGCGCGCTGCTCCTCGTTGGTCATCGGCACCGCCGTGCGCCCGATGCGTAGGTTGTCCTGCACCTCGGCGGGCGAGCTGCAGCCGATGATCAGCGTGTCGGCGTACCCCATCGCATAGCGGATGCACTCCTCCGCGGTCGCGGCGCCCTCACCGGGTAGCCGACCTGCGGCCATCACCTTCATGCCGACCACGCCCATGCCCTTCTTGCGCGCGAGCGGGATGACGGTGGTGAGAAACGGCAGGCGCGCCGGGTCGGCGGCGTTGATCGGCAGGAGCACGGAGTCGAAGTCGTAGCGCTCCATCGCGGCGATCAGGATCGCGGGATCCTGATGCCCCGTGAGCCCGACGAAGCGAATTTTCCCCGCCTTCTTCGCGTGCTCCGCGGCCTCGATGGCGCCGTTCGGCGCGAAGATCGCCTCGAGGTCCGCGTGCGTACGCAGATCGTGCATCTGCCAGAGGTCGACGTGGTCCGTTCCCAGCGCGCGCAGGCTTCCTTCGAGGAGCGACAGCGCGGGGATCTTTCGGCGTTCGTGCGTCTTCGACGCGAGAAATACGCGGTTCCGCGCCCCATCCATCGAGCGGAATGCGGCGCCGTAGTACTCCTGGCTCTCGTCGTAGGCCGGAGCGGTGTCGCAGTAGCGGACCCCCGCGCGGAGCGCCTCGTGGATCATCGCGACGGCGGCACGCTCGCGCCCGTGCGTCCGGAGGATCCCCTCGCCACCGAGGGAGACCGCCTCCACGGCGATACCGGTGCTTCCGAGCGTCCGCGTCGTCGGTTCCATGGCGCGCAGCCTAACAGCCTCCGCCCCAAGAGGTCCTTCCGTGCCCTCCGCCTTGGGACTAGGGTCGCGGCGGCATGTCTGTGTCCACCTCGAGCTCCGTCCTGCGCCCTGCCTATCTCGTCCACGCGGTTCGTACGCCCATCGGAAAGCATCGCGGCGGGCTCGCTCCGGTGCGCGCCGACGACCTTGCGGCTCATCTCATCCGTACCCTCGCGGCGCGGGCACCTTCGCTCGTCGGCCGCGTCGATCACGTCGTGCTCGGCGCCACGAATCAGGCCGGCGAGGACAACCGCAACGTGGCGCGCATGGCGATGCTCCTCGCGGGCCTCCCCTTCGAGATCCCCGCGGTCACGGTGAACCGCCTCTGCGGCTCTGGCCTCGAGGCGGTGAGCGACGCCGTGCGGCGCATCGCGACGGGGGACGCCGAGTGCGTCATCGCCGGAGGCGTCGAGAGCATGACACGGGCGCCGTTCGTCTTCGGCAAGAGCGACGAGGCCTTCGCGCGTTCGGCCCCGAAGGTCTACGACACGAGCCTCGGCTGGCGCTTCGAGAACCCTCTGATGGCCGAGCGCTTCCCGCTGCAGTCGATGGGCGAGACCGCCGAGAACGTCGCCGAGAAATGGAAGGTCTCGCGCGACGAGCAGGACGCGTTCGCGCTGGCGTCGCACGAAAAGGCCCTCCGCGCGCAGGCCGCCGGCGACTTCGACGCGGAGGTCGTGCTCGTGTCGATCCCGCAGAAGAAGGGCGTATCGATCGTCGTCGCCAAGGACGAGAGCCCGCGCGAGGACGCCTCGCTCGCCGCACTCGCCAAGCTCCAGCCCGTGTTCCGCAAGGGCGGCACCGTCACGGCAGGCAACAGCTCGCCGCTCAACGACGGCGCGAGCGCGATCATGGTCGTCAGCGAGGACGTCCTCAAGGCGGAGAACCTCGAGCCCCTCGCGCGCGTCGTCGCCAGCGGCGTCGCCGGCGTCGAGCCGAACCTGATGGGCGAGGGGCCGATCCCCGCTGGCAAGAAGGCGCTCGCGCGCGCTGGCTGGGCCGTCTCGGACCTCGACCTCGTCGAGCTCAACGAGGCGTTCGCGGCGCAGGCCATCGCGTGCATTCGCGGGCTCGACCTCGACGCCACGCGGGTCAACGTGCGAGGCGGCGCCATCGCGCTCGGGCACCCGATCGGGTCGAGCGGCTGCCGCATCCTCGTCACCCTCCTCCACGCGATGAAGGCACGCGACGCGAAGCGCGGAATGGCCGCGCTCTGCATCGGCGTGGGCCAGGGCATCGCGATGTGCGTCGAGCGGTGACGACTCCGCCGCCGCCGCCGGGCGCGCCGTGGGACCTGCCTCTCGCCGAGGCCCCGTTCGCGTTCGTCGACCTCGAGATGACCGGGCTCGACGCCGCGAAGGATCGCGTCGTGGAGGTCTGCATCGAACGCGTGCGCGGCGGCGTGGTCGAAGCGCGGCTCTACACGCTGGTGCGCCCGGAGAACATCGCCCGGGCCGAGGTCGCGGCGGCCTCGACCGCAGACGAACCGGACGCCGCGAGCGACCCGGTCGGCAACGCGCACGTGCACGGGATCTTCGCCGAGGCGCTCCGTGACGCGCCGACGTTCGCCGAGATAGCGGCCGAGGTCGCTGCGCTCTTCGAAGGCGCGATCCCGGTGGCGCATGGCGCATCATGGGACGTCGCGTTCCTCGAGGCTTCGATGGCGAGGGCGAGAAGTCCGATGCCGCTCACCCACTACATCGACACGCTGAACCTCTCGCGACGGACGTTCGGCCTGAAGAAGCACTCCCTCGATTCGCTGCGCGAGCACTTCGGGCTCGATCGCTCGCGCGCGCACCGCGCCGATGCCGACGTGGCCGCGCTCCGGTTCGTCTGGGAGAAGTGTGTGGCCGTGCTGGAGCCTGCGACCCCGCGCGACGTCTGGGAGGTGCGCATCGCGGAGCGCAAGGCGCGCGACCGGATCCTTGCAGAGTGCACGGAAGCCGTCGCCGCGGGCGGTCCGATCACCGTGTTCTACCGGCCCCGAGGGCGTCCTCAGGAGCCGATGAGGATGGTCCTGACCGAGATCGTCGCGGGGCTCGACCCCCCACGGGTGATCGGCTATCAGCTGCCTGGGCGAGGCCGGCGCGAGCTCCGGGCGGATCGAATCCTACGCATCGAAATCGACGGGACACCTCGGAAAGTGGAGCCATGAGAGCGCGACGCCTGCCCCAAACGACTGCCCTCTCTGCAGCCCTCAGGTTGCGCCTGGCGGCTCCCTTTTTGACGATCGCGCTGATGCTCGCCGCGATGGCCTGCGGCGGTCCCGATCCAAACGCCTCCGGCCGTGCGCCGCTGGCCGACAAGTGGCTCACGCGCGCCAAGGCCGCGTACAAGTCCGGCGATCTGGAAGACGCGATCACCTCCATCGACGGCGCCCTCAAGGCCGCGCCGAAGGACCCGGAGACTCGCCTGCTCGGCGCCCGCATCGCGCTCGCAAAGCTCGACTATGCCCAGGCCGTGAAGCTGACCGAGGGGATGACCGGCAGCGATGTGAAGGGCCTACGCGGCCGCGCGTTCTGGTACGCGGGCGACATCGAGAAGGCCGCGGACGAGCTCGAGGAGATGCTCCGCGACCCCGCCGTGAAGGACA
>JANXVA010000508.1 GCA_025351875.1 Myxococcales bacterium | reverse complement strand
ATCCGTGGAGCTGTCGATTTCGAGCCGCCCGCCGTGAGCGGTCATGATGTCGTTCAACACGAGCAGGCCGAGGGCCGGCGTGTGGGCGGCGTGCTGGCGCGGCTCGAGGATCGCGTCGCCTATCCGCTCGTCGTCACCGGGGTCGCGCGCGCGGCCTTCCCGGACAAGAGCTCCGGGAGTCTCGTCAGGCAGGACGGCAAGGTGCGCGGCTCGCGTCTCATCGGTCAGCCATTCGACGAGCCGAGATATTTCTGGGGCCGCCTCTCGGCGACCTCACCGTCGCCCTACAACGCCAGCAACTCGGGCGCCTCGAACCTCGGTCCGACCAACAAGGCCCTCACGGAGGCGGCGAAGGCGCGTGTCGAGGCGCTCCGCACCGCCGACCCCGGCAACGACGCGCCGGTACCGGTCGACCTCGCGACGACGTCGGGCAGCGGCCTCGACCCGCACATCAGCCTGGCAGGCGCCGAATACCAGGTACGTCGCGTCGCGCGCGTGCGTGGGCTGGCGGAGGCGCGCGTGCGGGACCTCGTGCGAGCGAATACCGACGACCGCGACCTCACCGTCCTCGGTGAACCTGGCGTCAATGTCCTCCTTCTCAACCTCGCGCTCGACGCCGAGCATTGACGGCGTTCGGGCGGGAGAAAAAAGCGCGCCGCGGCTGGGCTCGGGGGGGGATAAGCCTCACCGCGACGCTACTCGGCCGTATGCGGATTCCGTACCAACGCTAACTGCGCGAAAAGCCGCGCCCGCCATGACCTGGACCTCGCACTCTCGCAAGGTGAAATTTCAGCTCTGAAACGGGCGCGGTCTTCGGCTCCACGGACTACCGCACGTGGAGTGGCGCAACGGGGAGTCCGCGCTACAGCTTCGCACGATGCGCGCGCGTGCCTGGTCGCTCCTCGCCCTGGCGCTCACGGCCGCAGGCTGCGCGACGCTCGGGTCGATCGCGGTCGAGGCCGGAGACTTCGCGGGCGCGAAGGCCGACGCTCACTGCGATCGTCGCTACGTGACGGATGGCGGGCAGCCCGCGGCGTTCTGTCAGGAGGTCGTCGCCACGGTGGCGGCGGCGGAGTTCGCCGACGACTGCCGTGCGAAGCATCAGGCCACGGCCGCACCCGGGCTCTGCCCGCGCGAGCGCATCATCGCGGGCTGCAAGCTGCTCGAGAAGCACGACGACGAGTCGGTGGCGTGGGATTGGTACTACGACGTGTCCGAGATCGTCGCGGAGGCCGGGGCCTTCGCTGGCCCGGACGGCGGACCGACGTTCGAAAGCCGACCTCGGACGCTGATGGACGTCGCGGCGACCTGCGCGGACGTGACGAGGTACGAAGAGGGCGCGGAGCTCGCGAAGCCATGATGCTCGCGATCTTCGCCGCGCCCCTGCTCCTCCTCGGAGCGCCGGCCTCCGTGAGCGGTGAGCCCGCGGCTCCGTCCGCCGTCAGCGAGCGGACCGCGCCAAACGTGGTCTTCGCCGAGGCGCTGGGCAGCGGCCTCCTCTACTCGGTCAACTACGAGCGGATCATCGACACGTGGAACATCGGCCTGCGCGGGGGAGTCAGCTACTTCACGTATGCAGTGTCGAGCTACGGCGCGAGCGGCAACCTCACGCTGGTCACGTTTCCGCTGCTCGCCAGCTACTACTTCGGCTGGCGGAGCCATCATCTCCAGCTCGGGCTCGGCGCGACGATCCTCTACACGAAGGTCGCGACGGACTCGCAGGGGACCAGGTTCGACGGGGAGCGCTCCGGTCCGGGCATCGCCGCCACCGGCGTCGTCGGCTATCGCTTCATCCCTCGGAACGGAGGCGTCTCGTTCGGTGTCGGCTTCACGCCGCTCGTCCGCACGAGCCGGTTCTTGCCGTGGGGCGGGGCAAACGTGGGATACGCGTTCTAGGCCCGTGCAACGCGCAACGCATGACCCCCCGAAGGTGGACGCTGCCGACGCGCGGCGCCTCGCGTGAGCTCCACGTTCGTCGCGCTCCTTCGAGGGATCAACGTCGGCGGCAGGAACTCGCTGCGGATGAAGGACCTCGTCGCGATCTTCGAGCGCGCGGGCTGCGCTCACGTGCGCAGCTACATCCAGAGCGGGAACGTCGTGTTCGACGCCGAGCCCGACCTCGCGGCGGGGCTCGGGGCGCAGGTGTCCGCGGAGATCCACCGGCGCTTCGCGCTCCGCGTGCCCGTCGTGCAACGCAGCGAACGCGAGCTGCGCTCCGTCGTGAGCAGGAATCCATTCCTCGATACCGGCGCGAGCCTCGCCTCGCTCCACGTGATGTTCCTCTCGGAAGACCCGGGGAAGAGCCGCGCCGCCGGGCTCGATCCGGACCGCTCGCCGCCCGACAGCTTCGTGGTGAAGGGGCGAGAGATCTACCTCGCGTGCCCGAACGGCCTCGGCAAGTCGAAGCTGACGAGCGCGTGGTTCGACGCGAAGCTCGCCACGGTCAGCACGGCGCGAAACTGGAACACCGTCGTGAAGCTCGTCGCGATGTGCGCGGAGCGGAAGGGCTAGCGCCCACCTCGTACCCGTGAGCAGCTCTCGACCCGGTCATCGCCTTCCGAGCGACGCGAGCCAGACCTCAGCGCGCGCGCTTCTTCGGCTTGGCCTTCGTGCTCGGCTTCGGGTTCGCGGTCTTCGCCTTTGCGGCCTTCGCCTTCGGCTTCTTCCGCGGAGGCGCGTCGTCGATGTCCTCGACCTTCCATCCGAACATCGCAGCTGCGGAACGTGCCGTCTCGCGCGGCAGGATCGCCTTCACCGTCACGTCGAAGAACCCGCGCGTGACGAGCGCCGTCACGAGCTCCTCGGACGTGACGCACATGCGCCGCGCGAGCTCGACGAGCGCGATCGACGAGCCCACGCCGACGGTGGGAACGGGCGGTAGCGGCGGAGGGGCAGGCGCCACGGGCGGAGCGCGCTCATCGTCGCGGGTGAGGATCTCGTCGAGCCGCCGGAGCTCGTGTCCGCGCAGCGAGGCGAGCGCGCGCGCCACGTTCACCGAGGAAGGCGGACCGGTCTCGTCGTCGTCGTCCACGTACCCGGCAGGTGACGGCGAGGCCTCGAAGACGCGACGACGAACGACCGTGGGCCGCACGCGATCGAGCGTGATCTTGGGAGGGGCAGGACGGATCGTCATGACGCCTGGGACCAGTATGGCCGTGGAACGGCCCGGACGCACGCGCTCCCGACGGTCAGACCGCCCAGATTGCGCCGTGCGCGGCGTCCTCGTCGGGCGCCGGCGCGGCGACGTAGTAGTACGCGGCGAGGGAGGCCCGGTAGCGACCCTCGGGGCACGCGAGCGGAGCCGGATGGCCGTGCCAGAACGTGTCGCCGTGCGCCATGACCACGAGCCGATCGAGCACCGGAAGGAAGCTCGCCTCGCAGCGGGTGCGTGGCTCGTCCCAGAGCTCGAGGGCGCCGCCCCACTCGGGCTGCCAGTCCTTGCCGAGGTAATAGATCACCGTGACCTTGCGCTCGAGATGCCGCGTTCGATCGCGGTTGAAGTCCGCGTGCAGCGCGAGGTGTCCGCCCGGAAGCGTGAGCGCCAAGCCCGCGCCGCGAAAGTGCGGATCGGCGATGAGCCCCTCGACGCCGGTGAGCGCCCTGAGGAAATCGAGGAACGCCATGCTCGAGAGCTCGGCGAGCAGGTGTCGCAGAGCAGGGTCGACGCCTTCGAAGCCAGAGCGCTGGAGCTGCCCGAGCCGCGCCGACTGTTCGCGATAGTCGCGCCTCATCCAGCCGTCGTGCGCCGGGCCGGGAAAGCCCGACGCGAGCTCGAGCGCGAGCTCTGCGCCGAGGAACCCGTCGAAGACGGCGTGCGGATACGGACGCGCGGTGCGGTACTGGTCACGCCGCCCGAGAGCGAGCTCGCGAAGCCGCTTTCGATCGAGGAAGAATCCGGGGCCGCGGAGCGCAGTGACGCCGACCACGCTCATCAATCGCCCAGCGCGAAGTACTCGGCGACGTCTTTGCGAAGGAGCATGTAAAGGAGGAAGCCTCCGATGGGCGCGGCGCAGCAGGTCATCACCGTCGCGAGCGCGTAGACGACCGACGACCAACGCGCGACCTTGCTCTTCTTCCCGAGGCCCCAGGCGTTGAGCGCTCCCCAGCCGCCGAAGACCACGACGTAGGCGATCGCGGCGAGCAGCATCACGAGGCGCCACTCGTGGAAGTCCTCGGGCGAGATCCCGAGCGCCGCGGGCGGCTTGTACACCGCGAACTGCACGACCAGCAGCAGCAGCGTCACCGTGTGGAGGCCGGCGAGCCCGACCTGCATCATCGCGCAGTTCTTCACCGCCTGACGCCCGGCCTCGCGCGGGTCCGGCGGCGGGGGCGCTACGTTTTCCCGGTACATCCCCCTCATCGTTGCATTTCCGGGTGACGCATCTAGCTCTATTCGACAAGCCCACGGATGCGTACCCTACGGCGCTGCGACTGACCTGGGAGGCATTGACATGAGCGAGCTGGAAATCGGAATGGTCGGGCTGGGTGTGATGGGCCAGAACCTCGCCCTGAACATCGACGAAAAGGGCTTCTCCTGCGCTGGCTGGGACGCGTGGCCGGAGCCGGTCGACAAGTTCGAAGCGAAGGCGAAGAAGGAGGGCGCGAAGAACGTCAAGGGCTTCAAGGAGCTCAAGGACTTCGTCCAGTCGCTCCGTCGCCCGCGCCGCATCATCATGCTGGTGAAGGCCGGCGAGGTCGTCGACAAGACGATCGCCGCGCTCCTCCCGCTGCTCGACAAGGACGACATGATCGTCGACTCGGGCAACGAGTTCTTCAAGAACACCGAGCGCCGCGCGACCGAGCTTCTCCCGAAGGGCATCCGCTTCTTCGGCATGGGCGTGTCGGGTGGTGAGGAGGGCGCGCGTCACGGCCCGTCGATGATGCCCGGCGGCGATCGCCACGGGTACGACGACATGGCGCCGATCCTCACGAAGATCGCGGCGCAGGTCGACGGCCCCTGCGTCACGTACTGCGGCCCGGGCGGCGCAGGCCACTACGTGAAGATGGTCCACAACGGCATCGAGTACGGCGACATGCAGCTCATCGCCGAGGCCTACGACGTCCTCAAGAACCTCGGCGGCCTCAGCAACGCCGAGCTCGCGGATACGTTCTCCGAGTGGAACGCCGGCGAGCTCCAGTCGTTCCTCATCGAGATCACCGCCAACATCTTCCGCAAGAAGGACCCCGAGACGGGCAACGACCTCGTCGACATGATCGTCGACGCCGCCGCCGCCAAGGGCACCGGCAAGTGGACCGTGCAGGACGGCGCGGAGATCGGCTCGCCGATCCCCACCATCGCGTCGTCGGTCGAGGCACGCCTCATCTCGTCCGATCGCGCGAGCCGCCTCGCCGCGTCGAAGCTGCTCGCCGGGCCCACGGGCCCCAAAGGCAACGTCGACAAGAAGAAGCGCAACGCGGACGTCCGCGCGGCGCTCTACTCGGCGAAGGCCTGTAGCTATGCGCAGGGCATGAACCTCCTCCGCTCGGCCTCGACGCTCCGCAGCTGGGGGATCAACCTCGGCGAGCTGGCGCGCATCTGGAAGGGGGGCTGCATCATTCGCGCGCAGTTCCTCGGCCGTATCAAGGAGGCCTACGACCGCGACGGCAACCTCCCGAACCTCCTCATCGACCCCGGCTTCCGCAAGGAGCTCGGCGAGCGGCAGGACGGCTGGCGCAGCACGGTCTCGCAGGCGATCAGCGCGGGCATCCCGCTCATGACGATGAGCGGCGCGCTCGGCTACTACGACTCGATCCGCCGCGAGCGCCTGCCCGCGAACCTCACGCAGGCGCAGCGCGACTACTTCGGCGCGCACACCTACGAGCGCACGGACAAGCCGGGCACGTTCCACACGGAGTGGTTCGCGAAGTGAGCTGACCTGCGCGCGGACATCTCCGAGCCCTCGACGCGGGCTCGGAGCTCGTCCGCCGGCGTGACGCGCGCGAGAGAATCCAAGATGGGCGTTCATTCTCGACTCGTGGGGGCGGCCCGGTGATCCCGGCGCTGGTGCCGCTGGCGTTCTGCGGCTTCTTCGTGAGCGGAGCGGACGGCAAGCTCTCCGCGGACGCGACGCATGTGGTGTTGATGCGCGAGGGCACACGCACCGTGCTCTCGATGCAGAACGACTACGCCGGTCCGCTGGAGGACTTCGCGCTGGTCGTGCCCGTCCCCGTCGTCCTCCAGCAGGAGAACGTCAAGACGCTGCCGAAGTCGCTCTTCGAGAGCGTCGATGCGCTCTCCGCGCCGCGCCTCGTCGAGTACTGGGAGCAGGATCCATGTCCCGCGCCGTACGTGGGCGGTGATCTCAAGCTCGGCGGCGGCGGAGGCGCCGTGCAGGGCGGCAGCGGAGGCTCGGGCCTCACGTTCGGCGGCGGCGCGAGCGCCGTCAGGATCGAGGCAGAGTTCGCGGTCGGCGAATACGAGATCCTCATCCTGAGCGCGCGGGACTCGGGCGGGCTCGACGGTTGGCTGCGCGGCCACGGCTACAAGCTCCCCGAAGGCACCGAGCCCGCGCTCCGGCCGTATGTCGCTGCGGGGTCGAAGTTCTTCGTCGCCAAGGTCGACGTCAAGAAGGTGAAGCTCGACGGCGGGCGCGCGCAGCTCTCGCCGCTCCGCTTCCACTACGACTCGGAGACGTTCTCGCTGCCTGTGCGGCTCGGGATGTTGAGCTCGTCGGGCACGCAGGATCTCGTCGTCCACATCCTCGCGCCCGCAGGCCAGAGGTACGACGTCAAGAACTACCCGGCCGTCACGATCCCGACCAATCTCGACGTCAGCGAGGCTGCACGAAAGGACTTCCGGACGTTCTACGCGGCGCTCTTCGACAAGACGCTCGAGAAGAATCCACGCGCCGTCGTGACCGAGTACGCGTGGGGCGCCCAGAGCTGCGACCCGTGCCCGAGCTCGCAGTCCGGCCTCACCGCCGGCGAGCTCACGACGCTCGGTGCGGACGTGCTGCCGTCGACGCGGATCGGTCCGCTCGACGACACACCGACGCCGCCCCGCGGAGCGGTCGTGAGGGTGGGAGCCATCGACGTCAAGGGCACCATCCCGGGGTCGGAGCGTGTCGTCGCCGGCCTCCGCGCGCGGTTCCGCAGCTGCTACCAGACGGGCGTGAACAACGACCCCTCGATGGCGGGATCGCTGGTCCTGAAGGTCGCCGTGAGCACGAGCGGCGAGGTCGCCAGCGCTGACGTGACCTCGAACGCCGGAGTCTCGCCGGGCGTTGCTGCGTGTGTGAGCGGCGTGGTCCGGCGCGCGACCTTCGCGCCGGGCGGAGGAACGATCACGATCCCGCTGACGCTCGGCGCCGATGTGCCGATGCCGGTCGTCGCTCCGCCCGTGCCGCGCCCGCCGCGGATCGGCGTCCAGTCGATCGGCTCGGGCTTCACGCTCACACGCCTGCACGCACGTTACGGTCGCGGAGCGCTCGCCGACGATCTCGTCTTCGCGGCCGCCGAGAAGATCGTCGGAGGCCGTGAGGAGCGCGGCGCGACCGGTGAGCTCGAGACCGGCGCGAAGCCCGCCTCCATGAATGCGTTCCAGGCGCGCTATGCGATCCGCCACACGTGGAACGGCCCGATCGCCTGCGAGCATCCGCAGCGTGGTGTCTGGGGTGGTCCGTGGCCCGACGCGGGCGCGCCCTCGCCGGGGACCGCCATAGCGACCAAGCTCGCCTACGCACCGCGCGGCGGCACGACGCTCGCGTCGTTCGTACCGAACGGGATCCCCGAGCAGGCGCCGGCCACGAGCCCGTCGTCGCCGGACGGCGGGACGACCGCTCCGAGACGTGTCTCCGCGTGTGGTTGCGACGTGCTCGGGGCGAGAGAAGACAAGGCGTGGTTCTCGGCCGGGCTCGCGTTCGTCGCGCTTGCGATCACCGCCGCGCGACGACGCCGCTCGCCCGCTTCCTGAACCAACGAGCGCGGACTTTCGCTTTGTGGTTTCATCGGGCTCCGATGACCGACATTGCCGATGCCGCCCAGGTTGTCCGCTCCGTAGGTGCCGACGCTCCGGACGAGAGCCCACCCAGCGAGCCCTGCGTGATGCTCATCTTCGGAGCCTCCGGAGATCTCACGAAGCGCCTGCTCGTCCCGGCGCTCTACAACCTCGCCTGTGACGGGCTCCTCTCGCCGAACTTCGCGGTGCTCGGTACCGCATTCGACCCGCTCACGACGGAGTCGTTCCGCGCGCGCATGAGCGAGGACATCAAGAAGTTCCATACGCGCAAGGACTTCGACCAGACGATCTGGGACGACCTCATCAGCCGCTTCCACTACGTGCAGGGCGGCTTCGCGGACATGAACGTCTTCGAGACCCTCAAGGCCGAGGTGAAGAAGCTCGACGAGCAGTACAGCTGCACGGGCAACGTCCTCTTCTACTTCGCGACGGCGCCGAAGTTCTTCGGGCTCCTCTGCGACAACCTCCACAAGTCCGGCTTCAAGGCCGGGCCAGGCTGGAAGCGGATCATCGTCGAGAAGCCCTTCGGCACCGATCTCCCCTCGGCGCTCAAGCTCAACGAAGAGGTCCTCGCCAACTGGCAGGAGAACCAGATCTACCGGGTCGATCACTACCTCGGAAAAGAGACGGTCCAGAACCTCCTCGCGTTCCGCTTCTCCAACGGCATGTTCGAGCCGCTCTGGAACAAGAACTACATCGACAACATCCAGTTCAACGTGTCGGAGGCCGTCGATGTCGAGGGCCGTGGCGGCTACTACGACTCGTCGGGCGTGCTCCGCGACATGATGCAGAACCACATGTTCCAGATGCTCGCGTATCTGTGCATGGAGGTCCCCGGCTCGTTCGAGCCGGACGCGATCCGCAACGAGAAGGCAAAGCTGCTGCAGTCGGTGCGCAACTACTCGCCGGAGGAGGTCTCGCGGTACGTGGTGCGCGGCCAGTACGGGCCGTCCCGCGACTCGACCGGCAAGGTGAAGCCGGGCTACCGCGAGGAGAAGGACGTCGCGCCGGGGTCGAACACCGAGACGTACGCCGCGGCCCGCTTCCACATCGACAACTGGCGCTGGGAGGGCGTGCCGATCTACCTGCGCTCGGGCAAGGCGCTCTGGAAGCGCGGCACCGAGATCATCGTCGAGTTCAAGAAGGCGCCCGAGGTCATCTTCCGCGGCACGCCGGTGACTGCGCTCGGCCCGAACCGACTCATCTTCCACATCCAGCCGTACCAGGGCATCGAGATCCAGTTCCAGGCGAAGATCCCCGGGCCGCGCCTGCACCTCCAACCCGTGAACATGCGCTTCGGTTACGGCGATGCGTTCAAGGCGTCGCGGTACACCGGCTACGAGGTGATGATCTACGCGTGCTCGCACGGCGACGCGACGCTCTTCTCGCGCGGTGACCTCGTAGAGGCCGCGTGGCGCGTCGCGCAGCCGATGATGGACCACTGGGCGAAGACCCCCGCGCAGTTCCCCAACTATGCCCGCAACAGCTGGGGCCCGAAGGCCGCCGCGGATCTCATCGCGAAGGACGGTCGGCGCTGGCACGAGGTGCTCACCGAGGACGTGCTGCGCAAGGTGCCGCTCTTCAAGGACGGCGACATGGTCTTCCTCGAGCAGGTCATCATGGCGCTGCGCTCGCGGCAGGTCTCCGCCGGGGAGCTGATCATCAAGAAGGGGGACATCGGGCGTGAGCTCTACCTGGTTGCCCGCGGTGAGGTCGAGGTCCTCGACTTCGACGGCAAGGTGATCAAGGTCCTCGCGGACGGCGACATCTTCGGCGAGATCGGCGTGCTCATGTCGAAGCCGCGCACCGCGGACGTGCGCGCGCAGACGAGCTGCGATCTGTTCGTCCTCGACAAGTCGGACTTCAGCCGCATCCTCCGCGACAACCCGCTCTTCGCGAGCGCGGTGCAACAAGTGGCGAAAGAGCGCTACCAGGTCAACCTGCCCACCGACGCCCTCACGGCGCCGCGCTGAGCGACGACCTCGCAATGGCAAAACCGACCAGGGCCGCAGCAGGCGGCAAGGAACAAGAACGGATCGACGAGATCCGTGACGACCTCTCTCCGTGGCGACGCTGGGGCCCCTACCTGAGCGATCGCTCGTGGGGCACAGTGCGTGAGGACTACTCCGCGGACGGCAACGCGTGGCAGTACCTTCCGTACGACAAGGCGCGCTCGAAGGCGTATCGCTGGGGCGAGGACGGGATCGCCGGCATCTGCGATCGCTTCCAGCTCCTCAACTTCGCGCCCGCGTTCTGGAACGGGCGCGACTCGCACTTGAAAGAGCGCCTTTACGGCGTGAACCCCTACGAGGGGAACCACGGCGAGGACGTGAAGGAATACTACTTCCACGTCGACAACACGCCGACGCACTCGTACATGAGCCTGCTCTACAAGTACCCGCAGGCAGCGTTCCCCTATCAGAAGCTCGTCGAGGAGAACCAGCGGCGTGCGGGGCAGGGGCCCGAGTACGAGCTGCTCGATACCGGCGTGTTCGAGCAGGATCGCTACTTCGACATTCTCGTCGAGTACGCGAAGGTCGGCCCGGAAGACATCCTCTGTCGGATCAGCATCACGAACCGCGGCCCCGACGACGCGCCGATCCACGTTCTCCCGAACCTCTGGTTCCGCAACACCTGGGCCTGGGGCAAGGAGCCGACGGGCGCACCTCGGATCTCGCAGGGCTCCAGCGAGGGCCTCGTGCTGGTCGCAGACGACGGCGGAGTTGCCGTCGACCCGAACATTCCCATCGAGTACCGGATGGGGACGCGCTGGCTCTACGGGCCCGAGGGCGGCGAGCCGATCTTCACCGACAACGAGACGAACGGAGAGGCGACCTGGGGACCGGGCAACACGAGCCGGAGTGCGTTCACGAAGGACGCGTTCCATCGGTTCGTCGTCGACGGCCAGCGGTACGCGCTGCGTCCCGAGCGCTTCGGGACGAAGGCGGCGCTGCACTACAAGCTCGACGTGAAGGCGGGGAGTACGACCGTGCTTCGCTTCCGTCTGTCGGACGAGGCGCACGCGCTGCCGCTCGCTGACGTCGATGCGATGTTCGCGCTGCGCGTGGCCGAGGCCAACACGTTCTACGCGAGCGTCTACCCCGAGGGCGCGAGCGCGGACGAGAAGCACGTGCAGCGGCGGGCGCTCGCGGGGCTGATGTGGACGAAACAGAGCTACATCTTCGACGTCGCGAAGTGGCTCGACGGCGACAACGCGGACAGTCCGCCGCCGCAGTCACGCCGGCGGATCAGGAACGAGCACTGGCGCCACCTGAACTCGATGCGCGTGATGACGATGCCGGACAAGTGGGAATACCCCTGGTTCGCGGCGTGGGATCTCGCGTTCCAGTGCGTTCCGTTCGCGCTCGTCGACGCGAAGTTCGCCAAGGAGCAGCTCTGGATGCTGCTGTTCGAGCAGTTCCAGCACCCTTCGGGGCAGCTGCCCGCGTACGAGTGGGAGTTCAGCGATCTCAACCCGCCCGTGCACGCGTGGGCGGTGTGGCGCGTCTACAACATGGACCGCCTGCGCAGCGGCAAGGCCGATCGCCCGTGGCTCGAGCGCTGCTTCCACAAGCTGCTCATCAACTTCGCGAACTGGGTGAACAAGGTCGATCGCGAGGGCAACAACGTCTTCGAGGGCGGCTTCCTCGGCCTGGACAACATCACGCTGATCGATCGCAGCGAGGCCTCGAAGGACGGCTCGACCCTCGAGCAGAGCGACGCGACGGGTTGGATGGGCATGTTCTGCCTCAACCTGATGCGCATCGCTCTCGAGCTCGCGCGCGAGAATCCCGTGTACGAGGGCTTGGCCTCGAAGTTCCTCCAGCACTACACGTACGTCGCCTATGCGATGAAGCACATGGGGAACAAGGACTATGCCTTGTTCGACAAGAAGGACGGCTTCTTCTACGACGTCCTTCGGTATCCCGACGGGCGCTTCAAGAAGTTCCGCGTGCGCTCGCTCGTTGGGCTCATTCCGCTCTTCGCGGTGGAGCGACTCGAGCTCGAGTGGACCGAGCCGTTCAAGGAGTTCACCGCGAACCTGAACTGGTTCATCAAGAACCGGCGCGAGATGACCGAGGAGGTCATTCACCGCATCGAGAAGGACGGGCGCGTCACGTACCTGCTGACCATCGTCAACCAGGACCAGATCTCGCGCATGGTGAAGCGCCTCCACGACGAGACCGAGTTTCTCTCACGCTACGGCGTGCGCTCGCTCTCGAAGTTCCACGAGGCGAATCCGTTCGAGCTCGACGGGCGCACGGTGCCGTACGAGCCGGCGGAGTCGTCGTCGAAGCTGAAGGGCGGGAACTCGAACTGGCGCGGGCCGCTGTGGTTCCCGACGTCGTTCCTGATCATCGAGAGCCTGCGCAAGCTCGGGACGGCCTTCGGGCCGTCGTACCTCTTGAGCACGCCGGGCAGCAACGAGCAGCCGGTGGGCTTCCGGGACATCGCGAGCGATCTGTCGCGGCGAATGATCGACATCTTCCTGCGGGACGAGAGCGGTCGGCGGCCCGTCTGGGGCGGCGCCGAGAAATTCCAGAGCGATCCACACTGGCGTGACGAGCTCCTCTTCTATGAGTACTTCCATGGCGACAACGGCGCTGGGCTGGGTGCGTCGCACCAGACGGGCTGGACGTCGCTCGTCGCGAACCTGATCGACGAGTGGCCCAAGTCGAAGCAGTGAGGACGTCTCATCGCCCACGCATGCGTGCAGCGCGGGTCCGCTGGGTGGCGTTCGGGATATGCATCATGCACGCAACCGCCGCGCGCTCGGATGACGCCGGGGTGGCCGCTGACGCGAGGCCTCTCGCCGACGAGTCACCGCGCGCCGCGCAACCGAGCGCAGCTTCCGCGTGTCAGGCGGACATGCTCGAGGTAGAAGGGTCGTTTTGTCCGTTCCTCGATCAGATCTGCATCAAGCGGCCGCTCGCGATGTCGTATCGCTGCTCGGAGTACCGGGCGCCCAGCGGCGACTGCCAGACCGGCACGTCGCAGAAGCACTTCTGCATCGACAAGTACGAGTGGCCCAACAAGGCGGGCGAAGAGCCCGTCGTGATGAAGAGCTGGTACGAGGCGCGCGACGCCTGCCAGAGCATCGGCAAGCGGCTCTGCACGCAGGACGAATGGACGCTCGCCTGCGAGGGCCCCGAGCACCTGCCTTACCCGTACGGCTACACGCGCGACGCGACGGCGTGCAACATCGACAAGGACGCCATCCAGGTCAACGAGGACGCGCTGAAGCACCCCGACAAGCGCGCCGCCGAGGTCGCTCGGCTCTGGCAGGGCGAGGCGAGCGGCTCGCGGCCGAACTGCAAGAGCCCCTTCGGGGTGTTCGACATGACCGGCAACGTCGACGAGTGGACCGTCAACGAGACCGGCAACCCGCACAAGAGCGCGCTGAAGGGCGGCTACTGGAGCTGGGTTCGCGGTCGATGCCGCGCCGTGACGGCCGGGCACGACGAGGGCTTCCGCTACTACCAGATCGGATGGCGCTGCTGCGCGTCGGCGTCGCGCGCGAGCACGTCCGCGCCGTCGGTCGCGCCCACGCCGGTCGCGCCCACGCCGATCGCGCCCGCCCCGAACGCGGTCGCGCCTACACCACTGCCTGTCGCACCGCCCGCAGCGCCGCCGCCACCTCCGCGCGTCGTCGAGGACCGCCCGCGCGACACCGTCAAGGGTCCGCAGAAGGGAGCGCTCGCGCTCCCCGCGAGCGCCGCGGGGCACCGCGTGTTCGTCGACGGCAAGCGGGTCCCTTCCTCGCTCGGCGCCGCCGTCGTCGACTGCGGAACGCACACGGTCAAGATCGGTCACGACGGTCGCGACCAGGTGATCGAAGTCCCTTGCGGCGGCCGCATTCGCGTCGCGTACCCGTGAGAGAGTGGAGCCCCCCGAGCAGGACCGGCGTACCCTCGGACCTCGCCGAGAGGCTCGGAGACCGGTCCATGACGAAAGAGGTCACGCTCGGCATCCGCGCAAACCTCGCGCAGTTCTCGCTGCTCGTCGTCGTCAACGCGTTCGTCGGCGCAATGGTCGGCATGGAGCGGGCCATCCTGCCCTCCATCGCCGAGGAGGAGTTTCACCTCGCCGCGCGCGCGGCGATCCTCTCGTTCATCGTGGTCTTCGGGATCACGAAGGCGCTCACGAACTACCTCGCGGGGCGACTCTCCGAAGCCTACGGGCGCAAGGCCATCCTCGTGGGCGGCTGGCTGGTCGCGAGCCCGGTGCCGTTCCTCCTCATGTGGGCGCCCTCGTGGGGATGGATCCTCTTCGCGAACGTGCTTCTCGGCGTGAGCCAGGGGCTCACCTGGTCGTCGACGGTCATCATGAAGATCGATCTCGCCGGCCCGGAGAAGCGCGGGCTCGCGATGGGGCTCAACGAGTTCGCCGGCTACTTCGCGGTGGCGGGCGCAGCGCTCGCCACCGGCGCCATCGCCTCGCGCTTTGGACTCCGCCCCCAACCGTTCTACCTCGGTCTCGGCTTCGTCGCGCTGGGCCTCCTGTTGTCGGTGTTCCTCGTCCGCGAGACGATCGGGCACGCGCGTCACGAGGCGAAGCTCGACGGCGATCTGCCTGCCGCGGGGGTTCCCTCGCAGCGCGAGCTCTTCGTGCTCACGTCGCTCCTCGACAAGAACCTCTCGAGCGTGAGCCAGGCCGGGCTCGTGAACAACCTGAACGACGGTATGGCATGGGGCCTGTTCCCGCTCTACTTCGCGGCGTCGGGCATGCATCTCGCCCAGATCGGCTGGCTCGCTGCGATCTACCCGGGCGTGTGGGGAATGGGGCAGCTCTTCACCGGCGCGCTCTCCGACAAGGTCGGCCGGAAGTGGCTCATCGTCTGCGGGATGTGGCTGCAGGCGATCGGAATCGGCGTCACGGTGCTCTCGAGGACGTTTGCTGGGTTCGCCGTCGGGGGCGCGCTCCTCGGCCTCGGGACCGCCATGGTGTACCCGACGCTGCTCGCCGCGATCGGTGACGTGGCCCATCCATCCTGGCGCGCGTCGGCGGTCGGCGTATACCGCCTGTGGCGCGATCTCGGGTATGCGATCGGTGCGCTCCTCGCCGGCCTGGTGGCCGACATCCTCGGCGTGCCCGCCGCCATCTGGGCCGTCGCCGCGCTGACGTTCCTCTCCGGGCTCGTCGCCGCCCTTCGGATGACGGAGACTCTCGGGCCGAGGAGGGCAGGGGGATGACGAACGACCGCATGGCGATCTATCTCGACCACAACGCGACCACGCCGCTCCTTCCCGAGGTGGTCGACGCGATGCTGCCCTATCTCCGCGAGCATTTCGGCAATCCTTCGAGCACTCACCCGTACGGGCAGGCGGCGCGGGCCGGCGTCGAGCGGGCGCGCGGGCAGGTCGCGGGGCTGCTCGGCTGCCGTCCTGACGAGGTCTACTTCACCTCGGGCGGCACCGAGGCGAACAACCTCGCGATCCGCGGCGTAGCGGAGGCTGCCGCGGCGGGCCGCCGTCACGTCGTCACCACCGCCGTCGAGCACCCCGCCACGGCGAACCCGTGTCGCCAGCTCGCTGCGCACGGATGGCGCGTCGACTTCGTGACGGTCGACGCCCACTGTCGCATCCGGCTCGACGAGCTCGGCTCTCGCGTCGGCGACACGACGGCCCTCGTCACGGTGATCCATGCCAACAACGAGATCGGCACGCTCCAGCCGATCGCCGAGCTCGCAGCCCTCGCGCACGCAAGCGGCGCGCTCGTGCACACGGACGCCGCTCAGAGCGTCGGCAAGATCGCCGTGAACGTCGACGCGCTGGGTGTCGATCTCTTGACCGTCGCCGGGCACAAGCTCAATGCCCCGAAGGGCGTCGGCGCGCTCTACATTCGTCGAGGAACGAACGTCGTCCCCTTCGCGCGAGGAGCCGGACACGAGCGCGGCCTCCGCCCCGGCACCGAGAACGTGGCGAGCATCGTCGGCCTCGGCGTCGCGTGCGAGGTGGCCTACGGGAAGCTCGACGCGAGAACGGCGCAACTCCGCAGTCTGCGCGATCAGCTCTGGCGTCTGCTCACGGTGGCGATCCCCGGCGTGCGGCGCAACGGTCACGACACGGAGCAGCTCCCCAACACGCTGAGCGTTCGCTTCCCGCGCGTTCGGGGCACAGCGGTCCTCGACGCAGCGCCGGAGATCGCGGCCTCCACGGGCTCGGCATGCCACGAGGGGCACGAGAGCGCGTCGGGCGTGCTGCTCGCGATGGGTCTCGGTCCCGACGAGGCGCTCGAGACCGTGCGGCTCTCCGTGGGCACGACGACGACCGCCGAAGACATCGAGCGCGCGGGCGCCGCGCTCGTGGAGGCATGGCGCTCGCTCGCGGGGACGGGGACGCCATGACGAACATCCTCGATCACATCGGCAACACTCCGCTCGTCGCCCTGACGAAGATCGGCCTGGGCGCTCCCGTCCCGATCCTCGTGAAGTGCGAGCACCTGAATCCCGGTGGAAGCGTGAAGGATCGGATCGCGCTCGCCATCGTCGACGACGCCGAACGCAGGCGCGTCCTCCGGCCGGGCGATACCCTCATCGAGGCCACTGCGGGCAACACCGGACTCGGCCTCGCGATCGTCGCGGCGCTGCGGGGCTACCGGCTCGTGTGCGTCCTTCCGGAGAAGATGTCCGTCGACAAGCGCAACGCGCTGAAGGCCGTCGGGGCCGAGGTGATCGTGACGCCGAACGCTCCACCGTCGCACGCCGACAACTTCCAGAACGTGGCGCGCAGGCTCGCCGCCGAGCGGGGGTGGTTCCTCACCGATCAATTCTGCAACCCCGCGAACGTCGAGGCCCACGAGCGGACGACCGGCCCCGAGCTCTGGGAGCAGACCCATGGCGCGATCGCGGCCTTCGTCGCCGGGGTCGGAACGGGCGGCACCATCACGGGCGTCGGTCGGGCGCTGAAGCGGAAGAACCCCGGCGTGCTGGTCGTCCTCGCGGACCCGCTCGGCTCGGGCCTCGGTGAGTGGGCGCGGACGGGCACCCTCGGACCGGACGCTCCGTACAAGATCGAAGGCATCGGCTCGAGCAAGGCTCCCGACATCCTCGATCGCTCGGTCATCGGGCATGTCGAGACCGTCTCCGACGCAGAGAGCTTCGCGATGGCGCAGCGATTGATCCGCGAAGAGGGCCTGTTCGTCGGAGGCTCGGCAGGGACCGCCGTCGTCGCGGCCGAGCGCGTCGCGCGCTCCGGTCGCGTCTCGGGGCCCGTGGTGGCCCTCCTGCCGGACTCGTGGGATCGCTATGCGTCGTGTGACTGGCTGCTCGCGTCTCCCGCGTGAGCCTCGACCCGCCGCCTCGTGCCGTCGCGCAAGAGCACGCCTGCGCTCTCGAACGGCTCGCACTCTCGGGCGAGGGCAGCTCGGTCCTCGTCGTTGCGGCGCACCCGGACGACGAGACGATCGGCGTAGGCGCGATGCTCGGTTCGCTCGTCGCGATGGGCTGGCGCGTACACATCGTCCACGTCACCGACGGCGCGCCTCGCGATCCTTCGCTCAGGCCGACCCTCGGCAGGCTTGCTCCGTCCGAGGCGGCCGCTGTTCGACGGTCCGAGCTGGCGGCCGCGCTCCGGGTGGGCGGTCTCGACCCGGACGTGGTCCTCCTGCCCTCGTTGGGCGTACCCGATCAGGAGGCGGCGCTCGCGATGGTGGAGGTGGCGCGGGCACTCTCGCAGCGCCTCGTGACGTCGCCGCCCAGCGTCGTCATCACCCATCCTTACGAAGGTGGGCACCCTGATCACGATTCGGTCGCGTTCGCGGTGCACGCGGCGGCGCGAGTGAGCGGCGTGCCGGTGAGAATCGCGGAGATGTCTTCGTACCACGCGGCGTCCGGACGGCAGGAGGTCGAGTCGGCGTCGTTCGTCCCGGGCAGCGAGTCCTCGTGCGCGGCGCGCCACGACGGGCTTCTCGACGTCCGAGCGCGGCGACGCAAGCGCGCGATGCTCGATGCGTTCGCGAGCCAGGTCGACGTGCTCGCGAGCTTCGGTACGCTCGCCGAGCCGCTCCGGTGCGCGCCCGCGTACGACTTCACGAGGCCGCCGCATCCCGGGACCCTCAACTATGAGCGGCTCGCCTTCGGATGGACTGGTGACCGCTGGCGCGAGCTCGCCCGCGCGGCGCTAAAAACCTGACAAGCGCAAGCTCACACCCTCGCGCAAACCCGGTGAACCCAAGGCGCACCCAGGCGTGAAATCCGGCGCCGCTGCGGCGCCCTTCGCCGCAGGCGCATCACGCCGAGCAGGTCGCATCACGGGGAGGCTCGCGAAGCGAGGGGCGAAGCGGGCGGAGCCCCACCAGAGAAGACCGAGCGGAAGAGGTCGCGAGCAAGGTGAAGCTCGTCGAGCGTGACCCATTCGTCTGGACCGTGCGCCTGCGCGATGTCGCCCGGGCCCAGCACGACGGCATCGATGCCGCTCGACGTCAAAATCGCCGCCTCGGTCCAGAACCCGAGATCGATCGTGGCGCGCGCGCTGTCGCCGAGGAGCGGCACGAACGACGCGACGTCCGTGGTCGCGAAGGGCTGGTTGTCGCGGAGCATCGTGAACGTCGACCCGGGCACGACCTCGCGTGCGATCGCCTCGAGCTCTTTGCGGATCGCAGCGGTGTCGGCGCCGGGCGGCGGACGAATCGATACGAGGAGGCGACCGTTGGCGGGGATCACGTTGAAGGCGACGCCGCCGTCGAGCTTCGCGAGGTTCAGGCACATCCCGGGAAAGCCCGGCGGGCCGAGGCCGTAGTGCCGCCGTGACCAGTCGTCGAGCGCGACTCCGAGGCGCGAGAGCATCGCGATCGGCGACGGCAGCGAGTCGGCGCGAGACGAATGCCCACCCGGGCCTGCCACAGTCACCTCGAATGCGACGAACCCGCGATGCCGAACGCCCACCTTCAGGTTCGTCGGCTCGCACACGATGGCGCGCTCGAGCACTCCACGGTGCGCGCTCGCCACGAAGGCGCGCATCGCGACGCTGCTGAACTCCTCGTCGCCCGAGAAGAGGATGCCCGTGTCCCGTGGCGTCGCCTCGTCCAGCGCGGCGAGGATCGCGGCGGCAGCGCCCTTCGTGTCTGCGGCGCCGAGCGCGTGGAGCCGATTGCCTTCGATGCGCGGCACGAACGGGTCCGAGCTCCAGTCCGCGTTCGGTGGCACGGTGTCGAGGTGCGCGTTGACGAGGAGCTTCGGCGTGCCGAAGCGCGCGTAGACATACGACGCTGGCTTGCCGTCGCCCGGGCGCGGCACGTCGGCGATCGTGATCTCGTCGGGCCCGCGCTCACGGAGCAACGCGGCGAGATGGTCGGCGAGGGGGCGCTCGTTGCCCTCGACCACGTCGGTGCGGAACGAGACCAGAGAGGCGAGGAGCGCGACGGGATCGGTGCGGGGGAGACTCATGCGGAGGTGGCCCATTCTAGGCTGGAGCCCCTCTGATCGGGCCTCCTTGTGGGCTGCACAGAAGTCTGTTGAATGGGGTGGGCGGTGCTACCTTTCGACCAAGCGCATGAGTCGACCGCTAGGCCGCAAGCTCCTCGACCCTCCGACCACGGAGGCCATGCTCAC